>JANNQN010000369.1:0-21889 GCA_031400775.1 Planctomycetia bacterium | reverse complement strand
GAGGTCGAATTCTCTTGGGTGTTGGAATCCAACACGCTGTCGCGCGGCAGCCTCGAAAAAGGGGGCGCCAAGCTCGACAAGACCTACCGGATGTACGATTACGTCATCCAATAGCGATTTGCCGCGAGCGCCGTTCTAAGTTTGCCTGTCGCTCAGGCGAACACTTCGCGAATGGGCTGCCCTAGGCCGTCCCGCGTCACATAAAACGGCCGCCGCTCGATCTCGTAGGCCAGCTTGGGCGAGATGCCCATCGCCCGGTAGATCGTGGCGTGCAGATCTTCGATCACGACCCGTCCCTCGATTGTTTTGCAGGGGCGCTCGTCGGCCGTCTTGCCGTGCAGATAACCGCGCTTCATGCCGCCGCCAAAAAGCAGCACGCAACCCGCGTCGGTAAAGTGGCGGTGCATGCCGTAATACTTGAGCTCCTGGATCACGTTGGGCACCTCGACCTGGTCCTTGACCTGCTTGTCGGGCCGGCCCTCGGTCATCATGTCGCGGCTGAACTCGCTGGCTAACACGATCAGCGTGCGATTGAGCAGGCCACGCGATTCGAGATCCAAAACCAACTGCGACAAGGGCGAATCGATCATGGCTTTCAGATCGGTGAGCCGTGTGTGGCCGTTGTCGTGCGTGTCCCAGTTCTTGAACGGGATGTACTCGGTCGTCACTTCGATGAACCGCGCTCCCACCTCGGTCAGCCGCCTCGCGAGCAAGCAGCCCAGGCCAAATTGCCCCGTGTTGTAGCGGTCGTAGCTGTCCTTGGGCTCCAGGCTCAGGTCAAAGGCCTTGGCCGCCGGCGAACTCAGCAACAGGTGCGCGTTGTCCAGCGAACGAACCAACGACTCCTTTTGATAGTCGCTGCCGAACTTGCCGATGGGACTTTGCGCGGCCAGCTTCTTGTAGAACTTGTAGCGGTTCTCGAATCGGTCGGGGCCCATCCCCTTCGGCGGGCGGACGCTGGCCATGGCCTCGTCGGCTTGCGGAATCAAGAACGGGCCGTACTGGCTGCCCAGAAAGCCCGCCTGGTGGAAGGCCTTAAGCTCTTCGCCTTCGCCCAGGTCGAACCGCTGGCCGATATCGATGAACGCCGGCACGGCCGGATTGAGTGGACCGAGCGTGCGCGCGATCACCGAACCGATATGCGGCGCGGCCACGGTTTGCGGCGGCGCATAACCAGTATGCCAGTGATATTGATGCCGCGAATGCAGGATGAATCCCAGGTCACCGGCCGTGTAGGAGCGAATGAGCGTGCCGCGGTCCATCACGGCGGCGGTTCGTTTGAGTCCCTTCGAGATCTTGATCGAGTCGACGGCCGTGTCGATCGATTCGAACGTGCTCAACACGCGATTCGATTCCAACCCCGGCTCGTATGGCGTGTGGCGCTTGGGATCGAACGTTTCGGTGGCCGCCATGCCGCCCCCCATCCACAGCACGATCACGGTGTCGGCGGTGGGGCGGAGTTTCTCCTCTTCGGCCGCCAGGATCGCATGGGGATAGCCGGCCGCCAGAGCCGATAGCGTGGCGGCGCTGGCGCCGCGCAAAAAGTCGCGACGATTCCGGGGCGAAGCTTGCGAGCGATGCATGTCGTTCATCGGTACACTCAATAAATAAGTTGATACTCAGGCAACATCACGATGGCCCACAGCAAGTCTTCAATTGCGACTTCAGTTTCATCTTCGGCCGGCTCGCTGCCCAGCAGCTCAAGCGCCAGCCCGCGTTCCTGATCACTCGGCAGACGTCGTAGCGCGGCTCGATAGATCGCCGCCACGAGCGCCGCCGGTTCCAGCTTTCGCCCGGCCCATTGCCTGGCCCCTTTTTCGAGCAGGGCGGACAGCGGCGTGCCGTTGGTAAGTTCCAGCGCCTGCAGCGTCGTAGCCGTTTTGGGGCGATCGGTCACGACCTGCTCGCGATTCGAACGGCCCAGGGCTATCAGCAGCGGATCGGCATTCACAAGCGCCGCGCGGGCGCCAGCTCGGCCAGCCGCGGTTTGGCTCAGTGTAGATTGACTCGGGGTTAGCGCCGGCGGCTTGGCGGCGGCCTCGGCATAGTCGACCCCGGCCAGGTCAGCCACGGCATCGACAAACTGCTCGGCCGAAATTCGCCGCACCAGCGGACCGCGAAATACAAAGTCGTGGCGGCTGTCGTCGGCCTCATCAACCGGCGGCAATTGATAGGCCCGCGAGCTGGCGATTAGTTCGATGGTGTGCTTCAGATCGTAGCCGTGATCGGCCAGATCCGTAGCCAGGTAGTCGAGCAAGTCGGCGCTCCAGGGCGGGTTGTCCATCTCGTCGACCGGTTCCACCAGTCCACGCCCCAGCATCCGCGCCCAAAGGCGATTGACGATGGTCCGCGCCAGCCGGCCGTTCTCGGGCCGCGTGATCGCTTCGGACAATTGCTTGAGCCGCTCGGCCGTGGGGGCCTTGGGGTCGATCGAGCCCAATTGCGGGTAGAGGAATTGCAGTGGCGCGAATTGGCCAGTTGGCTGATCGCAACGGTGCATTTCCAGCGGACCGTCGGCGAAGATGCCGGCTAGACCATACGCGTCGGCCAGCTTCCAATCGTTGATGAAGCTATCGTGGCACGAGGCGCATTTGAGATTGATGCCCAGGAAAACTTGCGAAATGTTTTGCGCAGCCTGCATCGGCGCCGCCTGACTGGCGTTTACCACGCCGCGCCATACGATGCCTTTGATGAATCCGGCCGCCTGGGGAGTGGGATTGATCAGCTCGCGAACAAACCGGTCGTAGGGCATGTTCTCGACCAGGGCCGCGGCCAGCCAATCGGTGATTTGCAGCCGACCGCCGTCGATGTAACCGGTACCGCGGTAGTCGTTGCGCAGCGCATCGTTCCAGAACGTCAGCCAATGTGTTGCGTACGGTTGATCGTTTTTCAACAGCGAGTGGATCTTCTGTTGCCGCTTGTCAGGCGCTTTATCTCGGACTAGTTGATCGACTTCGTCGGGCGAGGGCATCAGGCCGACGAGGTCCAGGCTGGCGCGACGCAGAAACGCGCGATCGTCGACCACCGCGCCGGGCTCGAAACCGGCGGATCGGAAATAGGGCTCGAGCAAACGGTCGATGGGGTTCGATCCGGCCGAGCCTGCCGAATCCGGCGGCAGCGACACGCGGCGCGGCTCGAGAGGCGCGCTCGCGGTCTTCTTGAATGAGAAGCCTTCTTCCCATGGCAGCCCCTGGTCGATCCAGGCTCGCAGCAGCCCGATCTGTTGCGCGGAAAGTCGCGGTCCCTGAGCCGGCATGACTGCGTCGGGTTCGAGTCCCGCGACGAGCGCCACCAGCCGACTTTCGGCGCTCTTGCCCGCCACAACCACTGGGCCGGACTCGCCGCCGGTCAGCAGCGATTCGCGGGTGTCGATCGACAGCCCGCCCTTTTTCTGTCCGCCGGCGTGGCACTTGGCGCAACTGTTGGCCAATATCGCCAGGATGTCTTTATGAAAATCGACCTGCCGATCGACCGGCGGCGGCAAGGCTTCGGCGTCGGCCGCGCGGAGTCGCGGTCGTCCGACGAGCACGGCCAATAGCAGCAAGGCAATGAACTGGACAACGCGTTTCATGATGCGTTTCATGATCGACCGTCGAAATGGGCCAGATGGTTAGCGGGCAGGGGCCGGTTTGGGGCGATTGCTATTGTCGCTTCCGTCGTGATTCCTTCTATATTGTGCGTGCCGCGTCGCCGCATGAACAGCCCTCGCGCGGCCGCCGCAGCTACAGCGAACGCGTAATTTCGCTTCCGGACGCCGGCCCCGCTTGCCTGGCGACTCTAAAAAGATCGGGTGCCATGGATTTACTCAACAGCCTCGTGGCTGATTTTTGGCGGCTCTGGCCGCACCTTTTTTTCGTCACCTACGTGTCGCTGATGGCAATCGCCTCGGCCCACCTGGTGATGTACAAGAAGGATACGCGGGCGGCGATCGGCTGGATTGGCGTGGTGCTGATGGTGCCGATCTTCGGGGCGTTGCTGTATGCCGTGTTCGGCATCAACCGCCTGCAGCGCCGGGCGTTGAACCTGCGCCGCGGCGCGGCCCCCCGGGTCGCCAGTGCTGGGCGCTATGCGACCGATCGGCAGGCCGTCATTGCGGCGCTGCCCCCAGGCGCCAAGCACTTGGCCAGTCTCGAGCGGTTGATCCACGAGTTGACCGGGCGTCCGCTGCTGGGTGGCAATCGTGTGCAACAGCTAGTCGGCGGGCAAGAGGCCTATCCACAAATGCTGGCGGCCATCAACGAGGCGCAGCACTCGGTCGCGATGAGCACCTATATCTTCGACAACGATCGTGCCGGCGCCATGTTTGCCGAAGCCCTCGAAGGTGCGCGGGCTCGCAAAGTCGAGGTGCGGGTGATCATCGACGCGATCGGGGCTCGCTACTCGTTCCCGTCGATCGTCGGCCGGTTGCAAGCCGCGGGGGTGCCGGTGGCGCGGTTCCTGCCAACGCTGGTGCCGGGTCGATTTGCCTATGCCAATCTGCGAAACCATCGCAAGATTCTGGTGGCAGACGGTCGCTTGGGCTTCACGGGCGGACTGAACATTCGCGAGAGTCATGACCTGAGCCTGCATCCCAAGCATCCGATCGACGATCATCATTTTCGGGTTGAGGGTCCGGCGGTTGCACACTTGCAGGAAGTGTTTGCCGAGGACTGGGCCTTTTGCACCGATGAGCTTCTGCAAGGCGACACGTGGTTTCCGGAGTTGCCGAAGGTGGGATCGGCGCTGGCTCGGGGAATCTCGGCCGGACCGGACAGCGATCTCGACAAGCTGCGTCTGACGCTGGAGGGCGCGCTTTCGTGCGCCGAATCGTCGGTATGCATCGTGACGCCCTATTTTTTGCCCGACGCTCCGCTGATCGCCGCGCTCAACGTCGCGGCGCTGCGCGGCGTGGACGTGGATATCATTCTGCCCGAGGCCAACAACCTGGCGCTGGTCAAGTGGGCTTCGACCGCGCTGCTCTGGCAAGTGCTGGAGCGCGGCTGCCGAGTGTGGATGTCGCCGCCGCCATTCGATCACACTAAGCTCATGCTGGTCGATCGGGCCTGGACGCTGTTCGGCTCGGGCAACTGGGATCCGCGCAGCCTGCGGTTGAACTTCGAGTTCGACGTCGAGTGTTACGATTGCGAGCTGGCCGCGGAGTTGTATCGTTGGATGGAAGGCAAACGAAAACGGGCCCGACAGGTGACCTTGGCCGACGTGGATAGCCGCGGCATTCCGACGCGATTGCGAGACGGGGTGGCGCGACTGCTGACCCCGTATTTGTGATGATTCGCGTAGGTTTAAGCCTATTCTGTCGGTCGCCGGCCGCGTTGACCCTTGCTGGGTGGGCTACTATATTCGACTAAACGAGTGAAGTCGCTTGCGCGCGAGACTCTTGCGTGCGAAACCGCCGGGCACGCTAAACCGCCAGCGTGCCACCCGCCTGGAAAAGCGTCATGCAGCCGTGTTACTCAGCTTGCGCCTGGCTTGCCGTCGCGACCGTCGCCGTCATGCCGATCAGTTCGCTACATGCGCAAGAAGACATCCCCGCAAATACAGCCCCGGCAGCCGTGGCTGGCGATGCGGCGGGCGCCGAGTTTTTCGAAAAATCGATTCGGCCGCTGCTGGCCACGCGCTGCTTCGAGTGTCATGGCCCGCAAAAGCAAAAGGGAAACTTGCGGCTCGATTCTCGCGCCGCGGTGCTCAAGGGGGGCGATACGGCGACGGCCGTGACACCGGGCAAACCGGATGAAAGCCTGCTGGTCGATGCCATCCGTTATGGCGACACCTATCAGATGCCGCCCAAGTCGCAGCTTCCGCCCGAGGAAATTGCGGCACTCGTCGAATGGGTTCGCATCGGAGCGCCGTGGGGCGTCGACAGCGAGCCGGTTGCGAAAGCCAGTTCCGCGGCGATTTTTAATCTGGCCGAAAGGGCAAAGCATTGGAGTTTTCAACCACTGGCCCAAGTCGTGCCGCCCGAGGTTGGCGACAGTCTGTGGATCAAGACAGCGGTGGACCGATTTATCCTGGCCCGGCTAAAAGCGGCCGGCCTGTCGCCCGCTCCGCCAGCTACCAAGCACGAATTGTTGCGACGCGTGACGTACGATCTCATTGGCTTACCGCCCACGCTGGCCGAGATCGAGGCCTTCACGGCCGACGATTCGCCCGGCGCCTACGAACGGGTCGTCGATCGCCTGTTGGCGTCGCCGCGCTACGGAGAGCGTTGGGCCCGACATTGGCTTGACCTGGTGCGGTATGCCGAAACCTGCGGCCACGAGTTCGATTTCGACCTGCCCAACGCCTATCGCTATCGCGATTACGTGATCCGGGCGTTCAACGAGGATCTGCCATACGATCTGTTTGTCGTCGAGCACCTGGCCGGCGACTTATTGCCCGCTCCCCGCCGCCATCCGCGGGAAGGCTTCAACGAATCGATTATCGCGACCGGCTGTTTTTTCTTCGGCGAGGCCAAGCACTCGCCGGTCGACGTGCGCGAGGATGAATCCGATCGGATCGACAACCAGATCGACGTCCTGGCCAAGACCTTCCTGGGGCTAACGGTGAGCTGCGCCCGTTGCCACGATCACAAGTTCGACGCCATCTCGACCAAGGACTATTATGCGCTGGCTGGCTACTTGCAGAGTTCACGCTATCAGCAGGCTTTTATCGACGCGCCTGAATCGACGCGTGGGCCGATCGAGCAATTGAGAGCAATTCGGGCCGAGCGACAGCAAGCGGTCGAGACCTGGGCCCGCGCTTCGCTCGTGCCGCGAGTCGGCCGACTGGCCGAGGCGCTATTGGCCGCTGAAGGCTCGGTCAATGAAAACTGGTCGAAGCGGTTGGGCCAAACAGCGCTCGGCCGCACCGACGATGTATTTCATGCCTGGGCCGTGCTGTCGCCAAAACCGGCCGAGGGCGCACCAGACAATTTCTCCGAGCGTCGCGCAGCGCTGGCGGCACAGTTTACGGCTCAACTCGCAGGCGACCCGACCGGCGCCGGGCCGAGCCTGGCCGACTTCCATGGCCCGCACTTCGAACCCTGGCAGGCGACCGGCGAGGCGTTTTCCGCCGGCCTGTTGCGAGCCGGTCAGTGGTCGGTTTTCGAAGCGTCGTCGAAAGCTTCCGGCCGATTGGCCGCCAGCACCACCGCACACAGCGGGCTCCTGTCGGGCAAGTTGCGAGGCGTGCTCCGTTCGCCGACCTTCGAGATCGTCAAGGAGCGGATCTGGTATCGGCTGCATGGCACAGGCGGACAAGTGCGGCTGATTGTCGATGGCTTGCAGTTGATTCAAGATCCGATTTACGGCGGATTGAAATTCGACGCGGGCGGCCCCGAGCCCCATTGGCGCGAGCAGGATGTGAGCAAATGGATCGGGCACCGCGCCTATATCGAGATCATCGACGATGACGATGCTAGCATCGCGGTCGAAGAGATTGTGTTTGGCGACAACATCCGGCCCGCTGTGCAACCGAACCGCCTGGTTGCCGCGATGCTGGACGACCCGTCGATCGTTTCGCCGGCCCTACTCGCGCAAGCGTACGAGAGGCTGTTTCAGCAGGCCGTGGCGTCGTGGTTGGACCATTCGAATTCCGCGACCGGCGATGCGGCCGATCGAGCGGTAATCGTGCGCGCGGCGCTCGAGCAGCTTCCGCCGGACGAGCAGGCGGCGACTACGGACAGTACTTTCCGTGCGCAGATGGCCGCGCTCGATGAGCGCCAATCGGCGATCGAGAGCCAACTGGTCGTGCCGCGACGCGCCATGGCCCTGGCCGATGGGAGCGCCGAGAACGAACGGGTTTTCATACGTGGCAGCCACAAGACCCTGGGAGAAGAAGTCCCGCGGCGGTTTTTGGAAGCCTTTGGCGGCATGGAGAATGAGGCTCCGCAATCTGGCAGCGGCCGGCTGGAGTTGGCGCGGGCCATTGTCGCGCCCGACAATCCGCTGCCCCCGCGGGTGATTGTGAACCGCCTCTGGCATCACCATTTTGGCGCCGGGCTGGTCCGTTCGCCCGACGATTTTGGCGTGATGGGTCAACGGCCCACGCATCCCGAACTGCTCGACTATCTGGCCGGGCAACTGATGCGTGAAGGATGGTCGCTCAAGCAAATGCACCGGCTGATGGTCCTGTCCAACACGTATCGCATGTCCAGCCGATTGCGGGCGGATGCCGATCGGGCCGATCCCGAGAATAAGTTGCTGCATCGAATGGCCGTGCGGCGCTTAGAGGGCGAAGCGATCCGCGATGCCATGCTGTCCGTCTCGGGCCGGGCCTGCGAAACGATGTACGGCCCCAGCGTGATGCCGAAACTAACGCCGTTCATGACTGGGCGGGGCCGCCCGACCGTCGAGGGGCCGCTGGATGGCGACGGCCGTCGCAGCATCTACCTGGCCGTGCGGCGCAATTTCCTCACGCCGATGTTCCTGGCGTTCGACTATCCCACGCCGTTTACGACGATCGGGCGGCGCAGCGTGTCGAACGTGCCGGCGCAGGCGTTGGCCATGATGAACAACCCTTTGGTTCTGCAGCAGGCCAGTTTATGGGGGACGCGGCTGGCAAGTGACGCGACTCGATCGCCTGTCGAGCGGGTCCGCGCGATGTATCTAACCGCGTTGTGTCGCCTGCCCGAAGAAGCCGAAGAACAGGCGGCGCTCGCGTTTCTCAATGATGCGGCCACCGCTCCGAGCGATCCGCGGGCCTGGTCCGAGTTGGTGCACGTGCTGTTCAACGTGAAAGAGTTCATCTTTATTCCTTAGACTCCGTATTTTTTAGACGCTCGTTTCCGAGCAGAGTTCCTTCGATGCACTGCGGACGATTTCAAAGCGCCAGCCTTTCCCGCCGCGAGATGCTCGCGCGCTCCGCCAACGGATTTGGCGCGCTGGCGCTGGCGGCATTGACGGGCGATGCCGCGTACGGCTTGACGCCGGGTGAATCACCGTTCGACCCCGCGTCGCGGCTCAATCCGTTTGCGCCGCGGGCGCCGCACTTTGCCGCCAAGGCCAAGAGCGTCATCTTTCTGTTCATGGATGGCGGGCCCTCGCAGGTCGACACGTTCGATCCAAAGCCGCGGCTCGCGCGCGAGCACGGCGAGCCGATCAAAATGAAGGTCCAGCCCACGCAGTTCGACAACGTGGGCAAGGTCTTGAAGTGCCCTTGGGAATTTCGCCAGTACGGCGAGAGCGGCATTCCGGTAAGCGATTTGTTCCCGCACGTCGCCACGTGTGTCGACGACCTGGCCATCGTGCGTTCGATGGTGGCCAATTTTTCGGAACACACGACCGCCAATTATTTCATCCACTCCGGTCACGGACAGCAAGGACGTCCCAGCATGGGGGCTTGGGCGACCTATGGCCTGGGAAGCGTTTGCCAGAATCTGCCCGGCTTTATCGTCCTGAACAGCGGATTGATTCCGCCGGGGGGCTGGGACTGTTTCAAGAGCGGATTCCTGCCGGCCACACATCAGGGCTCGTCGTTCCAGCACGGCGCGAGTCCCGTGGCTGATCTGGCTTCGACTGAGTCGGGCGCGAAGGGACAACAGCAGAAGCTGAATCTAATGCGCGCGCTGGATCGCCGCGCGATCGAGCGCCAAGGCGCCGACGACAAGCTGGAATCGGCCATCGCCAACTACGAGCTGGCTTTTCGCATGCAGACGGCCGTGCCCGACTTGATGGATCTGCGGGACGAGAGCGAAGCGACGCGGAAACTATACGGACTGGACGATCCGGCCACCGAGCTTTTCGGGCGGCAGTGTTTGGTCGCGCGGCGCATGGTGGAGCGGGGCGTGCGGTTCGTCGAGTTGTTGTGCCAGAACCTGGGCCACGACCGCTGGGACCAGCACAGCAAATTGCAGCAGGGGCACGCCGACAACGCGCGGGCCACCGATAAGCCGGTCGCGGGGTTGCTCAAAGACCTCAAAAGCCACGGGTTGCTGGACGAGACTCTGGTGGTGTGGGGCGGCGAATTTGGCCGCACGCCCATGGCCCAGGGGGTCGACGGTCGCGACCACAATCCCTTCGGCTTCACGATGTGGCTGGCCGGCGGCGGCATCAAGGGCGGAACCATCTACGGCGCAACCGACGACTACGGCTATTACGCCGTGGAAAACAAGGTCCAGGTCCACGACCTTCACGCCACGATGCTGCACCTGTTGGGCATGGACCACAAGCGGCTCACCCACCGCTTTGGCGGTCGCGATATGCGATTGACCGACGTGCACGGCGAAGTGATTCACGGTATCCTGGCCTAGCCTGACGTTTCACTGGACTGACGGAGGAAGCGGATGACTCGCCGAAATCAATCCCTGCTGAACATCGCGACAGCATGTGTCTTTTTTCTCGTCGCGCGGAGCTCGGCGGGCGAGGAGCCGCTCAAGGTGTGTCTTGTCTCCGGCTCGCTGGAATACAAATCCAACGAATCGCTGGCCGGTTTTCAGAAGCATTTGGAAGGGAACTACCCGGCAAAGTGTTCGCGGGCCTTCCTCGAAGGCAATGATGAAGAACACCTCAATGGATTGGAGAACCTGTCCAGTTGCGACGTGATGCTGCTTTTCACCCGTCGCCTGAAGCTCTCGGGCGAGCAACTGGAACGCATCAAGAACTATTGCCAGTCGGGCAAGCCGATCGTTGGCGTGCGAACCGCCAGCCACGCCATCCAGAGTTGGCTGGATCTGGACAAGGAAGTGCTGGGGGGCAATTACCGCGGGCACTACGGGGAAGGCCCAGAGACGGAGATCAAGATCGTCGAATCGGCCAAAGATCATCCGCTATTGGCTGGCGTACAGCCGTTTCGCTCGGCCGGCAGCCTGTATAAGAACGAGGGGATCGCTCGCGATACGCAACTTCTGATGACGGGCAAGAATCCAGAGGCCACCGAACCGATCACGTGGACCCGCCAGTACAAGGGCGGACGGATTTTTTACACCTCGCTGGGCCACCCGCAAGACTTCACCGAAGAGAGTTTTCGCCGCTTGTTGGCCAACGCCCTGTTCTGGACCGCGGGACGAACTCCCACGGCCAATTAATCAGAGTCAACTTGGTTCGATCTGAAATCGCACACGCTTCGACAAAAGGGTTCAAGAAGATGAACGACCTACGGAGTCGGAATCGCTACCTGGCGATGGCTTGCGCTGTCGTGTTGCTCTCGCCGCTCGCGCTTTACGGCGTGGAACCGGAATTGCGCGCGGTACGGCCGAGTGAATCACTGATCGACGACGTCAAAATTGGCCCCAAGGAAATCGAGATCGAGTTCCGCAAGGACGTCATCTACGGCACCGGCGGCGGCGAAAATCTGCTGTTGGACCTGGCGATGCCGAAGGGGCTGACTCAGCCGGTCGCGGGCGTGATCTGGATTCACGGCGGCGCGTGGCAGGGGGGCAGCAAGAATGAGTTCGAGAAGTTAATTCGCGACTCCGCACGTGCCGGCTACGTAGCCATCTCGATCAACTATCGCCTGGCGCCCAAGCATCTCTTTCCGGCGCAAGTCGAGGATTGCAAATGCGCCGTGCGCTGGCTCCGCGCGAATGCCGCCAAGCTGCAAGTCGATCCCAATCGGATCGGCGTCGTCGGATCGTCGGCTGGCGCTCATTTGGCGATGATGCTGGGCGCGATGGACTCGGCGGACGGATTGGAAGGCGAGGGCGGATCGCCCGAGGCGTCGAGCCGCGTGCAGGCCGTCGTGTCGTACGCCGGCCCCACGGACCTGGCGGTTGAGTTTCCGGCCGCCTCGAGAGGACTCGTGGCCACATTCCTGGGCGGGCCGCAAGGCGAAAAGGAGGATGCCGCCCGTCGGGCATCACCGGTCACCTATGTCAACGCCGGCGATCCGCCGATGCTGTTGATCCAGGGCACGAAAGACCCGCTCGTGCCGCACGACCAGGCGATTCGGATGGTCGAAAGTCTGACCAAGGCCGGAGTGCCGGGCCGTGTCGAGCTCATGATCGGCGAGGGGCACGGCTGGCCCAAGGAGCACGACCGCGTGATGCGAGTCACGTACGCGTTTCTGGCACGGCATCTCAAGCCGTAAGCCAGGCTCCACATGGGCAAGCGAGGATCGAGCCAGCTCGAAGCCTGGGAAGCTACGAATCGCGAGATTGTCGGCTGCCACGGCTGTGAGCGACTGCGCGAGTATTGCCGCCAGGTTGCCGTCGAGAAACGGGCCGCCTTTCGCGACGAGACCTATTGGGGGCAGCCCGTGCCGAACTTCGGCGATCCGGCGGCCCGATTGTTGATCGTTGGCTTGGCGCCGGCGGCCCATGGGGCCAATCGCACCGGCCGCATGTTCACCGGCGATCGCAGCGGCGAGTGGTTGTATCGGGCTCTGCACAAAGCCGGATTTGCCAATCGACCGCATTCGATTTCGCGCGATGACGGATTGCGGTTGCACGACTGCGCGATCACGGCCGCGGCGCACTGCGCACCGCCGGGCAATAAGCCCCTGCCGCAGGAATTGGCCGCCTGCAACGAGTGGCTCCAGCGGACGATCGATCTGCTGCCGGTGAAGGTGCTGTTGGCCTTGGGGCAGATTGCCTGGCGCGCGGTTGTCGTCGAAGCTCGTCGCCGCGGTTGGCACACCGGAGTCGCGCCAAAATTCGGCCACGCGGCGCAAACGCAGTTTGCCAACGGGCATTGGCTGTTGGGCAGTTATCACCCCAGCCAGCAGAACACGTTTACCGGCGTATTGACCGAGCCCATGTTCGACGAGGTCTTTCAGGCGGCGCGGCGGCTGTTGGACGATTGATCGCTGACTGGATCGCCTACGGCCGAGTCGTACGCACCTTCAGCAATCCGGCCGCTGGCAGTGCTACCAAGGCTGCCCCAGACTGGCTTTTTTCCCCCCACGAGATGAGCGTGCGCGGCCGCAGTGGGGCCCGGAGTGGGGATACTTCGCCGGCTAGGGCTCTGCCCTTGACCCGTCGTGGGGACTTCCAGTATCGTTCCCGCCCGCTCGCGCCAATCGCGCCAACTTGGCCTCCCGTCTCGGCGCAACCGTTCGGTGTTTTTCGAAGGGAACAAGCGATGAAATGGGCCGCAATCAGTTTGGGTTTGCTCGTCATGGCCGGCTCGAGCGGTTGTTGGCGACCGTATTACGGCCACAACTACGCTCAGCCCGCCTACACGCAGCCAGCGCCGATGATGCAGCAGCCAGCGCAGGTTTATGCCCAACCAGCGCCGGTCTATCAGCAACAGCCTTGTTGCCAGCCGAATCCTTGCTGCACGGCCTACTAATGCCCACGGGCTAGGCTATTTCGGGCTCGGTCGCAGCACGACGCGAACCTTGTCGAGCGCGATTGCGCGGTGCTAGAATCGTGGCGTACTTCGCCGCGACGGCGATTGATTTCGCACACCGCCCGCTAAGGCCTTCCATGCTCGCGCTGCATTCATTGATTTCCGCACCATTCGTCCGGATGGCGCTCGTGGCCGCGGTGGCCGTCGCGATTGTAGCGGCGCCTACTCGCGGAGAAGGAAAGGCGCCGGTTGCCCCGCTGGCGCAAGCGCACGCTCACAACGATTACCTGCACGAGCGGCCGTTGCTCGATGCCCTCGACCACGGATTCACCAGCGTTGAGGCCGATATCTTCCTGGTCGACGGCAAATTGCTGGTCGGGCATACGGCTCGCGAACTCAAGCCCGAGCGAACTCTGGAGAAACTGTATCTGGATCCCCTTCGGGCGCGGGTCCGGGCTGGGGGCGGCAGCGTTTACTCCGGCGGCGGGCCGTTCCATCTGTTGATCGATCTCAAGAGCGCGGCCGAACCGACCTACGCGGTTTTAGCCAAAGTGCTGGCCGAGTACAGCGACATCATCTCGGCGGTTCGCGACGGCAAAACTGAGTCCAAGGCGGTCAACGTGGTCATCTCCGGCAATCGCCCGACGCGAACGTTGACCGCGGAGAAGCTGCGCTATGCCGGCTTGGACGGCCGATTGAGCGACTTGGACTCCGAGCAGCCCGTGCATCTACTGCCGCTGGTTAGCGACAGTTGGGCGGCACACTTCAAATGGAAGGGCGTGGGACCGCTCGGCGATGCCGAACGCAAGAAGCTGACCGACGCGGTGGACAAGGCGCACGCGCGCGGCCGGCGGATTCGGTTTTGGGCGACGCCCGAGAGCGTCGAGGCCTGGCGCGAGTTGCAAAACGCCGGCGTGGATATGATTAATACCGATGACCTGGCGGGGCTGGAAGCATACTTGCGAGCCAACCCAGCGGCGAACTAAAAAACCAGGCGGCCAGTTTCTTCAGGAGCAATTCGATGGTCGACCGTCCCGCGCGTTCCGATTCCGGCCCGCTGAGCGATTTGGATCAGTGGGAGGACGACCTCCGCCGCCGCTATCCCGAACCCGGGCAGACCACCGCGATCAAGACCAAGGAGCAGTTTCGCGACTATCGAGCCGAAGCCAAGCCCGAGGTCAAAGAGTTCTATCGCCTGAACCACCAGCATCAGACGGTGGATTTCGTGCGCGAGAAACGGGCCGACTACCTGCGGCTAAACCGCCGCAAGATGGGGCTTTGGGACGGGCTCGAGTTCTTGAACACGCTAGTCGACTCGAGCGACCCCGACACGAGCCTGGCCCAGATCGAGCACTTGTTGCAGACGGCCGAGGCCATTCGCCGCGACGGGCATCCGCGCTGGTTCATACTGACGGGACTGATCCACGATTTCGGCAAAGTTCTGTGCCTGTTCGGCGAGCCGCAATGGGCCGTCGTGGGCGACACGTTCCCGGTCGGTTGCTCGTACTCGGATAAGATCGTGTTTTCCGAGTTTCTGGCCGCCAACCCCGACAGCCAGGTCGAGCGGTACCAGACTCCGTGCGGCATCTACGAGGAAGGCTGCGGACTGGACAACGTGATGTTGTCCTGGGGCCACGACGAATATATGTACCACGTCGTGAAAGACTATTTGCCGCCGGAGGCCCTGTACATGATCCGCTACCACTCGTTCTACCCGTGCCATCGAGACCGGGCCTACGAGCATCTGATGAACGCGGCGGATCGCAAGTACTTCAACGCCGTGCGAGCTTTCAATCCATACGATCTGTACACCAAGAGCGCCGATACAAGTGGAACGACCTCGACGGCGATAGCGCCTGGGATGCCAACGAGACCGGTATCGCCAATTGGGTCATCAATCTGGATATCGACGGCGATGGAACCATCGACTTCACGGATATGACCGACAGCACCGGCCAGTATGTCTTCACCAATCTGGGGCCCGGCACCTACACGGTCTGGGAGCAGCAGAAATCCGGCTGGACGCAGACCTATCCGGGCGGCGACGGTAAGGTGACGGTCACCGGCGCAAGCGGCACCGACCAACACGGCGATGCGAAGGAAACCGAGGCGCTCAACTTCGGCAACCACAGCGACGCGCCGGGCGTCCGCACGCCTGGTTACTGGCAGTCGAAGTTCGGGGCCCAGTTCTGGGATGGCATCGTCGGCAACGAGGCGAAGGCGAAAGGCGCCGACGGAACCGCCGGAACGGCCGATGACGCGGCCTTCGCCAACGGCGAGCTGCTGCCCTGGAACGATTCGAACGGTTCTGCTGCCGGCGGAATGATCTCGAACCCCTACATGATCATCGGCGGCGACCTCAAGGATACAAACGGGGATGGAGCACCCGAGACCGGCGAGCTCAAGATCAAGCTGGCCGACGCCCAAAAGCTCATCAATGCATCGGAGAAGCAGCTCAACGACGCCTCAGGCGACGGCCGCTGGATGCTGGCCCGCGACGTCGTCGCGACCACGCTCAACCTGCTCGCGGGCAATCCCGGCGGCGACGGGCTCGCGGACAATCCACTTGATCCGAACGACGACGATCCGATGGATCTGTTGAACGAGGCCGTCGCCTGGCTCAAGCTCTTCGATGCCGACAGCAACGGATGTTTGTCGCTTGGGGAGCTCGGCACCGCGTCGAAAGTTGCGACCAGCTCGGCGCTCTGGCAGTCGCCACAGCCCGGCATCGAGCATTCCGCGAGCCTGCTCCATACGGTGCTCGACCAGTACAACAACACCGGCGCCATCACGCTCGGCGGCATTACCACGACCTGGGCGACGGATGCCGATATGATCTGAGTTCCGGAAGGCGGTCGAGATGCCGATCTCGCCCGCCTTCCGTTTGGCGCGAGCGGCGCGGCGCTAAACCCGGTGGTGCCCGATGGCGACCCCGAAGCTTTGGAAATCCGCCTTCCAGGTCAACGCCACCGATAGCGGTGCGGCGCAGCGGTCGGCCTTCGTCGTTCCTGTGTTCGGCGGTGGCCTGCTCACGCTCTGGGAGGACGCTAGCGGCGTCTACAACAGCGGCGGCACCGCCATCGTCGGCCGCCGCTTCGGCGGCAACGGCGTGCCCATTTCTGGCGAGGTCGAGCTGAGCCCAGCAGCCGACATCGGCTATGCCTTGGCGGACGTGGCGCTCAGGCCGGGCGGCGGTGTCCTCATTGCCTTTGCGAGCGAGGTAGCGCCCGGCAACAACGACATCTCCGTGCGCGTGCTCGATGCGGGGCTCGGCGTGATCAGGACCGACACGATCGACTCCACCGCCGCCGACACGACGGCGCCAGCCGTGACCGCGCTCGCGGACGACAGCTATGTCGTCGCTTACAGCACCTCGACCGGCGCCGAGACCGACATCGTCGTTCGAATCGTCAGCCCCACTGGAGTTGTCGGCGCCGCCATTCCCGTCGTCGACGAGGACGACAACAGCAGCGGTGCGGCCCTCGCCACGCTCTCCAACGGCTCGTGGGCCATCGCCTGGACAAACGAGGCGGGCGGCAATCCCAGCGATCGCGACATCTACTACGCGGTCTACGCGGCCAATGGCGCCGTCCTCTCCTCCGCGTTCAATGTTCCGGGCGGGCTCGGTATCGAGGACGAGACGGAGCCTGCCATCGCCGCGCTAGCCGGGGGCGGGTTTGCCGTCGTATGGATCGACACGGATATCAACGGCTCGGCACTCGAAACCAAGGGCATCCAGGCCGCCATCTTCGACAACGCCGGAACCTCGTTCACCGATGGCCAAGGCAACGATCTCGAAATCCTCGTAAACACCTCGATCGCTGGCGACCAGGAGCATCCCGCGGTCGCGGCCCTCGCCGATGGCGGTTTCATCGTCGCTTGGAGCGATGCCGGCGCGGGGCTGATCCGCGGTCAACGTTTCACGGCGGCCGGGGTGCCCGACGGCAGTGAATTCACGATCGCCGCCGGCGCCGCCGCCGGCCCGATCGATCTCACGACCTTGCCGGACGGTCGCGTGGCGGTGGCGTTCTCGCAGGGCACCGCCGACATTGACAGCTTCATCGCCATTATCGATCCTCGCACCGGACCGATCACCGGCACCGGCGGCGCCGACGTGCTCTTCAGCACTCCAGACGGCACGACGGTCAGCGGTTTCGACGGGATCGATACGCTCTATGGCGCGGGCGGTGCCGACATCTTGGACGGCGGCCCCGGCAACGACGCGATGGCCGGCGGGCTCGGCAACGACACCTACATCGTCGATGCGGCCGGCGACACCGTGATCGAAGCCGGAGGCGGCGGCATCGACAAGGTGCGATCGAGCGCGATCAGTCTCAATCTCGCAAGCTATTCGAATGTCGAGAACCTCGAACTCTCAGGCACCCTGAGCCTCGCCCTCACGGGAAACGCCCTGGCCAACTTACTCTCGGGCAACGCCGGCACCAACACGATCACCGGCGGGCGCGGGCGGGACAGCCTCATTGGCGGCGCGGCGCGGGACATCTTCGACTTCAACGCCATCGCCGAAACCGGCAAGACGTCCGCCACGCGCGATATCATCGGCGATTTCCGGCGAGGCACCGATGATATCGACCTTCGCACCATCGACGCCAAGTCGGGCACCAGCGCCAACGATGCTTTCAAATTCATCGGCACGCAGGCCTTTCACAAGGTGAAGGGCGAGCTGCACTACGCGATCCTGAACCCGCCCGGGACCGCCAACGACAAGACGATCGTCGAGGGCGACGTCACCGGCGATGGCAAGGGTGATTTCCAGATCGAGCTCAAGGGCATCATTGTGCTCGGTGGGGGCGACGTCCTGCTGTAATCCCCCGGCGCCATTGACCGGGTTGCCGTTACTTTCCTGCTGATCGACTCGAATGCCAAGACTTCCGGGTTGGGTCACTTACGACGATTGCCTTGTATCCGCTTCGGGATTGGAGCGGACGTCAGTCGCCCGTGCCACAGCGACATGGACCGGAAGCGAAGTCATGCCGCGATTGTCGATTCGACTCTTCTCCGTCCGCGGGAATTTTGCGGGACTGCGTAGTGCACTCTGCTGAGCCGTGGGGCACGGTTTGCAACGGGCGCCCGGATAAGACATTGATATTGCTACATTTCAGTTCACGTTGCCGTCTTTGTACTCAGGGGGGTCGCAGGTTGGAGTCCTGCAGCCGGCACCGAGGATTTCAATTGTTTACGATTGGGACGTCATTCGCGGTTGGCGTCGGGGCGCCATCCGGGCCTGTCGACGATGCGTCCGTGGTAAGGCTCGTGCCCGTGTTGGCCGCGACCCACTTGCGCAAGTCGGCATCGCTCGTGACATCCCGCCCGGGCGTGATCTCATTCCTTTCAGCGCCCTTCCAGGCGGGCTGCGAGGCCATCTCGCGGGCCTGCCTGATGCCGTCGACCAAATCACGCGCATCCTGCTGCTCGGCCAGATGGTTGAAGACGATCGAGGGGTGCGCGGCCGGATCATGCGAGCGCAGCCGTATCTCACCGCGACTGAGCGGACGCGAAAGATCCATCCAGTATTGAAAGCCTGACGTCGCCTTCAGTCTGCCGTTCTTCACGTAGCGAATGAGCGGCAGGAACTCGTACCGCATGTTGACGTAGCCGGCATCGGGCCGGGTCTTCAGGAAGGCGCCCGTTTCGAAGAAATTCGTGGTGCCGAGGCCGCGCTTGAAGAGCAGCCATTCGAGGCCGAGGCGAGCCTGCCCCATGTGCCCGAGCGAGGCCACCATCGAGTCCTCGTCGGGCAGCGCGAACTGCACATTGACGCCCGGATGGTTCTCGAGGTTCCGGCCGACACCGGGCAAGTGCGCCGCGCAGTCGATTCCGTGCTCGCGCAGATGGTTTGCCTCGCCGATCCCCGACAGCATCAACAGCCTTGGACTATTGAACGCGCCGGCCGAGAGCATCACTTCGCGCTCGGCACGAATGTCCGCGCGCGTGTCTCGCGTCTTGAGCACGTCGCCCCGGGCCCGGCCGCCCTCGACGATGATCCGCTCGACATGCGCGTCCGTCAGCACCTGAAGGTTCGGCCGCCCCACGGCCGGCCTCAGGTAAGCATTCGCCGTGCTGCAGCGGCGTCCGTGGTGCACGAAAGTCTGCGCGAGATGCAGGCCTTCCTGCTTGGAGCCGTTGTGATCCCCGGTCATCGCGAAGCCCGCTTGCTCGCCAGCTCTTAGAAACCGATCATAGGTCGAGTGTGCCGCGCGGCACCGCATGACGTGGAGCGGACCATCGCCACCGCGCCATTCATTGGCGCCATCCTCGAAGGTTTCCATGCGCTTGAAGTAAGGGAGGCAATGGGCGAAGGACCACGATGGGAGCCCGAGCGCCGCCCAGCCGTCGTAGTCGCGGGGATTGCCGCGGTTGGCGATCATGGCGTTGATCGAGGAGGAGCCGCCGAGAAGCTTGCCGCGTTTCTCGTCGATCGTGCGGCCGTTGAGATAAGGTTCCGGTCCGGATTGGTAGCCCCAGCCGATGCTCTGATCCATGTAGGCGAATGGTAGAGCGGCCGGCATCTGCACGATGAGCTTGCGATCAGAGCCGCCCGCGAGGTGCGGTTCCGGGCGATCACGCCGGAGGCGGCGGTTCGTCTGGCGCGCGAACGGGCGGAGAGGCAGGCGCGGTTTTTGGAGAGTCTTGCGGGCGGTCGGTAGGTTTGCAGAAGCGGGACGGCCTGGCATTCGGTGGTGTCTCAGTTTGAAGTTCTTCTGAGGGCCACTTTGAGACATAGAGGCGAACCGGCTGGAACGTACCCAGCAGGTCCGCAAAGTGCGCACAAGCAACGCTCAGGCCGTCCGCAGCCGAGAGGTGCCGCACTCCGATCTGGTCGAAGCTGCTAATCCTTCTTGAGATCCTTGACGATCATCTGCCCGTTCTCATTGCCGGCAACGAATTCGATCTTGTCGCCTTCAGCGACGCCTTCGAGCTTTGTGGGGTCGGTCACGCGGAAGACCATCGTCATCGCCGGCATGTCGAACTCGGCCAGCGGCTCGTGCTTCAAGGTGATTTTGTTTTCCTCGGCATCGATAGCCCGGACCTCGGCCTTGGTCCAGGTCTCGGCAAGGGCCGTCGCCGGGGTCAAGGCAAATGTGGCAAGTGCCGCCGAGATCGCGGCCGTCCGCAGATAAGCCTTCATGTCTTCACTCCTTTTCGCACTTTGGTTGCAGCTGATTGATCAGTTCTCGGCCGTGCTAGCGTCCGAACCCGGCAAAACTTCGATGGTGCCGCGCATGCCGAGTTGGAAGTGGTTGAGGACGAGGCAGGCGAAGTGGAACGTCCCCGGCTTGTCGAAAGTCCAGACGATCTCGCCCTCCTTCTTCTTCTTGACATGGGTCATGTACGGCTCGTCGTGCTCCATCTTGGGGAACTTCTTCATCAGCGCCGCATGCTCCAGCAGCAGCGGCTCGGTGCCAATGATCATCTCGTGCAACCGGCCGCCGGAATTGATGACGCGGAAGCGGATGGTCTCGCCGACTTTCACCGTGAAGGTGCTCGGTTCGAAGCGCATCTTGTCGGTCATCTTGACGTCGAAGGTGCGTGAGACCTTCTCGGGATCGCCGGTCCGGCCGAACTCGGTCTCAACCATGTAGGCCTTTTTCTTCGCTCCAGAATCCGCCGAAGCCATATGAGCGGCTCCAAAGAGCATCGCCGCGGCGGCAATCGTTCGCATCCACATCTGCCCAGTCCCTTTCTTGGGTTTTCGTCGGTTACTCGTTGCTTGAACTCTCGGCGGTCTCGACCTTGTACGAGACCGTCCCCGGCGGATGCTTGAACCAGCCGGGATCCTTGAAGTCGCGTGGCGCCAGGCCCTCCCGGACTTTCACCACGCTGAACATACCGCCCATCTCGATGGGACCGAACTGCCCGAACCCCGTCATCATTGGAATCGTATTGGCGGGAAGCTGCATCTCCATGACACCCATGTCCGCCATGCCGCGCTCGCCCATGACCATGTAGTCGGGCACGACCTTGATGAGGCGGCTCGCGATGCCGCGATGATCGACCCCGATCATCGTGGGCACGTCGTGTCCCATCGCATTCATGGTGTGGTGCGACTTGTGGCAGTGGATCGCCCAGTCGCCTTCGTAGATGGCATCGAACTCGAAAGCGCGCATCTGCCCGACGGCAACGTCGACCGACACCTCGGGCCAGCGGGCGCTCTCCTTCACCCAGCCGCCGTCCGTGCAGGTGACCTCGAAGTCGTAGCCGTGCATGTGGATCGGATGGTTGGTCATCGTGAGATTGCCGAAGCGGATGCGAACGCGATCGTTCTTCGCGACGACGAGATGATCGATCCCCGGGAACACGCGGCTGTTCCAGCACCACAGATTGAAATCGAGCATGGTGTTGACCTTCGGCGTATAGCTGCCGGGATCGACATCAAAGGCATTGAGCAGGAAAACGAAATCGCGATCGACTTTGTGCTCCTCGGAATTCTTGGGATGCACCACCAGAAAGCCCATCATGCCCATGGCCATCTGCACCATCTCGTCGGCATGCGGATGATACATGAACGTGCCCGACTTTTTCATCTCGAACTCGTAGACGAAAGTCTCGCCGGGCTTTATCTGCGGTTGCGTCAAGCCGCCGACGCCATCCATGCCACAGGGGAGCAAGATGCCGTGCCAATGGATCGTCGTGTGCTCGGGGAGCTTGTTCGTCACGAAGATGCG
>JANNQN010000368.1:0-18588 GCA_031400775.1 Planctomycetia bacterium | reverse complement strand
GGTTTGGCTTTAAGGCAAAGGGGCTTTTTAAATTAGATTGGTGGTCGGGCCGGCCTTCGCGCGTTCGCCGCGATGGCGCGCCGGAGCGGCTTGCAGCCGCCTGGCAACGCGTCCGTGTCTCTCGATTTTCGATTCAACGTGTTCGATCTAACGATGCCCAGCACTTCCGAAGCCTTGCAGACGGCCTATGCCCATCATCAGGCCGGGCAACTGCGCGAAGCTGAGGAGATCTACCGCCGGATCTTGCAGGCGGAGCCGAACCACGCTGACTCGCTGCATCTGCTGGGCCTGGTGGCCTATCAGGTCGGCCGAGCGGAAACCGCCGTCGAACTGATCGGCCGAGCCGTGGGACTGCGGGCCGATCAGCCCGTCTTTCGCGGCAACCTGGGCGAAGCCCTGCGGGCGTGCGGGCGGGCAGCCGAGGCCGAATCGTGCCTGCTCGAGGCTTTGCGGCTCGATCCAACTCTGGCCGACGCACACAATAGTCTGGGCAATGTGCGGCGCGCGGCGGGCCGCGACGACGATGCGGCGGCCTCGTTTCGCCGCGCGATCGCACTGCGGCCGACCTTCGCCGAGGCGCACAACAACCTGGGCACGGTGCTCCAAACCCAGGGGCATCTGTCCGCGGCGATTTCGGCGTATCGCGAAGCCCTGCAACTGAATCCACGCTATGTCGACGCCTGGCTGAACCTGGGTACCGCCTGGCGGGCGCATGGCAATGGCTTGGAAGCGGCCCGCTCGTATCGCCAGGCCCTGCAACTGGCGCCCAACAACAGTGAGGCGCACCTGAACCTGGGCACAGTCCATCAGGACCAGCGCGAGCTCGACGAAGCTGTCGAGTGTTATCGCAAAGCCGTCGCGCTCGAACCTCGTTCGGTAACGGCGCACAGCAATCTGGGCGCGGCGCTCAAGGACCTGAAGCAGTTTGACGAGGCAATTGCCAGCCTGCGGACCGCGATCGGCTTGGAGCCGCGGCACGTGGATGCGCATTTCAACCTGGCGGCGGTCTGGCACGCCGAGGAGAAGTGGGCCCAGGCGGCGGCCGCGTACGACGACGTGCTGCGCTTGCAGGGGGATCATGCCAAGGCCCTGGCCAGCTTGGGCACGGTCTTGCAACATCAGGGCCGCATCGACGAATCGTTGACGCTGCTGAATCGCTCCATTGAGATCGACCCCGACTATGCCTCGGCTTATCTGAATCGGGCCAACGTCTACCGCCTCCAGCGGCGGACTTCCGAGGCCGTCGAAGGCTACGAAACGGCCCTGCGGCTGCAACCGGAATTCCCCGAGGCATACAACAACCTGGCAGTTTTGTTCAACGACATCGACCAGCCCGATCTGGCGGTTCAGTGCTGCCGCCGGGGGATTAAGCAGGATCCGAATTCCGGGGCTCTGTATGCCAACCTGGCCACCGCGATGCAGAACCTGGGCCAACTGGACGAGGCCATCCAGTACGCCCGAAAATCGGTCGAGCTTCAGCCCGACGCCGTGGGAGCGCACACCAATCTGCTCTACAAGTTGAACTTCAATCCCGACTACAACGCGCCCACGATTTTTCAGGAACACCTCGAATGGGCGCGTCGCCATGCCGAGCCGCTGACGGTGCGAGCGGCCGGACACTCCAACGATCGATCGCCTGATCGCCGGCTGCGAATCGGCTACGTCTCTCCCTACTTCCGCGACCACGCGGTGAATTTTTTCAGCGAGCCGATGATCGCGGCCCACGACCACCAGGATTTCGAGATCTTTTGCTACAGCGATGCCGCGATCGTCGATGCGGCCACCGAACGATTGCGCCCGACAGTGGATCATTGGCGTGAAACCCGCTTCCAGACCGATCAGGAGCTGGCCGAGACAATTCGCGGCGACGCTATCGACATCCTGGTCGATCTGACGGGGCACATCGCCGGAAATCGACTGCTGACGTTCGCCCGCAAGCCGGCGCCGATTCAAGTGACTTACCTCGGATATCAAAACACGACCGGCATGTCGGCCATGGACTATCGGCTGACCGACGCCTGGTCCGATCCGCCGGAACAGACCGACGCAAATTACACCGAGGAACTGGTTCGCTTGCCGCGTGAGTTCTTCTGCTACCGGCCGTCCGAAGCGCCCGCCGTCTCGCCGTTGCCCGCGATAAATGCCGGGCACGTCACGTTCGGCTCGTTCAACAACTTTGCCAAAGTCTCGCCGGGAGCGCTGGAAGCCTGGCTGAAGATTCTCAATTCCGTTGCCGGCTCGCGATTGATGATCCTGGCGCACGGCGGCGGATCGCTAGCGACGCGGGTCAAGCAACTGGCCGAATCCCAGGGCATCGATGCGGCCCGCATCGAGTTCTGCGAAAAACGTCCACGGCCGGCCTATTTGGAGCTCATGTCCCGGGTGGATATCGCCTTGGATCCCTTCCCGTTCAACGGGCATACGACGAGCTGCGACGCCGTATGGATGGGCTTGCCGGTCGTCATGCTGGCGGGGCAAAATTACTCCTCGCGATTCGGCGGCAGTGTGCTCAATCCCGTGGGACTCGCGCACTTGATCGCCGAGTCGCCAGCCGAGTACGTCGATATCGCGGCCCGTCTGGCCGCCGACGTCGACGCCTTGGCTCGTCTGCGCAAAACGCTGCGCGACGCGATGGCCGGCTCGGCGCTATTGGACGCCGCGGGCTTTACCCGGAATCTGGAAGCGGCCTATCGCCAGATGTGGCACAAGTGGTGCGCAGCCTGAATCAACCATGCAAACCATCAACGAAGCACTGACGACGGCCGTCGAGCTCCATCGAGCAGGGGACGTGGAGCGGGCGGCGAGCATCTACCGACAGATACTGGAAGCCAACCCTCGCCATGCCCAAACCTTGCACCTGCTGGGCACGGCGAACTTTCAGCTCGGTCAATATCAACTGGCCGCCGAGCAGCTTAGCGCCGCCATCCGCATCGACGGCCAGCGGCCCGAGTTTCACGCCACGCTGACCGAAGTGCTCCGCGCCAGCGGACGACTGGCCGAGGCGATCGCCAGCGCCAACCGACTCCTGCAACTGACGCCGGACGCGGCCGAGGTTCATTTCGTCTTGGGGCGATTGCTGGAAGCTGGGGGTGACCTGCCCGCCGCAGCCCAGGAGTTTTCCGAAACGATCAGGCTGGCGCCCGGTCATCTCGACGCGTCGCTGCACTTGGGCCAGGCGCTCCACGGCCAAGGCAAGCTCGACCTGGCCGGCGTCCAATTCGAAGCGGCTGCGCAGATGTATCCGCAATCGCCGTGGGCCCATTGTGGCGTGGGTGCGGTTTGCCAGGGACAAGGCAGGCTGGACGAGGCCGTCGCCGCTTATCGCCGCGCAATCGAGCGCGATCCGAACTTGCCGCAGGCGCACTACAACCTGGGAGTGGCCCTGCGGCTGCTCGATCGGCTGCCCGAGGCCGTCGGCAGTTTGCAAGCGGCGCTGCGCATCATGCCTGGGCTGGTCGAGGCGCACCTGGCACTTTCCAATTGCTACCTTTCGCTGGCTCGCCCTGACGAAGCCTTGGCGGCGGCGCGCGCGGCGCTGTCGCTGGCTCCCGATGCGCCGCTGGCGCTGGCGCGCTTGGCCGCCGCGCTGCAACTGCAAGGCGAAGCCGATGCCGCCATCGCAACTTACCGCCGCGCGGTGGCCGTCAATCCGACCAACGCGGGCGAACACAGCAATCTGCTCTATGCCCTGAATTTCGATCCGCACATCGACGCGGCCAAACTGTTTGCCGAGCATCGCGCCTGGGCCCAGCGGCATGCCGAGCCGCTCACGGCCGCCGCCGCGCCGCATGCGCCCGATCGGAATCCCCAGCTGCGATTGCGCGTGGGCTACGTCTCGCCCCACTTTCGCGAGCATGCCGTCAGTTTTTTCAGCGAGCCGATGATCCTGGCGCACGACCGCCAAGAGTTCGAGATCTTTTGCTACAGCGACACCCGCGTCGCCGACGCCTGCACCGAGCGATTTCGGGCTCGCGCCGACGGCTGGCGCGAGATCGTGGGTCTTTCCGACCAGCAGGTCGTCCAGCAGGTGCGCGACGATCGGATCGATATTCTGGTCGACCTGGCCGGGCACATCGGCGGCAACCGCCTGCTCGTCTTCGCGCGCAAGCCGGCCCCGGTGCAAGTGACGTACCTGGGTTATCAGAACACGACCGGCATGTCGGCCATGGACTACCGCCTGACCGACGACCATGCCGATCCGCCCGGCATGACGGAGACTCAATACAGCGAACGGTTGGAGCGGCTGCCGGAGAGTTTTTTTTGCTTCGCGCCGAGCCCGCAAGCGCCGGAGGTCAACGCGCTGCCCGCGGCAACCAACGGATTCATAACCTTTGCCTCTTTCAATCACATCAACAAGCTGCGGCCCGAGACGTTGCAAGTCTGGGCGCAAATCTTGAAATCGACGCCGAAATCGCGATTGCTGGTGCTGGGATATGCTCCGGGTCGGTTCGAATCGAATGTGCGGGATATAATGGCCCGCTCGGGCATCGATCCGGCCCGCCTGCGGGTCGTCAACAAGCGGCCGCGCGACGAATACCTGCGGCTGCACCACGAGATCGACATCGCCCTGGACACGTTTCCGTTCAACGGGCACACCACGGTCTGCGATGCGCTGTGGATGGGCGTGCCCTCGATTATGCTGGAAGGGAACACGTATGCGTCGCGGTTTGGCGGCACGGCGCCGATCAATCTCGGACTGAGAGACCTTATCGCGGGATCGCAGAGCCAATACATTCAGATCGCCACGGCCTTGGCGGGCGATTTGCCGCGGCTGACCGCCTTGCGAAGTGGCTTGCGAGAGCGAATGCGGACTTCGGTGTTGATGGACGCCGACGGGTTCACCCGTCGATTGGAGGCCGCCTACCGACGGATGTGGCGCGCCTGGTGCGCGCACGACGGCGAGGGAACCGCTAAAATGCGACAATCCATTTGATGATGGACCGCGACACGAGGCTTTCGACAGGACATCCATGACGAGCATTCCCGAAGCATTGCAAGCCGGATTGGAACACCACCGGGCCGGACGGCTACTGCAGGCCGAGCAGATGTACCGCCGCGTGCTGCAAATCCACCCGCGGCACGCCGGCGCCGTGCATCTGTTGGGGCTGATCGCGTTTCAGGCCGGCAAACTCGACGTGGCCGAGTTTATGTTGAAAGAGGCCGTCAAGATCGACGCCTTCCACGCCCCCTTTTCGGCCGACTTGGGCGAGGTCTATCGCACGTTGGGCAAGAGCAGCGAAGCGATCGCGGCCTATCGCAAGGCGCTCGAGTTGAATCCGGAAACGGCCGACGCACACAACAACCTCGGCACACTCTTGCAGGCGGCCGGACAACTGGACGAGGCCAGCGAGTGCTTTCGCGAAGCGTTGCAATGGAACGCCGAGCACCCGGAAGCGGCCATGAACCTCGGCAAGACGCTGCAGTCGCAAGGAAAACTGACCGAGGCCGAGACGGCCTTTGCAACGGCCGCCAAGATTGCGCCGGAAGATCCGCTGGTGTACCTGGCGTTTGGCAAGTGTTTGCGCGCGCAGAAAAACGCGCTGGGAGCGATCGCCTGTTTTCAGATGGCCGTCCGCTTGGATCCGGATTCGGCGCAAGCGCATTATCAGTTGG
This sequence comes from Planctomycetia bacterium, assembly GCA_031400775.1. GTDB lineage: Bacteria > Planctomycetota > Planctomycetia > Pirellulales > PALSA-1355 > PALSA-1355. The sequence goes on along the minus strand of JANNQN010000368.1, from coordinate 12,975 downwards.
GGCGCGCCCATCGGGCCCGCGGAGAATCGGATCTGGCCGCCGCCGAATATGCCCAGGCCTTGCGTCTGGCGCCCGAGCTGGCCGAGGCCCATTACAACCTGGGCCTGCTCGAACGGGACCGCGGCCGCGCCGGCGAAGCGCTTGCTTCGTTCAAGGAAGCGGCCCGCTTGGACCCCGCGATGATCGACGCGCACTTGTGCCTTGCCAATCTTTACCTGGCGCAGGAAGACCCAGACCAGGCGACGGCCGCCAGCCGCGCGGCCGTGGCGCTGCAGGGCGACTCGCCGTCGGCCGCCGCACACCTGGCCGCCGCGCTTCAGGCCCAGGGAGACCTGGACGGCGCAATCGCCGCCTACCGCCGGGCGGTCGAGCTCAAGCCCGATAGTCCCGAGACGCATAGCAATCTGCTTTATGTCCTCAACTTTCATCCGGCCCAGAGCGCGGCGCAACTGTTCGCCGAACACCGAGCCTGGGCCAAGCGCCACGCCGAACCGCTCACGGCCCTGGCGCAGCCGCACCAGAACGATCACGATCCCGAGCGCCGATTGCGGGTGGGATACGTCTCGGCCCATTTCCGCGAGCACTCGGTGAGCTTCTTCAGCCTGCCGCTGTTGACGGCCCACGATCGCGATCAGTTTGAGGTGTTCGCCTATTCCAATTCGCGCGATACCGACGCGATCACCGAGCAATTTCAGCGATCTGCCGCCTGGCGCCCGATCGAGGGCATGTCCGACGAGGCCGTGGCCCAACAGATCCGCGAGGATCAGATCGATATCCTTATCGATTTGACCGGCCACATCGGCGGCAATCGGCTGAGCGTATTCGCCAGAAAACCGGCGCCCGTGCAGGTCACGTACCTGGGTTATCAGAATTCGACCGGCATGACGGCCATGGATTATCGGCTGACCGACGCACACGCCGATCCGCCGGGCACGACCGACGAGTTCTACACCGAAAAGCTCGTGCGCTTGCCGGGCAGTTTTTTCTGCTACCGGCCACCGGAAGCGGCGCCCGAGGTAAACGAGCTGCCGGCGCTCGCGTCGGGGCGCGTTACGCTGGGCTGGCTGAACTTTCTGGCAAAGACCACGCCCGAGACGATCCAGATGTGGAGCCGATTGCTAGGCGCCGTGCCCAATGCGCAATTGGTCGTGTTGGCGTATCGACCCGGCGCGTTCGAAGACCGCGTGCTCGATGCGATGTCGGCCGCGGGCATCGACCCGGCGCGGGTGGAAATCGTCAACTGGCGGCTGCCCGACGCGTACCTGCGGCTGCACCATCGGATCGACATTGCGCTGGATTCGTTTCCTTTCAATGGTCACACCACGATTTGCAACGCGCTGTGGATGGGTGTGCCCTCGGTCGTGCGGCAGGGTTCGAGCTATGCCTCGCGCTTCGGCGGATCGGCGCTCGTGAACCTGGGACTCGAGGACCTGATCGCGCGCAGCGACGAAGAATACATCGAGATCGTGGCTCGACTGGCGGGCGATCTGCCGAAACTGGCCGAGCTGCGGCGCGGCCTGCGGTCCCGCATGGCCGATTCGCCGCTCGTCGACGCGCAGGCCTTTGCCCGCCATGTGGAAAACGCTTACCGGCAAATGTGGCACCAATGGTGCGGCAGGACCTGAAGTCCAGGCGATAGACGATGACAACTATTCCGGAAGCCGTCGAGCTTGGTCTGGCACATCACCGCGCCGGGCAATTGCAGCAGGCCGAATCCATCTATCGACAGGTATTGCAAGCCAATCCCCAGCACGCTGGGGCGGCGCATCTATGGGGGCTGATATCGCTCCAATTGGGACGCTACGACCTGGCGGTCGAGCGGATTTCCGTCGCGGTGCGGCTCGACGGGCGGCAAGCGGCCTTTCACGTCAATCTCGGCGCGGCCTATCGCGGCATGGGGCGGCTCGCCGAAGCGCAGCAATCCTACGAGCAGGCGCTGCGCTTGCAGCCCGATCTGGCCGAGGCCCAAAACAACCTGGGCACAATGCTGCAATCGCAAGGCAAATTGCCCGAGGCGATTGCGCTCTACCAAAAGGCGATCGCCAAAAACGCCAACTATGCCGACGCCCACAACAACCTCGGCACCGCTTTTCAAGAGCAAGGAAACTGGCCGCAAGCGATCGCCTGTTTTCGCACGGCCATCGAGGTCGAACCCCGCTATGCCCGCGGATTTTACAACCTGGGCGTGGCACTGGCGCACGAGAAGCAGCTTGGCGAGTCGCGCGCCGCCTTCGAACAAGCCGTGGCGATCCAGAAGGACTACACCGAGGCCCACTACGGCCTGGCCCTGGTGCTGCACGAGCAGCGCAAGTGGCCCGAGGCCGAAACGGCTTATCGCGAGGCCTTGAGGCTGCGTCCGAACATGGCTGAGGCGGCTTGCAGTCTGGGCACGCTGTACCAGGGACAAAACAAGCTCGAGGCGGCCATCGAGTTGTATCAGCAGGCGCTGCGTCACGTGCCCGCATATGCAGAGGCGTATTACAATTGGGGCACGGCGCTCAAACGGCAACAGCGCGTCGCCGAGGCTGCCGAAAAATATCGCCAGGCGATTCGCTGTAAGCCCACCATGGCCGACGCGCACTACAACCTGGGCACCGTGCTGCAAGAGCTCGGCGATCGCGAACAAGCGGCCGAAGCCTATCGCGAGGCCATCCGATTGCGCCCCGACATGGCGTTGGCGCACAACAATTTGGGCAACGTCTACAAACAACTAGGAAACACGGCCGAGGCGATTGCCTGCTACGAGCGGGCCGTCGGCATTCACCCCGACCAGGCCGAGGCCTTGATGAACCTGGGTTCGGTGCTGCAACAGCAGGGACAACTCCCCGAGACTGTCGCTTGTTACCAGAAAGCCTTGCGCTCGAAGCCCGACTCGGCCGAGGCCTACAGCAATTTGGGGGCGGTGCTGCAGGAACAAGGCAAAGCGGCCCGCGCACTGGCCTGCTATCAGGCCAGCCTGCGTCTGCGGCCCGACTTTCCCGAGGCACACTACAACCTGGCGCTGTTGTATTTGAGTCAGGAGAAATTCGCCGAGGCCTGGCCCGAGTATGTCTGGCGGCTCAAGTGCCAACATTTTCGCGGCCGCGTTTTCGGCAAGCCGCTATGGGACGGCTCGCCACTGGCCGGGCGCACGCTACTGGTCCACGCCGAGCAGGGTCTGGGCGATACGATGATGTTCGTGCGATTCTTGAGCGCCGTGCGAAAGCTCGGCGGCCGGGTGTTGTTCGAGTCGCAGCCGTCGCTCGCGCCGCTGTTGAAAACCTCCGGCGTCGACGACGTGTTTGCCGCCGGCGACGAGCTGCCGCCATATGATGTGTACTTGCCGCTGCTCAACTTGCCCAGCGTGCTGGGCGTCACCGCCGAGAGCCTGGGTGTCACTTCGCCTTACCTGGCGGCCGATCCGGGGCTGATGCAACAGTGGAGCGACAAGCTTTCGGCCCGAGCGGGTTTTCGGGTCGGCATCGCCTGGCAAGGCAATCCGGAGTATGCCTTCGATCGCATGCGCTCGATTCCGCTGAAACGATTCGCGCCGCTGGCCGAAGTCGAAGGCGTGCGGCTGATCAGCCTGCAAAAACCGGCGATGGAGCAGGTCGCGCAAGCAGCAGCGGGCTTCGCGGTGGAAGATCTCGGCTCGGGGCTGGATGAAGCGTCGGGCGCGTTCATGGACACCGCCGCGGTGATGAAGAACCTGGATCTGGTGATCACTTCGGACACTGCTACGGCGCACCTGGCTGGCGCGCTGGGCGTTCCGGTTTGGGTCGCGCTGTGCGCTTCGCCCGACTGGCGGTGGTTTGTCGCGCGGGAGGATTCGCCCTGGTACCCCACGATGCGATTGTTTCGCCAACCGGCGGCGGGCGATTGGAGCACGCCGTTTAGCGACATGGCCCGGCAACTGGCGGCGCAGGTCGGGGCTCGTGGTGCATGATGATGTGCCTATGACGACCGTCTCCTTACCCGCCGCGTTCGAACTGGCTGTCGCGCACCATCGCGCGGGGCGGCTGGCCCAGGCCGAGGCCGTCTACCAACAGATCCTGGCGGCGGACCCCGGCCACGCGCCATCGCTGCACCTGCTGGGGGTGGTTGCGCATCAGAGTGGTCGAACGGATCTGGCGATCGAGAGAATCCAAGCGGCACTGGCCATCGATCCGCTGCAACCCGAATTTCACAACAGCCTGGGCGAAGCGTATTTCGCCAAGCGCGATTGGTCGCAGGCGAACGCTTGTTTTCTTCGCGCTGTCGAGCTGGACCCCGACGCGGCGGGCGCGCACTACAACCTGGGGCTGTTATACCAACAAGAGGGAGACCGCGACGCGGCCGAAGCGGCGCTAAAGCACGTGCTGCGAGTACGGCCGAACCTGGCCGAAGTTCACAACGAGCTGGCTAACTTGCTGCGGCAAAAAGGGGACGACCAGCAGGCGCTGGCCGCATTCCGCCGCGCGCTAGAGTGTAATCCCGACCTGGCCGAAGCCCACAACGACATGGGCAACCTGCTGCAAGACAGCGGAGAGATCGACGGAGCAATCGAGTCCTTCGAGCAAGCCGTGCGCTTGCAGCCGACCATGGCGGCGGCGCACTACAACCTGGGCAATGCCCTGCGAGCCGCCGATCGCAAGCAGCAGGCCGCGGCCAGCTATCGCCAGGCCGTCGAGTGCGAGACCAACTTCGCGCAGGCGTACAACAACCTGGGCACCACGCTCGACGACCTGGGAGATCGCGACGGCGCCATGCGGGCCTTTGCCGAGGCGGTGCGCAGCGACCCGCTATTGGCCGAGGCACGATTCAACCTGGCCACCTCTCTGCAAAAATGCGGCAACCTGGAAGCCGCGCGGGCGGGCTACCTCAGCGCCATCGAGTTGGATCCAGAACACGCGGCCAGCCAATTCAACCTGGGCTCGGTCTGTCAATTGATGAAAAAGTGGGACGAGGCTCGCGAGAGTTATCTCGAAGCCCTGCGCTTGCGCCCCGACTATGCCGAAGCGCATTGCAATCTGGGCGTGCTGCACACGAACCTGGGACAATACGACGAAGCCCAAGCGCGGTTCGATCGCATCCTCGAATTGCAGCCCGACTGCGCTGAGGCTCATTGCAATCGCGGCATGCTGCTATTGGGCGAGGGAGATTACGCGGCTGGCTGGCCGGAATACGCCTGGTACTCGAAGTGCGGCTCCTATTACGGCAGCCGGTTTGCGCAGCCGCTCTGGGACGGCGAACCGCTCGAGGGCAGGACGATCCTGATCGTGTGCGACCACGGCCTGGGCGATACGATCCAATTCGTGCGCCATCTGCCGTGGGTCCGCCGCCGGGGCGCCGGCCGGATTCTGCTGGCCGCACAGCGCGCGCTGCATCCCTTGCTCGCGGAATCCGGTTTCGGCGAGTTGATTTCGCCCGATCAAACGCCGGAAGATTTTGACATACACATACCCACGGTCATGCTGCCCGCCTTGTACTATGCGGATCAGCGGGCTATCGACGCCGAAGTACCTTACTTGCGCGCCCGCAATGAACTCGTCGAGCGGTGGCGGCGGGAACTTGCTCCGCTCGCTGGACTGAAGATCGGCATTTGCTGGCAGGGCAGCAATCGGTTCCCGCTCAACAGCCTGCGCTCGGTGCCGCTGGCCGATTTCGCGCCGCTGGGCGAACGAACCGCAGCGCGCCTGATTTCGCTGCAACAGGGGGACGGACGCGAGCAACTGGCCCAGGTCGCCGATCGGTTCCAGGTGGTCGACCTGGGCGAAGATGTCGATCGCCAGCAGGGCGCGTTCATGGATACGGCGGCCATCATCCAGAACCTGGACCTGGTGATTACCTCGGATACGTCGATGGCTCACGTGGCCGGAGCACTGGGGGCACGAGTGTGGGTGGCGATTGCTTTTGCGCCCGAGTGGCGCTGGCAGCGTCAGGGGGAGGCGAGCCCCTGGTATCCCAACATGCGGCTGTTTCGTCAGGAGTCGCCCGGCGATTGGTCGGGAGTGATGGCGCGGATGGCGGCGGAATTGGACAAATTGATGCCCACCCCGTGACGCGGCGGTTGCCGCCGGACGGCCGGCTACCTACGATCCACGAAGAGCCTGGGGACAAAACGTCTCAGGAGAGGGGGACAGTCCCATTTTTCTCCCAGGGCACCGAAAAATCGGGACAGTCCCCGACGTTATTGTCCCCAGGCTCAGAGTCGAATTTGTTCGGAACACGGAAGCCTAGCGCTGTGCGCGGCAGACGAGCGGTTTGCAAAACCCGGCTCGCTCACCCCAATCCTGCCGGCCCGGCCAAGAACCTGGCAATTCGTCGATGACTACCACCGCTGATGCTTTGCAACTGGGCTACGAGCACCATCGCGAAGGCCGGCTCGACGACGCCGAGCGGCTCTACCGCCAGGTGCTGGCCGCCGAGCCCGAGAACCCGCACGCGTTGCACTTGCTGGGGGTCGTCGCGCATCAACGCGGACAGCACGCCGCGGCGGTCGAGTTGATCGGACGCGCCATCGCCCAGGATGCGATGCAGTTTACCTTCCACGCCAATCTGGCCTCGGCGTACCTGGCTTTGGGACGAGTGGAACAGGCCATCGGCGCGATGCAAAACGTCGTGCGGCTGCAGCCCGATCACGTCAAGACGCACAACGACCTGGGTGTGCTGCTCGCCAATCTCGGGCGCATTGCCGAGGCGACGGCCTGCTTCGAGCACGTATTGCGGCTGCAGCCTGAACATGCCGCGTCGCACAATAACCTGGGCAACATTCTCAACCAGCAGGGACGCCGCGCCGAAGCCATCGATTGTTTTCGCGCCGCGATCCGCCTCAAGCCCGAGTTGTTGCAGGCCTACAGCAACCTGGGCAACGTTCTGAAGGCCGAGGGGCGGGTGGACGAAGCCATCGAGCAATACCGCAGCGCGCTGCGAATCGACGCGAACTACGCCGAAGGCTACTACAACCTGGCCCACACGCTCAGCAGCCTGGACAAGCCCGACGAGGCGATCGCTGCCTATCGCGAGGCGTTGCGGGTTCGCCCGGATTTTGTCGAGGCCCGCTTCAACCTGGGTGGCGTCTACAAGAGCCAAGGGTTGCTGGACGAGGCGCTCGAAGCCTTGGAAATCGTCGTCGACCAACGGCCTAATTTCGCCGAGGGCTATTTGCGATTGGCCGGCGTGCTCAACGCGCAGGGCAAGCAGTCGCGGGCCCGCGCGGCGCTGGACGAGAGCATTCGCCTGAAACCTTCGCTGGCCGAGGCGCACCAGGCGCTGGCGAATCTATTGAGAGACCAGGGGCAGATCGAGCCGGCGATCGCCAGTTATCGCGAGGCTCTGCGCCACAATCCGGCCTTCGTCGACGCCCACAACAACCTGGCGTCTGTGCTGCGCAGCCTGGGCCGACTCGATGAGGCCGAGCAGTTCTGCCGCCGGGCGCTGGCCATCGATCCGCGGCATGCCGATCTACACAGCAATCTGGGGTTGGTCTTGCAGGATCAAGGCCGCACGGTCGAAGCGATCGTGTGCCAGACGGAAGCCATGCGTTTGCGGCCCGAATTCGCCGCCGCCCACAACGCGCTGGGGGTCGCGCTCGAAAGTCAGGGGAACTACCAACGAGCGCTCGACGAGCTGCGACGAGCCGTGCAATTGGATCCCAACTTCGCCGAGGCCTACAACAACCTGGGCAGCGTGCTGCGGGAACAAGGCAAATATGGCGAGGCGGTCGTGTGCTTCGAGGAATCGCTCCGCATCAACGGCAGCTCGGCGGAAGCCCACAACAATTTCGGCACGGCGCTGCACATGAACGCCCAGTCGGACGAAGCGCTGGCCGCCTATCGCCAGGCGATCGAATTGAATCCCGACTATGCCAAGGCCCACGACAACATCGGTAATCTACTCATCGGCCAGGGAGAGTTCGAGGCCGCGATGTCGGCCTTCGATCGGGCCACGCGATTGCAACCGGCGCTGGCCTCGGCCCACAACAATCGAGCGGTCACGCTATTGCTGTTGGGCGACTTTGCCGCCGGCTGGCCCGAATACGAATGGCGTTGGAAGCTGCCCGACGCGCCGCCTCGCCCCTGGGCGCGGCCGATCTGGGACGGTTCGCCGCTGGCGGGTCGCACGATCATGTTGCATCCCGAGCAGGGCTTGGGCGACATGCTGCAATTCATTCGCTACGCGCCGTTGGTAAAAGCCCGCGGCGGCAACGTGCTGGTCGCGGCGCCCAAGAAAATGGCGCCGATCCTGGGCACGTGTGCCGGCATCGATCGACTGCTTACCGAAGACGATCCGCCAGAGGCATTTGACGTGCGCGCGGCGCTGATGAGCCTGCCGGGCATATTTCGCACCGATCTGGCGTCGATCCCGGCGGAAGTTCCCTACCTGTCGGCGGAAGCGGAACTCGTGGCCCGTTGGGGCGAGGCGCTGGCCGGCGACGGCCGGCTTCGCGTGGGGATCAACTGGCAGGGGAATCCCAAGTATCGCGACGATCGCTACCGCTCGATTCCGCTTAGGGAGTTCGCTCCGCTGGCGGCAATCGAGGGCGTGCGGCTGTTGAGCCTGCAGCAGGGTTTTGGGATCGAGCAGTTGGCGGAAGCCGACTGCGCCGTCAAAAACTGGGCCGTCGAAGCAGGAGCCATCGAAGCAGGGACCGTCGAAGATTGGGGCTCGAAGCTGGACGGCGACGGCCGGGCGTTTTGCGATACGGCCGCCGTGATCAAGAACCTGGATCTGGTAATCACTTCCGACACGGCCGTCGCGCACCTGGCCGGGGCGCTGGGCGCCCGGGTGTGGCTGGCATTGCCCTTTGCGCCCGACTGGCGCTGGTTGCTGGACCGAGCCGATAGCCCCTGGTATCCTACGATGCGGTTGTTCCGACAGTCGCGCGCGGGCGACTGGCAGGGCGTGTTCGAGCGGATCGCTGCCGAGTTGGCGGCGGTCGTCGCCGAGCGCAAACGCTAACGCGAGGAGGCCAGGCAATGGCAGTACAAACGAAAAATGTCGCCGGGCGTCGACAACTGAATTTCACTTGCTACCAGGACATCCTCGACGACGTACACGCCCTGGCTGCCCGTCCCACGCGAGCCTTGGGCAATTGGTCGCTGGGGAAAATTTGCCGGCACCTGGCCATCGCCATGGACATGGCCATCGACGGCACCGATTTCAAGCCGAACGTGTTGATCCGCACGGTCGGACGATTGCTCAAGAAACGGTACCTAAAGCGGCCGCTTTCGCCCGGAGTTCGGCTCCCGAAAAGGGCGGCGTTTCTCATCCCCAGCGAAGCCGACACCCCCCAAGGCATCGCGGAACTGGAGCGGGCCATCGATCGGCTCAGTCGCGTCTCGGACCGCAAGCCCCATCCGTTCTTCGGTCCCATGACGCGCGACGAGTGGGACCAGATCACGTTTCGCCACTCGGCGATGCACCTGGGCTTTATCGTGCCAGAATGATCTGAGCCAGCGAGTAAACTGCGGGTGCTATGAAGAGAAACAGAATGATGCCCCAAAGAAGTCTCATTAGGGCACTCTTCGGGTACGTGCGTCGCGCAATCGGATGTGAATTGAGCAGTTCCTTGGCGCGCTGCGCGTCCGCGACGGGAACCTGAAGCTTGATGATGGAGAGGTTGCTGAATTCCAAGGTCGAAAAATACTCATCGGCAACGAACGTTTCGATTTCATTCTCTTCGAGGAAGTTCCTTACCGCGTGGGCCTCGATGGCATTCGGATAGGTCGCTACCGTGACGAGTTCGCTTGGCATCGGTCCGCTCCGCTCAAACATCATTTCGGATAAGGGATGTCTGTCACCCAAGCACGCTGCCCTCGAACCTGGCACCAACACCCGTTGGCCCCACGGTCCACGGCTTGTTATATGTGCATTTGCCCCAATTGCCGCCGAATTTCGCGGCGGCCGCACATTTTACCTGTTTTTTACATTCCGGCGACTCGGCCGTGACACAGCCGATCATTAATCTCCCTAGAATCTGACGAGTGGACACATTAGCGGCGCCCCACGCGGGTGCGCCGCGGAAGTACCCAAGATTCTAGGAGTCGCGAGGAATGGCAACTCAGTTGGACGCAATCGACACCGAAATCGAACCGCTCGTGGCCCGCGATAGCGCGGACGACGCCCGTGCGATACCGCTTTTATCGGATCCTGTAACCGGCCGGTATTTGCACGTTGATGGGCCGCACGGCGACGCCTCACACAACGACGCCGCATACAGCGACGGCTCGCGCATCGACAAACCGCAGGTGAAGGGCGCGCACCAGGATCTGTTGACCACCGACAACCCTTGGGCGCTGGGGTACGACTGGCCGGTCGTGATCTGGATCGCCGTGGTGCATCTGGGGGCGCTGGCCGCGCCGTTTTTCTTCACCTGGAAAGCTCTGGGGCTGTGCGCGTTTCTGGCCTGGCTCACCGGCAGCATCGGCGTCTGCATGGGCTATCACCGGCAACTGACGCACGGCAGCTTCGCGACCTATCGGCCGGTGCGCTGGCTGCTGGCCCTGATCGGCGGCCTGTCGGGCGAGGGTTCGGCCCTGACTTGGGTGGCCAACCATCGCAAGCACCACTTGTACAGCGACCTGGAGGGCGACCCGCACAGCCCGCACAACGGCGCCTGGTGGAGCCACATGTTCTGGTTCATGCCCGATTTCGGACGCAAGCACTACGACACGCTGATTGCCCGCTTTGCGCCGGACATGGCCAAAGATCCCATGATGCGCTTCCTGCACTACTTCTTCCTGCCTTCGCACGTCATTCTGGGCGCCGTGCTGTATGCGATCGGCTATTTCGGCTGGGACTCGTACACCGGCTGGTCGTTCGTGGTGTGGGGCATGTTCGTGCGACTGGTTTATGTGCTGCACGTCACCTGGTTCGTCAATTCGGCGACGCACCTTTGGGGCTATCGCAACTACGAAACCTCGGACGATAGCCGCAATCTGTGGTGGGTCGCCGTGCTGGCCTTTGGCGAAGGGTGGCACAATAACCACCACGCCTATCAACGGATGGCCCGCCAGGGACACCGCTGGTGGGAGATCGACATGACCTATTGGTCGATCCTGCTGCTGGAAAAGGTCGGTCTGGCCTGGAACGTGGTGAAGGAAGTTCCCAAGCACACGAAGCCTGCCTAAGGGGGCCCGCCTAGCCGGGCCTGCGTCAAAATGTTCGGCGAAATCGCCGTCCAGCGGCCCACGCCGCTGGCGGCTGAGCCGAATGCTCCCGGGGAATTTGGAGTTGCAAGCTCAAGTCACGGTGTTAAACTATCTTCCTTAGTTTTGTAAACCCATGAAACGTAGGGATGGTTCCAGTCACCTTGGCGGTTTCGGTGCTTCGCAAGTGAACGTCAGCAAGCATTGAGAACGGGCTAAAGAGAGAAGTCGCGGTAGCAGATGTCCATCACGAAAGAGCGTAAACAGGTTTTGATCGGCGATTTCAAGCGAGCGGCGCAAGATACCGGCTCGCCCGAGATTCAAATCGCCATTTTGACGACCCGGGTTAGCGACCTGACGGAGCATCTGCGAACGCACAAGAAGGACTACGCCAGTCGGCGGGGCCTGTTGATGATGGTGAGTCGCCGTCGTCGCTTGTTGGATTACCTGAAAGTGGTGGATCCGCAGCGATATCTCGACGTCATTCGCCGTCTCGACATCCGCAAGTAGGGCTCACGTGGCGCAAGTAGGGCGCACCGGGTTCTTCGGGCGCTAAATAGCAGGCGCCAGAACCCAAGGCGGGGCCGGCGTGGACGTGTCGAGTGTGCCAAACGGGCGCTCGAGCGAGCTTCTTTCCGGCGAGTTCGAAAGCGAACACGCCTTCTCTCGTTCGATCTCGTTGGCGTGGCCAATTTTGGCAAACTGCCCTGGCGGCGAGTTTTGCCGAGGCCCCGAAAAATTCCATTCAAGCCAAGCGTGCAGGCTGAGAACCACAAAAAGAAGGCAGGGGAATAAATTGAAAGTACGTGTAGAGAAACAAATCGGCTCCGGCGTTTTATCGATTGAAACTGGATTTTTGGCCAAGCAGGCCGCGGGCAGCGTGCTCGTGCAGTTCGGAGATACCGTGGTGCTGGCCGCCGCAGCCGACGGCCCGCCCCGACCCGGCATTTCGGACTTCTTCCCGCTGACGTGCGACTATCGCGAGCGGACGGCCGCGGCCGGCAAATTTCCCGGCGGCTTCCTCAAGCGCGAGGGCCGGCCAACCATGAAGGAGACCCTCACCGCGCGGTTGATGGATCGCCCGATTCGCCCGCTGTTCCCCTCCTGGTTCCACGACGAAGTGCAAGTGCAAAGCTTCGTGCTGGCCAGCGATCGGCAGAACGACGGCGACGTGCTGGCGATGAACGCCGCGTCGGCCGCACTGGGAATTTCGCCGCTTCCGTTCGAGGGCCCCATCGGCTCGGTTCGCTTGGGACACGTCGACGGCAAGTTCATCCCCTTCCCCACGCAAGATGAGCTCGAGGAGAGCGATCTGGATTTGATCGTCTCCGGCAGCAAAAGCGCGATCTTGATGATCGAGGGTTTTGCCCGCGAAATGCCCGAGGCCCGCATGCTCGAGGCCCTTCGTGAGGCCCACCGCATCGTCAAGTCGCTGTGCGACCTGCAATTGGACCTGATCTCCAAGGTCAAGGTCGAGAAGAAGCAATACAAGATTCCGCCCGACGACGGGCTGCTGCCGAAGATCAAGAAAAGCTACTACGACGAGCTGCGCGCGGCCAAGCAAACCTCGGGCATGCAAGCCCGGGCCGATGCCGTGGCGAATCTCAAGGCCCGGGTCATCGCCGAGATGATTCCCGATCCCACGGCCGCGGGCGCGGTTTGCCCGCACGGCCTGGCCCACGCCTGGCATGCCCTGGAAGAAAAAGTGATCCGCGATTTGATCCTGGCCGGCACGCGTGCCGACGGTCGCGACTCGAAGACCTTGCGTGCGATCGAGTGCGAGATCGACCTGCTGCCGCGCGTGCATGGCTCGGCCGTGTTCCAGCGGGGCGAGACCCAGGCCCTGATCACGGTCACGCTGGGCACC
>JANNQN010000367.1:0-2987 GCA_031400775.1 Planctomycetia bacterium | reverse complement strand
CTCGATTCCGCACGTCGCGGCCCGCTTGATCGAAGAACGCACTGACTGTGCCCAGATGGCGGCCCGGCTGCACACGCGGATCGACGTGGTCTGGTCGCCATTGGCCCAATCGGCCCCACGGTAAGCCGCGAACAGCATTCTCGCCGGGCCCGGCTATTTCTCGGTGGCGCTATCGGCCGAGGGCGCAGCGGCTGGCGCGCGCTGCTGGGCGTCGTACTGGACCGCCAGGCCAATCTCCTCGCCGAGCGCTTCGGCCGCAGGCAGCGAGGTGTTGGTCGGACTCAGGCAAAACAAATCCCAGCGCTCGCGCTTGTAGCCATGCTGGCGGATGTACCAGTGGTCGTGGTCATCCTGCTGGATCGGAAACAGCGAGCAGGCGGACGGCTTGTAGCGGAACTTGTCCCCCTCGTCGGCTCCCATCTTGTGCAGCACGCACCCCTGGTTGAAGAACACGCACCATCCGTCGGCATTGCGTGCCATCGGGTGGCCAAACCGCTGGCGATCGGTGAGATAGCCGCGAGCGCGAACGACTGCCTGGGCCTTGGACCGCAATAGCGGCATCAGCCGGGGCATGATGTCGTCGATTCGTTTGCGCTCTTCCGGCTCGACCGGCGGGCGGCCTTCCTGGCAACAGACCCCCTCACAGCCGCGACCGAACGTGCATTCGTAGGTGGCGGTGGCAATATTCAGAATGGGCAAGCCGTTATCCATGGCGCCGATGCTCCTTGGGACTTTCTATCGCTGGCGTCCGCTGGCAGGGGTGACAAAACGTCGGCTGATAGTAACGCACTGCCGAGACGGGTGTCAATTGCGTAATGCTACCGCGCGCGATCGCGCCGGCGCACAAGCGCCTCCGTTAATTCTTGACGACTGTCGCGGTCTGCATCTTCAGGTCGAGCGTCGCCGGCAGGTCCTTGCCGTTCAGCGAGAAAATAATTTCGCCAGTGACTCGCACCTTCGAGGTCGACTCGACGATCTGTCCCCGTTCTCGATCGAAGAGGATCACTCCCTCGGACTCGGGCGATTTCAGATCCGCACTTTTCAGCGAAAACGGTAGCGGAGAATTGTCCAATGCAAAAGTCACCGACAAGTTCTTGGACGTAATTTTGTCGAACGTCTTGCCGTCCTTTTCCACGGTTCCGTCGTAGGTGTATTCGGTCTCGAAATCCATGACCTGGCCGGCGCCGAAGTTTGTGCCCTTCACCCGCTGCCAGGTGTCGCCTTTCTTGACCGGGTCGCTCTTGATCTGGTCCAGGGCGGCGTTGGCCTCCGATTTCAGATTCTCGGCGTCCAATTGGCTCTTCACGAGCGACTGGACTTCGACGGGCAGTGTGCCCAGAGTGTCCTCATCGGTCTCGATGGCCACCGCCTTGTCCGATTTGTCGAACACGATCGTGGTGGTTCTCCGCATCAAGGCCTTATGCACGTCGCGCAGGATTTCCAGCGGCGAGCCCCCTTTGTTGTCCGGGTTCGCCGAGTCGAATTCATACTTCATGCCCATCACGTCCATCGAGATTTGCAGCGATTCGCCTTTCTCCTGCACGCGCAGCTTTCCCTCCACGTCGCGCGTCCCAACCGACGTCTTGGCCGTCGCTCGGGTGTCGGAGGCCGTGTCGATCGCCATTCCGTTGATCGTCAGTGACTGTTCGATCCGCGCGGTGGTCTCCACGATCTGGCTCGAGCCTTCGTGAAACTTGTGTTTTAAGGTCACCTGGCCCTGGCACGCGGCCGTCATCGCCGTCAGCGCCAAAACAGAGAGCAAGAGGGCTTTCGACAGAGTATTGTGCAGCATGACTTTCCCTCGAATGAAAAGACTACTGTTGGTTACCAGGATTATTCGTCGCTCGTTCGGGCATCTTGCCCTTTTGCGTCGCCCGCAACTGCGACGAACGGGGGTTCGCGGAAAGCCAGGTCAGCGATAACGCCACAAGCGGGCGGCCCCATCATACCGCATGATCGCGAGGGAGAGGCCGCCCTTTTTTCTATTCTTGCGCGAAGGGCGCGGTAATCCGTGGTCGGCCGTCGGGCTGTTCGTCGATTAGATCGCGTCGCACGCGTCAGGCCGGTTGCGGCAGCCAGCGCGGGTGATCGGCGCCCAGGTCGTCGACGCCCCGCGTGATCTGCCGCTGGTTCTTGCCATCGGCGTCCATCACCCAGATCGCAGGAACGCCGCCGGTCGTCGCCCGACAGAATACGACCTGCTTGCCGTCTGGCGACTCGCTGGCGCGGAAGTCCCACACCGGCGGATCGCTGGACGTGAGGGGCGTCACGCGTCCGTCGGCCGGATCGAGCCGGCAGATTTCCGTGCCGCCTCGCGCGCTCTCGGGCTTGAAGTCGCGATTGAAGTGGTCGACGTCCGGCCGCCCGGGCTGATGCTCCCAGGGCACCTTCGATCTGCTCAAGCGGCGCGGAAATAGAATCGAGCCGTCGCGGGTCCATGAGGGCACGTTCGAGCCGCCTCCCCGAGTTTTAAGATTGCCGTAGGTCGCGCCGAACCACATTGCCTGACCGCTCGTCACAACACGATGTTCGCTGCCGTCCGGGCGTCCGACGCACACGTCGGCCCAGTCGTGGGCCGGATCTTGCAGGTAGTGGCAATCGAGGTACACCACCCACTTGCCATCGGGCGACCAATTCGTACCGAAGTAAAGATGCTCCGCCTTCGCGGCGACTTGCACGCGGTTGCCGCCATCGACGTCGCTGGTCCAGACCTGATAGCCCTGCGGGCTGGCCAGGTGATAGGCCACGCGGCGGCCGTCGGGGCTGAGACTCAGGCCGTAGGGAAGCCCTTCGCCGGCACGGGTGAACTCGCGCGCGTCGCTGCCATCGAGACGCACGCTAAGTATTTGTCCGACGTTCTTGCGCACAACTTGAATCAACAGCCGGTCATCCGAGAGCAATAGGGCCGGCGTGACAAATGGCGCCAGCCGATCCTTGTCGCAGATTTCTTGCAGAGAATCCGTTTCGAGGTCATACACCCAAATGTG
>JANNQN010000366.1:0-8802 GCA_031400775.1 Planctomycetia bacterium | reverse complement strand
AGTCGCAGCGCTAGCTTCAACGGTTCTCGCGAGCTCGGCGCCAGCGGAGTGGACGATCGAGACGATTGCTGGCATTGGAAAACCCGGTGCATTCACGGGCGATGACTCGTTCGCCCTGGATGTCCCCGTCGATTTGCCGTTTGGCGTCGAGATCGGCCCCGGCGGCGCGCTGTACATCACCTCGGTCGGCCAACACCGCGTTCTGCGGCTGGATCCGGCCAGCGGAAAAATATCGAGCGTGGCCGGCAGCGGCGTCAAAGGCTATGCCGGCGATGGCGGCGCCGCGACCCGGGCGTTGCTGAACGAACCGTACGAAGTTCGCTTCGACAGCCAGCAGAATATGTATTTTGTCGAGATGCAAAATCACCTGATCCGCCGTGTCGATGCCGCCAGCGGCACAGTTTCGACCGTGGCCGGCAACCCGCGAGATGGCTTTGGCGGCGATCACGGACCGGCGCTCACCGCGCAGTTCCGCCAACCGCACAGCATCGCCTTCGACGATCGCGACAATTTGTATGTGTCCGATATCGGCAACCATCGCATTCGACGCATCGACACCAAGACCGGGCGGATCGCCTCAATCGCCGGCAATGGCGAGCTCGAGCTGCCAACGGACGGTTCGAAGGCGCAGGGCCGGCCGATTATGGGGCCGCGGGCCCTCGCGGTGGCGGGCCGCACGCTGTGGATCGCTCTGCGCGAGGGCAACAGCGTGTGGCGGTTGGATCTCGATGCCGGCACCATCCATCACGTCGCCGGCACAGGGCAGGCCGGCTACTCGGGCGACGGCGGACCGGCGAAGTCCGCGACGTTCAACGGGCCTAAGGGAATCGCCGCCACGCCCGATGGGTTGGTCTATGTCGTCGACTCCGAGAATCAGGCCATTCGCCGCATCGACACCGCCAGCGGGCAGATCGTCACGGTCGCCGGCAGCGGTCCCAAGTCGCGTGGATTTGCCGGCGAGCGGAGCGCGGCTCTGTCGGCCAAGGTCGACCGTCCCCATGGGATCAGTCTTGCGCCCGGGGGCGGCGTGTACATCGGCGACACCAACAATCACCGCGTGCGGCGGATCAAGCCGTAATCGTTCGTGCTATTGCTCGAGCCGGTAGAGGTGTGTTTTGGTGCGCAGGTAAATCGCCTTGTCGTACACAGCCGGCGAGGCCATCGTGCCGTCGTCCAGCTTGTTGGTCGCGAGCAGTTCGAGCTCTCGGTCGGCCGACAACACGAACGACGAACCTTCCTGGTTGGACAGATACACCCGGCCGTCGGCGTACAGGGGCGACGTGGAAAACTCGCCTTCGAGGCGTCGCTGGCGGACGGGCTTACCGGTCTTGGCTTCCACCACCGAAGCGACTCCCGCGTCGCTGACCATGAAGATCAAGTCGCCCACCAGCAGCGGCGACGATCGGGCGGGCACGCCTTTGTCGCACTTCCACTCGACGGCTGTGTTGGTCAAGTCGCCATGGCCGCCAACCTGCATGGCAAACAACTTCCACCCGCCCGAGGCCGTGCTGAGAAACAGTTTGCCATCGGCGAAGATCGGCGGCGCGCAGGCATTCATGCCGCCATGTCGCACGCGCCAAATTTCTTTGCCCGATTGCGGCTCGTACGCGATCGTAGCGCCGGCGCTGGGATAGACCAATTGCTCCTGGCCGTTGACCTCGATCACCTTGGCCGTGCCGAAGGCTTTTTTCGCGTCACCGTCTTCGGTGCCGTAGTCGATGTTGCGGTCGCGCTGCCAGACGGTCTTGCCGGTCGTCTTATCCAGGGCCACGACGAATTGCACGTCGAAGCCATCGAACGCCACGAACAGCAGGTTGCCATGCACGATCGGCGACGAGGCCGGTCCACGATGGTGATAGCACTTCAAGTCTTGCCGCGTCCAAAGCACCTCGCCGGTGGCCGTGTCCAGACAGGCTGTGCCGTGAACTCCGAAGTGCACCCACACTCGGCCCTCTTCAATGAACGGCGTCGGCGTGGCATAGCTGTTGAGCGGGTAGCAATATTGCGGGTCGTCGATTTCGAACACCAGCTTGTCGTGAATGATCCGGCCGGTTTCGCGATCGACGCACACCGCGTACAACTTGGTTCCGTCTTCCGGCGCCGTGGTCATCCAGATTTGCTTGCCCCAGATCACGGGCGACGACCAGCCCCGGCCGTGGATCGCCGTTTTCCAGGCGACGTGCTCGCCTTCGCTCCAGGTGAGCGGCAGACCCGACGCTTGCGAAACGCCGTGGCCGCCGGGCCCGCGAAATTGCGGCCAGTTCTCGCCCGCGCGGGCCACCGTCGCTGCCAGAATCGCCATCAAGATGAAAGACACGATTCGCATGGGGTTCTCTCGGCGGTCTGATACCAAGGAATTCTTAATTACTGCGGTCCATTGTACCGAGCAACGGCTCGCCGCGCCAGCGGGGAGAAAAGGCGCCAGAGTTGCCGGTGTTCAACGGATCCAAGCGGATTTCACATCAGGATTGACGATCGAGGCGGCGGGCCAACCGCCGGCAACCAGATCGACAATGTTGCGCGCCGCGCCGACGGCCATGTCCTCCAATGCGCTAAAGTCGAAGGCGGCCACGTGTGGCGTGACGATTACATTGTCGAGCGCCAGCAGCGGATGGTCGGCGGGGGGCGGTTCGGTGGCCAGCACGTCCAAGCCGGCGCCGGCAAGATGGCCCGACTGAAGTGCGTCGAACAGATCGGCTTCGTTCACCAGCCCGCCTCGGGCCGTGTTGATCAGCACGCTGCCCGCTTTCATCCGCGCGAGCGAATCGCGATTGATCAAATGCCGCGTCCGCTCCGTCATGGGAGCGTGCAACGTGACGAAGTCCGCGCGAGACAGCAGCGTGTCGAAATCGATCAGTTCGATCTGGTGTTCCGCCGCGAACTCGCGATCTGGCTGCTCGTCGCAGGCGACGAGGCGCATGCCAAATGCCGCCGCACGGCGCGCCACGCTACGGCCGATCCGCCCCAGCCCCACGATTCCCAAAGTCCGATCGCGCAATGGAATGGCGACCGTCCGCCTGCGCCAGTGGCCGTTTCGCGTATCGACTCCGCTGCGCAAGATGCCGCGCGCCACCGCCAGCATCAGGCTCAAGGCGTGCTCGGCGACGGCCTGGTGGTTGCCTTCGGGCGTGATCGTGACGGCCACGCCGCGGCGCGTGGCGGCCGGCACCTCGATGCGGTCGTAGCCCACGCCGTTGCGCGAGATGACGCGCAATTGCGGCAAGCCGGCCAGCACGAGATCGGTATAAGGCTCGCTGCCGGCGATCACGGCGACGTACCCGGCCAAGGCCTCGAGCGTATCCTCTTCCGTGAGCAGCACGGTCTTTTGCGGATAGCGAGCCGCAAAGCCGGCCTCGGCTAACAGCGCCAGATGCGGACCCGGCTTTTCACGCAGGGCTTCGGTGGTAATCAACACGTCGGGCATGTCGGCTCCTCGATAAATCGCACCAGACTTTCTTCGATGATAATAGACGCCCGGCGGGGGCCACTGGAAGAGGCACGCCCGCGCTACGTCGCCCCCGGCCGGCTGTTATACTGACACGATGCTTCGTTTTGCGATGATCTCCGTCGTGCTCTGCTCGCTTGCCACCTCGGCGGTCGGCGACGATGTCAATTGGTGGTCGCTAGTGCCACTTGCCAAGGTTTCCGTGCCCAAGATCGACGATCCTTGGATTCGCACCTCGGTCGACGCTTTCATTCTGGAGCGCCTGCGAAAAGAGCGGCTGGCGCCCTCGGCCGAGGCGGATCAGCGCACGCTCGTGCGCCGGCTGAGCTACGACTTGCTTGGCCTGCCGCCCACGCCGCAGGACATTGAGTCCTTCATCCAGGACGCGAGCGGCGACGCCTACGAGAAACTGGTCGATCGGCTGCTGGCCTCGCCCCGCTACGGCGAACGTTGGGGCCGCTATTGGTTGGACATCGTGCATTTTGGCGAGTCGCATGGCTACGACAAGGATAAGCCGCGCCCCAATGCCTGGCCGTATCGCGATTATGTGATCGGCAGCCTGAACCGCGACAAGCCTTACGATCAATTCATCGAAGAACAGATTGCCGGCGACGTGCTGTACCCAGACGATCCTCAGGCCGTGACGGCCACCGGGTTCATCGCCGCTGGGCCCTGGGATTTTGTCGGCCACGCGGAGCTTCGCGAGGGCACGGTCGACAAGGATATCGCCCGCTCGAACGACCGCGACGACATGGTGGCCGGCGCCATGTCGACGTTCGTCAGCCTGACCGTTCATTGCGCCCGCTGCCACGACCACAAGTTCGATCCCATCCGGCAGGAGGATTACTACGCCCTGCAAGCGGTTTTCGCCGGCATCGAGCGGGCCGATCGACCCTATGAGCCCGATGCCGCCACCGCACGGCAGGCGCGGGCGCTGGCGAGCCGAGCAGCTCAGATCGAGGCACTGCTCTTGACGATGTATGCCGATGCCTCGGGGCCGGCGCGGATCGCGGCGGTCGAACTGGAGTTGCTCGACGTCGAAAGCCGGCTGGCCGCGCTGCCGGCCCGGCCAATGGTCTATGCGGCCGCCTCGCCGCCACCTCAAACTCGGCCGATTCATCTTCTGGCTCGGGGCGATGTGCGCAGCCCGCAACAACTTGTGTCGCCCGCGGGCGTGGCTTGCGTGCAAGGCCTGCCGTCGCGCTTCGAACTGGCCGACGCGAACAACGAAGCCCAGCGCCGCGCGGGGCTGGCCCGTTGGCTGAGCGATCCGCGCAATGCGCTCGTCCGCCGCTCGATCGTGAATCGGGTTTGGCAGTATCACTTTGGCCAGGGATTGGTCGACACGCCCAACGATTTCGGCCGCATGGGATCGCCGCCGACGCATCCCGAATTGTTGGAGTGGCTGGCCGGCTGGTTCATCGACAATGGCCACTCGCTCAAGAAGCTACACCGTCTGCTGGTCACCAGCGCCGCGTATCGCCAATCGTCCGCCGATGACGCCCAGTTTGCCCGCTTGGACTCGGGCAATCGGTACTTGTGGCGGATGAATCGCCAGCGGCTCGACGCCGAATGCATTCGCGATGCGATGCTGGCGGTCTCCGGCAAGCTCGACCTGGCGATGGGCGGGCCCTCTGTGCGGCAGTTCTTCTTCAAGGACGACCACTCGCCGGTTTACGACTATGCACGCTTCGACGTCGACGACCCGCGCAGCTTGCGGCGCAGCGTCTATCGGTTCCTGGTGCGGAGCGTGCCCGATCCGTTCATGGAGTGCTTGGACTGTGCCGATCCCTCGATCATGACGCCCAAGCGGAACACCACGCTAACCTCGATTCAAGCCCTGGCACTGTTGAACAATCCGCTGGCCACGCGGCAGGCCGAGCATTTCGCGGATCGCCTGCGGGCCGCCGCCCCGGACACGTCCGGGCAGATCGAGGCGGCCTACCTGCTGGCCCTGGGCCGGCGGCCGACCGATCGCGAGCGTTCGGCATTGGCGGAGTACGCCGAGCGGCATTCGCTCGCTGCCGCCTGCCGCGTGATTTTTAATAGCAATGAGTTTGTCTTCGTCGATTGATGCCCGAAATTCTGATTGCTCGCGTTTGATGACAATACAACAACCCAACCCGGCGAATCGCCAGGTCAGCCGGCGCGAATTCCTCTGGAACTCCGGCGGCGGATTAGGCGGCATCGCGTTGGCGCAATTGCTGGCCCAGGGCGGGCTGCTGGGTGAGGCACAAGCCGCCGATGGAAAGCCCCAGCTCGCCGGCGGATTGCATCACGCTCCCAAGGCGAAGCGAGTCGTGCAGTTCTTCATGTCCGGCGCAGCCAGCCAGTGCGACATGTTCGACTACAAGCCCGAGTTGATCGCGCGGAACGGCCAACCTTGGGATCCGGGCGAGAAGGTCGAGCTGTTTCAGAGCAGTCCCGGCGCCTGCATGGCCAGTCCCTGGGCTTGGAAGCAGCACGGTCAGAGCGGCAAGTGGATGAGCGACCTGGTGCCGCACCTGGCCACGTGCGTCGACGACATCGCGTTTATCCACTCGATGGTCTCGAAGTCCAACGTACACGGTCCGGCGACGTTCATGCAAAACTCAGGTTTCGTGCTGCCCGGGTTTCCCAGCATGGGAGCTTGGGTCAGCTATGGCCTGGGGAGCATGACCGACGATCTGCCGGCGTTCGTGGTGCTGCCCGACGCGCGCGGCTTTCCGCCTAATGGCCCCGGCAATTGGAGCACGGGCTTTCTGCCGGCGGCTCACCAGGGAACGTTGATCCGGCCATCGGCGGTCAATCCGATCGCCGATCTGTTTCCGCCCGCCAGCGCCAAATTCGTCACGCCCCAAAGCGAAGCCGACGGTTTGCAATTGCTCAAGCAGCTAAATCATCAGCACCTGGAAGGCCGCGAGGGAGATTCTCGCCTCGACGCGCGGATCGCATCGTATGAGCTGGCCGCGCGGTTGCAGCTTAGCGCTCCGGCGGTGCTCGACCTGTCGGGCGAAACCGAGCAGGCCCGCAAGATGTATGGTCTGGACGAAAAGATCACCGAGGATTTCGGCCGCAATTGCCTGCTCGCGCGGCGGCTGCTGGAGCGGGGCGTGCGGTTCGTGCAGATCTGGAGCGGGGCGGACAACGGCTTTCCGCGGCGAAACTGGGATAGCCACGAGGACCTGGCCCGCGACCACGGCGAAATGGGTCGGAGCATGGACCAGCCGGCGGCGGCGCTCGTCAAAGATCTCAAGGCCCGCGGCATGCTCGACGACACGCTGGTTATCTGGACCACGGAATTTGGCCGCATGCCTTGCAGTCAGGGGGCCAAGGGGCGCGATCACAATCCGTTCGCGTTCACTTCCTGGTTAGCCGGCGGCGGCATCAAGGGAGGCACGACCTACGGCGCGAGCGACCAATGGTCGTACAAAGCCGTCGACAAGCCGACCTACTGCTACGATCTGCACGCCACGGCCCTGCACTTGCTGGGTATCGACCACGAGCGGCTCACCGTGCGTCACAACGGCATTGACCGCCGGTTGACGGACGTGCATGGCAGCGTGATTCAAGAAATCGTGGCGTGATATTCCATCTTCAATCCAGTTCAGATAGATAGACCGTACTGTGCATCCTGCTGAGAAATTGTGGAGGGATCACCATCCATCTGTTTATCCAGATGGAGTGGTACGTGTACGTGAAGTACTTCCGGGCCGCGGATTCTTTCCCGGCGGACTGGGCCTGTCGGAACACAAGCTTGGTCAGTCACCACCCGCATTTCCGACTGGGGGCGTCATGGTGCTCGGTCACGACTTTCACTCGGAGGAAGGATACGAAGAATCGCGAAAACGTGGATTTGAGCGAGAGACGCAGGCGACGTGGCGTCAGCTAATCACGCTTTTCAGGGCCGTCGATTTGCCGCTCAAGAGCTGCTTTTTTACCAATTTCTACATGGGGCTTCGCAAGGGCACGAACAAAGAGGGCAAGTTCCCGGGTGCATCAGATAGACAATTCAGAACGCATTGCGAAAAGTTTCTATGCACGCAGCTTCGTGCACAGCAGCCTGCCGTCGTTATTACTCTGGGGCTTTGGGTGCCTCCGGCAATCGCAACGCTTTCACCAGAGTTGAATTGTTGGCGACGAAAAGCGAGCATTACGGCGAAAGACTTGGATTCTACCGACCCAGTTCGGAAGGACGTGAGCTTTCGCGCGGTTGAGAATTTGAAGACAGTCGTCGTCGCGCTTATCCATCCTAGCCACCGTAGCAAAAATGTAATTGGACGCCGTTATCGCAGTCTCACGGGCAACGACGCGGAGATTCAAATGCTTAAAGACGCATTAGCTATGTCGGATCTTCCCGACAAATGGCGTCAATGATTGCGGTGAGTAGGCCCTTCTAAATCTCGCGGAGAGGCCGCAACTTACCGGCTTCAGCATCGACTAGGCCCTCACGGACCGCGGCGACGGTCTGACGATATTCCTCGTCGACTTCCTCTTTGGAGTGGACGAACTCGCCGAGCGTCTGCAATGCGACACGGAGAACTTCGTCCTCGGAGATATAGCTGCCAGAAGCCATATAATCGCGAATGAGTTTCTCAACGTCGGGCGGGAATTGGTAGGCCATTTGAGGGATCTCCTACGACCCAGAATAACACGGGTACTGATTCCGTGCTATTCGAATGGTTCCGCCCTAATGCCCGTGCTTATGCCCGCCCTGGAACAACGCGGCATCCGGATTGCCGCGGGCAAGGACGTAGGCGATTAGATCCAGAATCTCCTCGCGCGAGAGCTTGTCCAACAGGCCCTTGGGCATGATCGAGGAGTTCAGCTTCTGCCGACTGGCAACGTCCGCGGGCTTGAGCACGACGGCATCCGCCTTGGCCAGCGGGTTCTCGATGACTTTGATGCGCTCGGGCGTGTCTTCCAGCACCAGGCCGGTCACGACCTGGCCGTTTTCCAACTCGAAGGCGTAGGTTTGAAACTTTTCGTTGATGCGGGCCGACGGATCGAGCAACTCCTTGAGCACATCCTGGCCGTGCATCTTGTCATCGAGCTTCGTTAGCTCGGGCCCAAGCGCCGTGCCGACGCCATCCATTTTGTGGCAGGCCACGCAATTGGCCACCGTAAAAATCTGCTTGCCGCTGCCGTAGGATCGCCCGGCTTTCAGCTCGTCGACGGCGCCGGCCAGGTCTTCCAATTTCCATTCGGTCCGCGGCCGGCGATCTTTCAACAGCGCGTCCTTGATCTCCAGCGGGTGCGCGGCCAGGTAGCTCTCGGGATTTTCCAGGTACGCGTCCAAATCGTCGACGACATACAGCGCCCCGTACATCCGCCGCCAATGCCCGGGATAAGTACACACGTAGGGATACACCCCAGGC
>JANNQN010000365.1:0-6085 GCA_031400775.1 Planctomycetia bacterium | reverse complement strand
CTTGAAAGCGTCTGGTCACCACGTCGGGCTGCCGGACGTCGCTGTAGCAGGCGACTTCGAACGATCGGTGATCGTGGGCCGCCAGCAGCGGCTCGGTGAACACGCTGATGGCATGCTCCCGAAAATAGGCCGAGACATAGCTGATTTTCAGGCGCCTCTCTGGAGAGCGGTCGATTGGAAGTCTAGCAACCGGGGCCAGCGTATCGGCGTGCTGTTGTCCCCAGCGCACGTGTTCCTCGAAAATCGCCTGCGCGTCGATGCCGGGCGCGTAGTTGAGCGCATGCGCCAAGTTCGATTGCAAGAAGCCATCGTCCGCCGCAAGCTCCACGGCTCGGCGAAAATGGGGTAGCGCGTCTTCGATCTGACCCCGCGCATGCAAACAGCTTCCCAGATTGTTGTGCGCCAAGGCCAGCTCCGGCCGCAACGCATTCGCTCGCTCGCACTCCGCCACCGCCTCGTCCAACCGGCCCGACGCATGTAACAAGCCGGCCAGATTCAGGTGAGCCTCGGCGAAGTCGGGATTCAACGTCGTCGCCGCGCGACATTGGTCGATCGCCTCGGCGTAACGTTCTTGATTGCGCAGCGCCAATGCCAGATTGTTGTACGCCGCCACAAACTGCGGCTGGATGCGAATCGCGTGGCGAAAGTGCGCCTCGGCCTCTGCGGGGGCATGCAACTCATTGAGCGAGATGCCGAGATTGTTGTGCGACTCGGCATCATCCGGATTCAATTCGAGCGCACGGCGAAAACTGGCGCATGCTTCCTGAGTGCGATCGGCCGCTTGCAACACGCTGCCCAAATTGTAATGTGCCCGCGCGTTGTCAGACTTGAGCTCAACCTCGCGACGAAACGATCGCTCGGCCTCGGCGAGCTGGCCCAAATCAAAATGAACTCGGCCGAGATTGGCCATCGCCTGTGGACTGCGGGGATTGATCCGCGCGGCCTCGCCGAAGCAAGCTGCCGCCTGCGCCAGATTTCCTTGTTGGTAGTGGATGATGCCCAGGTTGGTGTGAGCCATCGCCAAATTGGGTTCCAGCGCGATCGCCTGGGCGTAGGCGAGCATGGCGGGCGACAAGGCGCCACCGCGTCGATGGGCTTCTCCCAGGCCGAAGAAATAGGCCGCCCGGGAGTCGTCGATGCGAATCGCGCTTTCGAACCATTGCGCGGCGGTCGCGAAGTCCCCTGCACGCAGCGACAGCTTTCCCAGCCGATGGAGCGCTTCGGCGCTGTTTGGCTCGATTTTGAGCACCTGGCGATAGGTACGTTCGGCATCGGTCCAGCGCCCGGCCTGTTCGTGGATCGCACCCTGTGCCAAGGCATCGGCAAGGTTCGTCATCGAGATTCACCTCGTGACGGTTGCTCGCACCACCCGATCCACATCTGGCGATAGGCCTCCTCCAGGTTGCGGGTGAATCCAGCCGCGTCCAGCAGCGGCGAGGCCCGCATGGCGTCGCGCAAACTGGCGCGAAGCTGCCGCAAGCGCGGGACGTCGCTGGCGGCTTGGATGGCCCGTTCGATGTATTGTTGCGGCGTGTCGGCGATGAAATCTTGCAAGCCCAAACTCACCAGCGCTGTGCCGCCAAATCGAGCCGCATACGTTTCTCCGGCAATCATCACCACCGGCACCCCCATCCACAGGGCGTCGCACGTGGTGGTGTGACCATTGAAAGGAAAAGCGTCGAGCGCCACGTCGGCCCGTTGAATGAGCCGCAAGTATTCCCGATAGGGTTGCCGCCCAATCAATTCCACGCGCTGGGGATCGATGCCGGCGCGTTGGAAGGCCTCGATCAAGCGCCGTCGCAACGAGTTGGCTGTCGGGGCCAGAATGATCAGTCGCGAATTCGGCAGCCGATTCAAGATCTCGGCCCAGGCCGCCAACACGGTCGGATTTACCTTCGCAAAGTTATTGAAAAAACCGAACGTGACGTACTTCGCATCGTCTGCCGGCAAGGGATCGATCGCCGGAGCTTCCGCTGGCGCCAAGTAACAGAAAAAGCTGCGCGGCAATCGGACCAGCCGCTCGGTGTGCAATTCGTCGGCGGCGCCGGGCGGGTCGGACCAGGCGTCGGTCAGCCGATAATCCATGGCCCGCATGCCAGTCGTGTTCTGGTAGCCGATATAAGTGACCTGCACGGGCGCCGGTTTGCGAGCAAAGACCAGCGAGCGACCACCGGACGATATGTGCCCGGTCACATCGACCAGGATGTCGATTTGATCGCTCCTTACCAGCTCGGCTACCTGAGCGTCGCTTTGACCGACGACGTCGCGCCAGTGACCCGCATATCCGCGCAGCCGCGCGGTCGTCTCGTCGCTCACCACCACGTCGCTGTAACAAAACACTTCGCAGGCGGCCCGATCGTGCAACGCCAAGATCGGTTCGACGAAGGAATTAACCGCGTGAGCGAAAAAATGGGGCGACATGTAGCCCACGCGCAGCCGGCGCTTTGGCGTGCGATCGTTGGCATGTGGAAGATTCCGCGCGGTGAGCGGGTCGGCATGCCGGCGACCCCACTGGCAGTGTTCGGCGAAGACAGAGCGCGGATCCGTCCCAGGCTGGAAATTGAGTGCGTACAGCAGGTTGCTGTGCGCGCGGGAATCATCGGGATTCAGCTCGATTGCCCGGCGGTAGCTGGCGATGGCTTCGTCGACCTGGCCGAGGACCTGCAACAAGGTCCCCTGGTTGTTGTGCGCGGCCGCGCTCCGCGAATTCAGCTCGAGCGCGCGACGACACTCGGCGATGCCTTCGTCCAAACGGCCTTGCTCACCCAGGGCCGTGGCGAAATTCAAGTGGACCTCGGAGTCGTCCGGGGCCAGCCGCGCAGCCTGTTCGAAGCAAGCGACGGCCGCGGTGAGTTTGCAGGCGGCCTTTTCCAGCAGCCCCAGATTGTTGTAGACCTCGGCGGAGTTCGGATCGATGCCGAGAGCCTGTTGAAACGCAGCTCTGGCCGCATCCAACTTGCCTTGCTCGAGCAGCACCGCGCCCAACGAGTTGTAGGGTTGAATTAAACGAGGTTCCAGGTCGATGGTGGCCCGAAGCTCCGCCGCGGATGCATCGAGATTATTCTGGGCCCGATAGAGCATTCCCAGGTTAAATCGCACGGCCGGCGAATTAGCTTCGATCGCCGCGGCCCGTCGCAAATGCGACTCGGCCTGTGTCAACTCGCCCTGCGAAGTGAGAATGATGCCCAGGTTGAGGTTTGCGAAGGCGTCGTCGGCGTTCAACTCAAGTGACCGCCGATAGCAAACCGCCGCCTCGTCCATTTTCTTCGCGGCTTGAAGGACCGATCCCAGGTTATTGTTTGCCCTGGCATTGCCCGGCGTCGCGGCCAAGGCCGCGCGAAATGAGGCTTCGGCTTCGACAAGGTTTCCTTCGTCGAACTGCACGCGGCCCAAATTCGCGTGAGCTTGCGCATCGCCGGGTCGAAGCGCGAGCACCGTGCGAAAACATTGGGCCGCCTCGCGCAATTGGCCCTGCTGGTAAAGCAGGACCCCTAATTGGCTGTGCGCGCCCGACAGGTTCGGGTCGATCGCAATCGCGGCGCGGTAACAAGACACGGCTTCGGCCAATTGGCCGGCCTTCTGGTGGCGCGCGCCCAGGGCTAGTGCTTCCGCGACGTTTAGCATGGTTTTTGTATTATCGTCAAACCGTTTGTCGGGAGCACCAGCGGGCCCACATTTCGCGGTATGCGGTTTCCAAATGGCGCGTAAACCCGGCCGCATCGAGCAGCGGCGAGGCCTCCATCCGCTGCCGCAGTTCGGCCCGCAACTTCTGTAACCGCTCGACGTCGCCCGCCAGTTTCACGGCGATTTCGATGTACTCCTCCGGCGAAGCGGCGATCAACTCCTGAAGATCCAGGTTCACTAGCGCGCTGCCGCCAAACCGCGTCACGTAGGTATCGCCGGCCAACACCACGACCGGCACGCCCATCCACAGCGCTTCGCACACCGTCGTATGCCCGTTGAATGGAAACGTGTCCAGCGCGATGTCGACCTGCTGATGCAATCGCATGTATTCGCCGCGAGACCGCTTGCCCACGAACTCCACCCGCTCGCCGGCCACGCCGCGCTCGGCAAACAGCGACCGGGTGCGCAGAACGGCGTCATCGCTGGGCTCGGCCAACACGATCAAGCGGGAGTCCGGCACGCGAGCAAGTATCTGGGCCCAAGTGGAAAGCAGGGGAATGTTGAACTTCGCCACTTTGTTGAAAGAACCGAACGTGATTCGCCCGGACGACAAGACCGGCGCGGCACTTTCCGGTGGGGCTCCGGCCAATGGCCGATAACAGAAGAACGCTCGCGGCAATCGCACCAATTCCTCGGTATAGAATCGCTCCGTCGTGCCAGGCGGATCGGACCAATCGTCTGTAATGCGGTAGTCCATGGCCCGCATGCCGGTCGTGTTCTGATAGCCCATGTAAGTGACTTGAACCGGCGCCGGTTTTCGCGCAAAGGCCAGCAGCCGATGGCTGTCCAAATGTCCGGTAAGGTCGACCAGAATGTCGATGCGATCGGCTGCGATTTGCTGAGCCAATACTTTGTCGGTCATGGAGGCTGTATCGATCCATCGATCGGAAGCCGAGCGAAAGCGGGCCGTTGCGACGTCGGGCTGTTTGACGTCGCTATAGCAAACAATTTCGAATTCGCGGTGATTGTGAAACGAAAAGATCGACTCGGTAAAGATGCTGATCGCCTGCGCGCGAAAGTTGGGTGAGACGTAGCCGACTCGCAATCGCCGCAGCGGATCGCGATCGATGCCTTGCTGGCTTGACTGGCCCATTAACGAGTCGGCATGTCGGCGACCCCAGTTGACGTGCTCCTCAAAAATCGTACTTGCGTCAACGTGCGGCGCGTAATTGAGCGCATGAACCAGGTTGGTGTGAAAAAACGAATCGCCGGGCGCCAACTCGACCGCGCGGCGAAAGTGAGGCAATGCCTGTTCAATCTGCCCGCGCGCGTGCAGGCAGGCGGCAAGATTGTTGAATGCCGGAGCATAGTCGGGCCGCAGTTGTGTCGCCCGGCGGAACGCCTCTACGGCGGCGTCCATCTGGTCCAGCTTGTGCCGCACAATTCCCAGACGCGCGTGCGTTTCGGCATTGTCGGGTTGGAGACGGGCAAGCTCGTCGAACTCGACGAGCGCCAACGGCAGGTTGCCGTGCGATTCGAGGGCGCACGCCAGACCTAGCCGCGCCGTGGCATCCTGCGGATCGATGCGAACGCTGTCGCGGTAATTGGCGATCGCTTCGCCGATCTGCCCTAGTTTCTGCATGACGGCGCCCAGGCTGTTGCGAGCCAGCGAGCAGTCGGGATCGGCGGCCAGCGCCGCGCGAAAACAGTCGGCCGCCGTCGGAAGCTGCCCTTGGATTTCACGAATCAGGCCGAGATTTACCTGCGCAGGCGCATAGTCGTGCTGGATGCGAATCGCGTGTTCAAAATGGAATGCCGCTTCGGGCAACGCGCCGCGCGCTCTGAACAGCGTGCCGAGGTTGTTGTGGGCCTCGACAGTATCGGGATTCAATTGCAACACGGTTTGATACGATGCCGCGGCGTCATCGTGCTTGCCTTGCGATTGCAGGACGCCGGCCAGGTTGAAGTGGGCTTCGGCCGAGCGCGGATCGGCGCGCAGCACGCGCCGGAAGCAGGCTTCGGCTTCGCTCAACTGGCCCTGTTCGTGCAGGGTGTGGCCCAGCCGAGTGCGTGTCGGATTGTCCTCCGGCGAGAGCCGTAGCGCCTCGCGCAAGTTGGCGATCGCTTCGTCGGTTCGCCCGGCCGAGAGTTGCGCGCCGGCCAGCATGACGTGGATTTGCGCCACGCCCGGCTGCACGGCCAGCGCCGTGCGATACGAGGCGATCGCATCGTCAAGGCGGCCCGCGTGCCGCAGGGCTTCGCCCAGATTGGCATGGAACGTCGCCTGCCGCCGATCGCCACGAATTGCCCGGCCGATCAGTTCGATGGCCATTTCGAATTGCCGACCTTGCATGGCCAGCAAGCCCAGCAGGTGCAGCGCCTGCGAATTGTCGGGCTCAATCGACAGCACCTGGCGATAGATCCGCTCGGCGTCGGCCAGTTGGCCGGCCTGGTGATGGCG
>JANNQN010000364.1:0-6019 GCA_031400775.1 Planctomycetia bacterium | reverse complement strand
ATGTTGCCAGGCAAGCTCACCGACCTTGACCATCGCCTGCTCGGAGCTGCCCCACACGCAGTGTCCTCGCCAGTCGCACAACATCACGAATGTACCTGGCAAGGTGGCGTCTGGCATGACAATTTCGTGGTTGGAATGTGCGATTTGCGACGTTACACCAATGCCATAATAGGCGATCTGAGAGCGACGCAAAAACGTCGCCCCATCGTGAGCCGTGGAAGGAACAGTCCACCGGTTCCGCATGCCGCCAGCGGCTGTATGCCTGGCATGCTCTATCCCGTCCTCGATTTCCCGCCTTTAGGTTCCAATTCGTGCATCATGGATGATTCTGTTGCCAAGGTAAGAGTGTTACTCGTCGACGACCAGGCTCTCGTTCGAACGGCCCTTGCCGAGCTTATTCAAGCCTCCGACTGTATGGAAATCGTGGCCAGCACCGGCGATATCCAAGAGGCGGTGCAATATGCCGCGGCGCTTGCGCCGGACGTCGTCCTGTTGGATGTGCTATCCGATGAAGACCCATTCGCGGGCGCATTAGCTATCTCCGCCTGTTGCCCGGACACCAAGATCATCGTGATGGACGATGTCCCCTCCGATGCGAACGCGCGTGAAGCGTTACTTATAAACGCTAACGGGTATTTGACGAAACTACAGCCTTTCAGCCAATTTGCCGCTGCCCTGCGCGAAGTTGCACGCGGGCAACGGGTCTATGCTCCAGAGATTGCGCGGCGCTTGGTTCGTGCGGCCGACGGCCTGCAATTGCCGCTTACCGTGCGCGACAGCCCATTGGCCGGACTGACACGTCGCGAGATGGATGTGGTGATTTGTCTGGCAGAAGGCAAGTCGGTCAAGCAGTGTGCCGAGTCGCTTGGCATCGGTCCGAGCACCGTGGGAAATCACAAATCGCGGTTGATGAAAAAATTGGGCGTACATAAGACGATCGAGCTTGTGCATTTGGTGATTCGCGCGGGATTGTTGCCTCAAAGCCAAAAACCCACGATAACAAATGGCAACCCACCGGCGATCCGAGAGCGGACCGCCTAAACCGTCACGCTTCGTGAGCGACCCGCCGCCTCGCTCACCACGTGTGCAACCTGTTCGGCGATACTCTGGAACACATCCTGCCAATCTCCGGCCCGAGCTTGTCGAAACAATCGCATGTTCGGATACCAAGGAGTGTCGTTCCGGTCTACGAGCCAACGCCAGTCGGCAACGTAGGCCAGAGCTACCCACACCGGTGCGCCAATGGCCCCGGCCAGATGCGCCGGCGCCGAGTCGCAACTGACGATCAGATCCAACTTGCGCATGATCGCGGCCGTCTGATTGAAGTCTCCCAGTTGGTCGCCGAGATCCACGATCGGCCATGCGTCGTTCACAGCCTGCAACTGCTCGCGGCCGTCTCCCATTTGCAGGCTGTACAGTCGCACCCCAGCGAGCGCCGCCAGGGGCGCGAACTCCGCAAAGGGTATCGAGCGAACAGGGTCGGCGATGTTCACTCGGCTGCCTTGCCACGCGATGCCGATCTTGAACGACGGGTTGTCGTCCAATTCGGCCGGCAGTGGAATCGTTGCGCTGACCGCCGGCGATAAATAGGGCACGTTGGCAGGGATGTTGCCCAGCGTGGTGCGAAAAATACCGGGCAGACTCAGCAGCGGGACGTGCATGTCGAACGGCGGGCGTACCTCGCCGCTGGCGATCACGCCATCGACACCCGGACAACTGGCGATCAATCGCGTTAGCACACGGGGGCATTCCACCAGCACCGTCGCGCCCCGCTGTTTGACCAATTCGGCATAACGAACGAATTGCAGCGTGTCGCCCAGTCCTTGCTCGCTGTGCAGCAGAACCGTCTTGCCGGCCAGGTCGCTGCCGCTCCAGCGCGGCTGGGAAAACGCCTCTTCTCCCATGCCTTTGCGCTGCCAGCGCCACTCATGCTCGGACCAACCGGACAGAAAGTCGCCCATGCGCAACAGTGCAAACCCGAGATTCGTATGCGCCTGAGCGAGATCCGGCTTGAGGGACAGAGCTTGCCGGTAGCAGGCGATGGCCAGGTCGAACTGGCCCTGCTTCTCCAAGATAAATCCCAGATTGTTCGAAGCCTCGGCAAACTCGGGCTTGAGTTCGAGGGCCCGCCGAAAGCAATCGGTCGCCTCGTCCAGGAGTCCCTGTTTCTCCAGGACGAAACCCAGATTGTTGTGCGCCTCTGCAAACTCGGGCTTAAGTCGCAAGGCCTGGCGGAACCAGCTCACCGCTTCGTCCAGGCAACCCTGTTTGCCCAGCACGAAGCCCAGATTGTTGTGCGCCTCGGCGTCGGTCGGCTTGAGCTCGACGGCTTGCATGTAACAGGCCGCCGCCTCGTCCAGGCGGTCCAGCTTTTCCAGAGCGACGCCGAGGTTGAAATGCACGTCGGCATAGTCGGGCTTGAGCTCGATCGCCCGACGGTAGCAGACCAATGCGTCGTCGAGACGTCCCTGCTTTTCCAGAACCGTGCCCAGGTTGTTGAATGCCGCGGCACAATCTGGCTTCAATTCGAGCGCCCGCCGATAGCACGTGGCGGCCTCGTCGAATCGCCCCAGCCGCTTCATGACATTCCCGAGATTGTAGTGCGTCTCGCCGCAGTCGGGCCTCAGCTCCAGAGACTGCCGGAAGCAGGCCGTCGCCTCGTCGAGCTGGTCGAGGCGCTCGAGCACATTGCCCATGTTGTTGTGGGCATCGGCATCGTTCGGATTCAACTCGAGGGCACGGCGGTGACACGCCACGGCCTGGTCCAGTTGATTCTGCTCGGCTAACACCACGCCAAGATTGGTGTGCGCCTCGGCGAAATCCGGCGCCAACTGCACGGCCAGGCGGAAATGGCCGGCCGCTTCGTAGAACTTGCCCTGTTCGGCCAGCACGATTGCCAGGTTGTTGTGGGCCTCGACATAGTCGGGCTTGTGTTCCACCGCCCTGCGAAAACTGTCGACCGCTTCCAGAAGTCGTCCCTGGGCGGTCAGCGCACAGGCCGCCTGGTGATCGCGAACTGCCAGCGCATGGTGCAAGTTTCTGCCCACGTCGGCACATTGAGGATTCAATCGCCAGGCCGTTTGAAAGCAGCAGATCGCCGCATCCAACTGACCTTGCGCCGCCAGAACGGCGCCCAGCCGGTGATGTGCCTCGGCATGTTGCGGACTCAGACGGATCGACTCCGATAAGCTGGCGGCGGCCTCGGGCAGCTTGCCCAGGGCGTGTCGTGCTACGCCGAGAAGGTAATGGGCTTCAACATTGCCCGGGTCAACCTGCACGATACGGGCGTACG
Source organism: Planctomycetia bacterium (assembly GCA_031400775.1). GTDB lineage: Bacteria > Planctomycetota > Planctomycetia > Pirellulales > PALSA-1355 > PALSA-1355. The sequence continues at coordinate 2,727 of JANNQN010000364.1, read as the reverse complement.
AGCGCTCGGCGTCTTGCAGTTGTCCCGCACAATGATGAGCTTTGGCCTGAACGAGTGTCTCAGCAACCGTCGCCACGAAAAACTCCCTTGCAAAGAGTTCCTCTCGTTCCGTTGGCTTGCCGTTACAAAGTCGTGTCGCACCCCTCCAGGCCTGTTCCGCCGCGGGGCTATTAAACCATGCCCGTCGTGTAAATGCGAGAGAGTACGTGGACTTTTCCAGGCCAGCCAAGCCATCGCGACAGACGCAGTCGTTGGCCAGACGCCAGGACTCTGGCCCTATTGAGTCTCGGTGCGCCCAAGCCATTCGATCCACATCTGGCGATAGGCCGCCTCGAGATGGCGCGTGAACGCCGGATAATCCACGAGCGCCGAAGCCGCCATCCGCCCCCGCAAACCGTCGCGCAGCGCCGCCAGCCGAGTCAAATCGCCGGCCAGCGATGTGGCGATCTCGATGTACTCGTGCGGCGTCCTGGCGATCAACTCGTCAAGTCCGAGCACGCGGTGGCCGCTGCCGCCGAAACGCGAGACGTACGTCTGGCCCGAAAGCGTGACCACAGGCACACCTTGCCACAAGCAATCGCAGGTCGTGGTATGGCCGTTGAAGGGAAACGGATCCAGGGCGATGTCGACCCGGTTGATCAGTTCCAGGTATCTTTTGCGCGGCACTCGATGGACCAATTCGATTCGCTCTGGCCCGATGCCACGCTCGGAGAACGTTTGCAAGATTCGCTCTCGCAACGACGCCGCCATATCGCCCAGGACGATCAACCGCGACTGCGAAACCCTCGCAAGGATCGCCGTCCAAGCGGACAGCACGTCGGTAGTGACCTTGGCGAAGTTATTGAACGATCCAAACGTGACGTGTCCCGCGCGGCCAGCGGGCAGCGACGTTGGCAACGGAGCATCGCTCGACGGCAAGTAACAAAAAAATGCCGTTGGAAGCCGCACCAGGCTTTCGGTATGCAGCGATTCGGTCGTGCCCCGCGGATCGGACCAATCGTCGGTCAGGCGATAGTCCATCGCTTGCATGCCGGTCGTGTTCTGGTATCCGATGTACGTGATCTGAATCGGCGCCGGCTTGCGGGCGAACATCAACATTCGTTTGCCGCCGCTGATGTGACCCGTCAGATCGACCAGGATGTCAATCTGATTTTGCCGCACGAGTTCGGCCAGTTGTTCGTTCGTGTCGTGAACCGTCGTTCGCCAGTGGTCGGCATGGCCTCGCAGCCGCTGGGTCGTTTCGTCCTCGATCGGCACGTCCGAGTAGCAGGTGACTTCGAACTGCTCGCGATTGTGTGCCGCCAGGATCGGTTCGACAAAAAAATTGACCGCGTGCGCCATGAAATGAGGGGAAACGTAGCCGATACGCAATCGCCGAGCGGACGAGCGATCCTGACGGTGCGGGGCGCCTTGGGCCAAGAGCGGATCGGCGTGCCGCTGGCCCCAGGCCCGATGTTCGCGAAACAAGGTTTGCGGATCGTAGGCCGGGTGATAGTTGAGCAGGTACAGCAGATTGCTGTGCAGGCCTGAGTTTTCCGGCGCCAACGCGACGGCCCGTCGGTGCTCGTTGATGGCCTCGTCCAGCCGGCCGAGCGCCTGCAGCGCGACTGCCAGGTTGCCGTGCGCCAGGGCAAAGTCGGGTTGAATCTGGATGGCCCGCTCGAAGCAGCGGATCGCTTCGTCGCGCCGGCCGTGCTCGCTCAAAGCGGCGCCCAGGTTGCTGTACGCCTCGGTGCTATTCGGGTCGATCTGAATCGCGCGCTCGCAACAAGCGATGGCGGCTTCCCACTTGCCCTGCAATTGCAAGACCTGGCTCATGCCCAGGTGCGCCGCGACGTAGTTGGCATCGATTTGCAGAGTCTGTCGATAGCAATCGAGCGCCTCGGAGCCCTGACCCTGCCGAGCGAGCAGCGCGCCCAAACTATAATGCGCGATCGTCGAACTTGGATCGGCCGCGACCGCGGCGCGATAGCACTGTGCCGCCGCGTCGTAACGATTTTGGCTGTCGAAGACCAGCCCCAGGTTGGTCAGGGCCGGGGCATGATTGGTTTGAATGCTCAGGGCCGACTTAAATTGCTCGATAGCTTCGGCCGCCAGTCCCCGATCTTTGAGAATCGTGCCCAGGTTATTGTGCGCGTCGGCCAATTTGGGGTCGATCGCCAGCGCCGCGCGGTACATGGCCACGGCATCGTCGTGCTTGTTTTGCGATTGCAGGACGCCGGCCAGGTTGAAGTGGGCTTCGGCGGAGCGCGGATCGGCGCGCAGCACGCGACGGAAGCAGGCTTCGGCTTCGCTTAGCTGGCCCTGGTCGTGCAAAGCGTGGCCCAGCCGCGTGCGGGCCGGATTGTCCTTGGGAGAGAGCCGCAGCGCCTCGCGAAAGTTGGCGATCGCCTCATCCGTCCGCCCGGCCGAGAGCTGCGCGCCGGCCAGCATGACGTGGATTTGCGCCACCCCCGGCTGCACGGTTAGCGCCGTGCGATAGGCGGCGATCGCATCGTCAAGTCGGCCCGCATGCCGCAGGGCTTCGCCCAGATTGGCATGGAACGTCGCCTGCCGCCGGTCGCCACGAATCGCCCGGCCGATCAATTCGATGGCCATTTCGAATTGCCGACCTTGCATGGCCAGCAAGCCCAGCAGGTGCAGCGCCTGCGAATTGTCGGGCTCAATCGACAGCACCTGGCGATAGATCCGCTCGGCGTCGGCCAGTTGGCCGGCCTGGTGATGGCG
>JANNQN010000363.1:0-18262 GCA_031400775.1 Planctomycetia bacterium | reverse complement strand
GGGAGTTTCAACAACAGCCAGCGGATATGGTGCCACCGCAATGGGAAGTCAAACAACTGCCAGCGGAGATCGGTCAACCGCAATGGGAATTTATTCAGATGCCATCGGAAATTCTTCAACCGCAATGATGGATTTACGTACACGACGTTTGGCTGGGAAGGCGATCCGTTGATCGAAGGCGGCCTGACACCGCCGGCGCACGACGGCATGACCTGCCTCAAGCAAGATGGCCCGCTCGTTACGCTCTGTCGTAACCACGAAGTCGACGGCGCCAACGGAGCGTTTGGGCCGCCGGACATCACCTACGATGCCAAGGCATCCGCAGGCTGCACGAACCTGGTCTTCGACTTGTCCTCCAAGAAACTCGTTCGCTCGTGGGCCAGCCTGTCCGGCACGTCGCGCAATTGCGCCGGCGGACCAACACCTTGGGGGACTTGGATCACTTGCGAGGAAACGGTGAGCGGACCGGGATCGAAGGACAGACTGGGAAATGTCCTTAACTTCACCAAGGAGCATGGCTGGGCGTTCGAGGTTCCGGCCGACCGAGCCGGAACTCCGCAACCCATCAAGGGAATGGGGCGATTTACCCATGAAGCAATTGCCATCGATCCGCGGTCGGGAATCGTCTACCAGACCGAGGACTTCGCTAAGTGCGGCTTCTACCGCTACATCCCCCACACGCCGGGCAAGCTCGCCGCCGGGGGCAAATTACAAATGATGCGGTTGCCCGGCAAACCGGACACCCGGCAAATCGAAGCGCTCGATCGAACGTTCGAAGTCGATTGGGTTGACATTGCTGAGCCGGATGCGGGGCTGATCGAAGGCGACCTGCGTGGATTCAAGCCCGAGCAGGGCGTGTTCCGGCAAGGCGCCGAACAGGAGGGCACGACGTTCGCCGGTTTGGAAGGCGCCTGGTTCGAGGGCGGAACGGTCCATTTCACCGCCAAGAGCGGCGGCCCCGCGCAACGAGGTCAGATTTGGGAATACAGCATCGACGACGCGAAGTTGCGGCTGGTCTATGTCTCCAAAGGGTTGTCCGACCTCAACATGCCAGACAATATATGCGCCAGCCCTCGCGGCGGCCTGGTGGTATGCGAAGACGGCGAGGAACGCGATCCTCCGATGCGGTTGCAGTGCCTGACCAGCGAGGGCTTGCTCGTGCCGTTTTGCATCAACAACATCGACTTGACCGGACATCCGCTGAACGGCTTCCAGCAGGACTTCAAGGACAGCGAATGGGCGGGCGCGACTTTCAGCCGCGACGGAACCACATTGTTCGCAAACATCCAACGACCCGGAATGAGCGTCGCCATTACGGGTCCCTGGAAGCAGGGCTTGCTCTAGTCAATCGCCTGTTTTTAATTGTCATCCGCTTACGTGACACTTGCAACGTGCCGGTGCGAATGCCCCGACACCAACCCGACGCGCAAGCGAGGGTCCATATGAAAGAGCCCTCGCTTGCGCGTCGGGTTAGTGTGCCGATGGCGTTGCAAGGGGATGGTACCCACGCCACGCGACAAGTTAGCATAGTCGACCCACTACTTGTGCGCTCCGGACGGGCCGGCGGCCAGGCGCGACCTTCTCCGGAATTCAATCAATTCAACTCTTCGCCGATTTCCTGGTCGAGAGCGTCGCCAAGCGAGGCGAAGAACCAGTCGCGACCAGACTGGCCGGACAGTCCGTTGCCGCCGCCGTCGTCGAAGACTTCGACGTTCTTGCGGAGGAAATTATCGCCATTGAGCCGATCGCCAAACGTCGGGTTGTCTTGGCCGCGCAGGTTGGCCACTCGCTCTTCATAGGTATGCCGCGAGGTCCATTCGTCGCGAATCGCGTTGAGCGCGACGTCGTTGGAGTCGTGAACCGTGAAACCAGCAATCAGAATGTCGTCTTCGCTTCCGCCGGCGATCCGATCGACGCCGCGACCGCCGATCAGGATGTCGCGGCCCAGACCGCCGATGAGAATGTCACGGCCCGCGTCGCCGAGCAGAATGTCGTGGCCGTCGTCACCATTGAGCTGGTCCTCTCCGCCGCCGCCCCGCATCAGATCATTGTCCGCGCCGCCCGCGAGCACGTCGTTGCCCCCGCCGCCATCGAGGTCATCCTCTCCATCGCCGCCCGCGAGCGTATCCTCGCCGGCGTTTCCGGCCAACGCATCGTTGCCGGCGTTGCCCGAGAGATCATCGTTGCCGGCGCCGCCGGAGAGATCATCTTCGCCATCGTTTCCTTCCAGCTCGTCGGCGCCTGCGCCGCCCTCGAGTTGATCGTTGCCGTCGCCGCCGGACAGGAAGTCGTCGTCCGCCTCGCCCGACAGCACATCATTGTCGTACTGTCCGTACAGGTTGTCGTCTCCGACGCCGCCGCGGAGCGTATCGGGTCCGCCGACGCCGCCAGGCGCGAGGCTGAAATTGTCGCCCAACAGAGTGTCGTCGCCCGATCCGCCGTCGAGCTCGTCGGCGCTTGCGTCCTGCGCGACGTCGAGGACGGTGCCGCCGACGAGATTGTCGTTGCCGCTGCCGCCGGCCAGGTTGTCGGAGCCTAATCCGCCGACGAGCTGGTCATTGCCGGCGCCGCCTTCGAGATCATCGTCGTCGGCGCCACCGTCGAGCTGATCGTTCCCGTCGAAGCCGCTGAGGAAATCGTCGCCGTCGCCTCCCTCGAGCGTGTCGTTCTCGTACTGACCGTACAAGTTGTCGTTGCCATCGTCGCCGCGCAGGGTGTCGCCGCCGCCCACGCCGGGTCCGAAGCCGAAGTTGTCGCCCAGCAGCGTATCGTTTCCGTCGCCGCCGTTGAGCTCATCGGCGCTGGCGTCGGCCGGACCAAGCACCGTGCCGCCCACGAGCGTGTCGTTGTCATCGCCGCCGTTGAGCACGTCGGCGCCAAGCCCGCCAATCAACATATCGTTGCCGAACTGGCCAAACAGCGAGTCGATGCCGGCCTGGCCGTCGAGGTTGTCGTTGCCGCCAACGCCGCCGGGCGCGAAGGAGAAATTGTCGCCAAACAGCGAGTCATTTCCATTGCCGCCGCGCAGCGTATCGCCGCTTGAGTCGAACACGACGTCCAACAGAGTGCCGCCGACAAGGCTATCGTTCTGGTCGCCGCCGTCGAGCTCGTCGGAACCCAGCCCGCCGACCAACTCATCCTCGCCGAACGAACCGCTCAAGGCGTCGTTGCCGGCGCCGCCGTCGAGATCATCGTCGCCGAGGAACCCCAGCAGCGTATCGTTGCCGCCGTCGCCGAAGAGATCATCGTTGCCGATGCCACCGTGAATCGTATCGTTGCCGATGCCGCCGCGAATTGTGTCGCCGGCGCCGCCCAACAGCGTGGGAAACGCGCCCAGGGAGTTATCACCGATTATGAAGTCGTTGCCACCATCGCCATTGATCGTGTCGACTCCGTCGGGCAGAAACTGTTGAGGATTGATAGCGAACGATCCGCCGAGGATGAAATCGTTCCCCACGCCGCCGGTGATGGTGTCGTCGTCGGCGTTTCCGACCAGCGTGTCGTTGCCGTTGCTGCCGTCAATCGTGTCGTCGCCGGCGCCGCCAGTGATGGAATCGTTGCCGGTCCCGCCCAGCAGCACATCGTTGCCGGCATTGCCGTTGATCGTGTCGTTGTTGGCTCCGCCGGTTAGCAGATCGGCGTTCACGCTGCCCGTGAGCGTGTCGTCGCCATTTTCGCCAAACGCTACCAGGCCCTGGCTGGGCTCCATCAGGCTGCCCGAGATCGTGTCGTTGCCATCGCCGCCAAAGACAAATAGCGAATCGAGAAAATCGAAATCACCGGAAAGGCTGATCTGGTCGTTTCCGCGGAATCCCTCGATGCGAATCGAGTCGATGTCGGAGACGTCGAAGCGGCTGACGAAGGCATCTTGCTGATCCTGCAAGTTCAGTCCCGGCCCGCTGCCCGGCACGTCGATTCCGACGTCGATGCTGACGAACAAGGAGCCACCAAAACGCAATAGACTGATCGTGTCGGACGAGGCGCCCTGGTTGACATTGTTGATCAGCGTGTTGTCGTTGCCGCCCTGAATCGTGAGCAATCCGGTTGCCGAGTCGAGCACGCTGTGGAAGGTGCCAGTTGTTTCCGGACTGTCGACGTCGTAACCCATGTCCTGCATCATCAGGGCCACCTTGTCGCTGAGCAGGATCCGCCGAATGCTCAAGCTGGTGGGCTGCATGGTATCGACGGACGTGTAGTAGTTCTGGCCGTTGAAGTTGATCGGCGTATTGCCCGCCAACGGCATGGCGGTGTGCCCAGCCGACGGGGTGACGGGGCCGCCGATGTCGAAATCGGTCATGACGGCGTTGACGCTCGGTCCCTGGAATAGCCAGTAGCTATTGTCGCCCGCGCCGACCGAATTGTCGGTGATGCCGGTGTTGGTCATCGTGATATCGGGGTTGCTGTACATAAGTGATGAGCCCGAAGAGATGCCCATCGTATGACCCAGCTCATGAATCAGCAGCGTGCGCAGATCGCGCATGCCATCGGCCGGGCCACCCGGCGTTGGATTGCGCGCAAAGGCATGTACCAGACCGCCCATGAATTCCGAGTGGTCGTCGGGCGTGGGGTCGAGATACCATTGCGTGTTGCCGCCGGCGTCGAGCGCCATATTGATCGTAACCAGTCCGGAAATGGGCACTCCGTTACCGTCTGTGACCGGGGCCGAGGCAAGGGCGCTGGTGGCGGGATTATTGGGATTCATCACGATCGTCATCTGCGTATCGAACGCCGAGCCCTGGTAGCCGGTGACCACGCGGTTCCACTCGCCTAGCGCCGAGTCGACAACACCACGCGCCACCTCGGCGCTGGCGCCAAAGGCGGTGTCGAACATGTCGCTGGCGTCACCCCGGTTAGCCCAGGTGAACGTCAATAAACGGCGATCCTCGAGCAACTCGCAACGCGCGATCAGGTTGCGGCGGAGTGCGGGATTGCGCTGAGCGACGCGACTCGAGTTTCGGGCACGACTGGCACGAATACGTGACATGAAAACTCCCTTGGCTGAATCAGTGTGGGTTTCTACTCGGCAACTATTTGGGCCTCGGCAGGAATCAATAAGTCGCTAGACACGCCCATCATTGTAAGCCAAAAAGGGAAATTTTCCGTCTACCACTTTCGATTTCCTAGTCTCGAGGTTTCGAGACGAGGGGAGGCCCAGAGCCGTCTCGCGTTGGGTCGATAGGAGCGACCCTGCATGTAAACGAACTTTGATTTGCTTACGAATCGGTTGCTTGTAGTGCGGCTGGTCGACGCTGCTAGCGGCATAACCTCGAGCGAAATCTCGCTTTGCCGCCATTCGACGAAGCCGGTAAAGACTTGCGACATTCAGCCGTCACAGTGTCGCTCCATCCCCCCGCCTTTCTCCTTACGAGTCGCGCCGGCATTAACGATCAATTAACAGCGAAACCTGGCCTAAACTGACAATGCGTTTGTCTTACTCGTCAATACGGTATAGACTCACAGTTGAGGCGGCAGGGATTCCCAGTTCCTGCTCGCGTTCGATGGCGATTAACTTGTCGGATGACGAACTGAAGGGCAACCCGGCCGCGGCCGGTGGGCTCGTTAACGAGTAAGCCGACGTGGTGGAAGACCGTTGGGTGTTCCGCCACGTCGGCTTTTTTTGTCACGGATCCGCACGCAGCGGTGCGCATCAATCGGCGTTGGCGAGTCAAGCCCGCGGTCGTCGCTGCGGACCACGAGATCGGCACGAATCATGGGTTGTTGGATCGTCCAGCGCTTGCGCTGTTATTTTCGCGGGCACCGCGACCTGTCTCGAACCGCAAGCTACGCGGCCGTGCAGGCCGACGGGCGCATTCGCGAGCTGCACTTTTGCCTGGCATGCGGCAGCCTGGTGTGGACGCAGAATCAACCGACGGATGCGCCCTATACGTGGAAAGATCTGCAACTTTAGTTCGCGCTAGCTTCCGTCCGCGACCAGTTGGCAACCTGAACGCCGGTCATTGCGGTTGTGACGTGCGGCGCGCGACAATCGTTGGCCCGCGGGTCAACACGACTCATGAAACTTTGCAAGACCTGTCGATGCCTGATGATCGGCAATGAAGCCGCGGAGTGGCTTCCGCGCCTCGAGCGCCTGCTGCGACATCACGGCGCGTTGGCGGAGACGCTGACCGTCGTGGCCGAATCGCTCGGTCCGATGTGCGTTAAGTGCCTAAGCGCCATGGACCGTTCAATTCGAGACGAAGATTGAAGAAACTATTTTCTGCGGTTTAAGCGTGCCAGCAGCATGCCAGTAGCGGGGTAGGTTTGCTATCCCTGGTGCAAGTGGTACACTTAATGCGTTCACGGGAACCGTTCTATTCTGGACGCGTTCCGCGAATTGCTGTGTTTGTCGGATGACTAACTGAAGGGCAGCCCGGCCTTAACCGGGTGGCTCGTTAACGAGTAAGCCGACGTGGTGGAATTCCTACGGGTGCTCCGCCACGTTGGCTTTTTTCATCCACATGTGACGATGATGCGGCTGCAATCGGAACCGACACCGATTCAGGATCGCGTAAAAGGCAACCTCAGGAGTTTCATCCATGCCTACAGCACGGCCGCTTTTCGTCTCGACCTATCCGCCGGAAGAGTGCGGACTGGCGACGTTCACCAAGGACTCGGCGGATGCCGTGGACCTGGCCGCCGGAGACGACGTATCTTCGTTGGCGGCCATTCAAAAGACCAGCGGTCTGAGGTATGGCGACCCGCGCGTGGTCCAGGTGATCGACAACGGCTGTCCCGATGCCTATCACCGAGCCGCGGAAGTGGCCAACGACGGACCTTGCGATGTCGTGAGCTTGCAACACGAATTCGGCCTTTACCCCGGCGAATGGGGCGGCGGCATCCTGGACTTCGTGCGCGACTGTCGAAAACCGATCGTCACCACGTTCCATACGCTGATGACAGAACCCGACGCGTTGCCCCGACGCTTGATCCGCAGCCTGGCGGCCAATAGCCAAGGTCTGGTCGTGATGACGAAAATCGCCGCGAAGCTTCTTACCACGGTCTACGGCGTGTCCGATCGGCGCGTGACGGTAATCCCCCACGGAGTGCCAGAGGTCGCCTTCGATCACGGCATCACGCACAAGGAACGTCTGGGGCTCGCCGGACGACGCGTGCTATGCACGTTCGGATTAATCAACCGCGGCAAGGGACTGGAATACATGATCCAGGCCATGCCCCAGATCGTTGCTGCTTGTCCCGACGTCGTGTACCTGATCGTGGGTGCCACACACCCGCAGGTGAAGCGTCAGGAAGGCGAAGTCTATCGCGAGAGTCTGGCCGCGATGGCCGAGTCGCTGGGCGTCGGCGCGCACGTGCGTTTCGTGAATCGGTTTCTCAGTCTCAACGAGTTGCTGGAGCACTTGCAGAGCAGCGACGTGTATATCACTCCCTATCCGGGAAAAGATCAAATTGCTAGCGGGACCTTGGCCTATGCAATGGCCGCCGGGCTGGCCGTGGTGAGCACTCCTTATCTGTATGCCGCCGAAGTCCTGGGCGATGGTCGCGGATTGCTCGTGCCGTTCGGCGACAGCAAGGCGATGGCGGAAGCGACGTTGCGATTGCTGGACGACACGGCCTTTCGCATCGAAACTCGCCGCGCCGCGTACGACTACGCACGGCCCATGTTCTGGCCGAACGTCGGTCAACAGTATTTGGATTTATTCGAGCGCGTCGTGTCGGAGCGTAGTCTCAACGTGAGGCGGATGGAGAAAGAAGTGTTCGCGCTCCCCCGGGCCAACGACTTGCTCGGAAAGGTCCTGCAGGGTGGCCTGTAATGCACACTCACTTCGGCATCGTTCTCGATCATCTGGATCGCATGACGGACTCGACCGGACTGATCCAGCACGCGATCTACAATGTCCCGCGGCGCGAGAGCGGTTACACGACCGACGACAACGCGAGGGCTTTGCGCCTATGCACGCGTCTGTGGTGCCTCCACCAGGAACAGCGGATGTTGAGCCGGGTGAGCGGCTATCTGAGCTTTCTGGAATACGCCCGCACCTCCGGCGGTGGCTTCCATAATTTCTTGAGTTACGACCGCCGTTGGCTCGATGCCGAGGGCTGCGGCGATTGCCAGGGCCAGGCGGTCCGATCGTTGGCCGACGTGCTCGGCAGCAGCCTGCCCGACGACTATCGGGCCTTGGCTCGGGAACTAATCGAATCGGTATTTCCGACGTTGGCCGACCTGCGAAGTCTGCGCGCGCAGGCTTATGTGGTTCTGGCCTGGGGCCACTTGCAGGCGACGGGCGTCAAGGATATCGAGCCGCTCGAGAATGTCGCCTGGCTGGCCGCGCGAAGGCTGGTAGAAAGTTATCAAAGATCCGCACGCCCGGACTGGCCTTGGTTCGAGTCGCGCATGACCTATGCCAACGCGGTCTTGCCGCACGCCCTGTTTATCGCCGGGCGTCGCTGGCCGACAGAACCGTTTCTTGCGACAGCGGAAGCATCGTTCGCGCTGCTCGATCGCGCCACGACCGCCGAAGGCGTCTTCTGGCCGATCGGAAACAACGGTTGGTATTCGCACGGCGAAGAGAAGGCCCCGTACGATCAACAACCGGTCGAAGCCATTACGATGGCTGATGCCGCGCTGGCCGGATACCAATCGCTCAACGACGCGAATTACCTGGCGACCTTCCGTCGGGCGCGGGGCTGGTTTCACGGCGAAAATAGCTTACGGCAACCGCTCGGCGACGCTCGCACGGGCGCGTGCTGCGACGGATTGCACCCGTCGAGGGTGAATCGCAACCAGGGAGCCGAATCGACATTGGCTTTCCTGGGGGCAGAATTGCTCTACGACGAGGCCCAGCAATCGCTCGGCGACAATCGCGCCGCCACGATCGCCACGGCCTGAGACGGACAGACACGGAACGGAGTCCTTTTTTTCCAAGGAAACGAACATGCTTTTAGAATCCAAAGCTCCTTCGCTCTATACCGAGCTATTCCATCGCCATGCCGACAATCCGATTTTGACCGCCCGCGACTGGCCGTATCCAGCGCACACGGTCTTTAACGCCGGCGCCTGTCAGTCGGGCAATGAAACGATCTTGCTGGTCCGCGTCGAAGACCGCCGCGGCCATTCGCACCTCACCGTAGCGCGGAGCAACGACGGCATCTCGAACTGGCAAATCGACTCGAAGCCCAGCTTCGCGCCCGATCCGGCCAACTTCTCGGAAGAGGCCTGGGGCGTGGAAGACCCCCGGCTCACCTGGGTCGAAGACTTGAACGCGTGGATCATCGCCTATACGGCTTTTTCACCGAGCGGGCCGCTCGTATCGCTGGCCAAGACGACAGACTTCGTCAAGTTCACTCGGCTCGGCCCCGTGATGCCGCCGGATGACAAGGACGCCGCCGTCTTCCCGCGCAAGTTTGGAAATCGCTATGCGATGATCCATCGGCCCGTTTCGGGGGGAGGCTTCGGCGCCCACATGTGGCTTTCGTTCTCACCCGACTTGACGCATTGGGGCGACCATCACATTCTGCTCCATGCACGTCGCGGCGCCTGGTGGGACGCCAACAAAATCGGCTTGAGCCCGCCGCCATTGGAAACGCCTGAGGGCTGGCTGATCCTGTATCACGGCGTGCGCAATACCGCGGGCGGTTGCTTGTACCGCTTGGGATTGGCGCTCTTGGACCTGGAAGACCCCTGTCGCGTGCTGCGGCGCAGCGACGAATGGATGTTCGCGCCCGAAATGCCATACGAGTACCAAGGTGACGTCAATGGGGTCGTGTTTCCCTGCGGTTGGATCTTGGACAAGGCGAGCGGCGCGATCCGCATCTACTACGGCGGCGCCGACAGTTGCGTGGCCCTGGCCACGGCGAAGCTTTCCGACGTGCTGGACTATCTGCGCAAATGCCCGGCCCCGCCTGAGCTCAAGCGCAAAGGCATGATTCTGCCGGATTGAAGCGTGCGCATCGCGTGGCCTATTCCAAAATCCAGCGGACAACTTGCACCAGGCCGTCGTCGTCGTGGCTGGGCGCGATTCGGTCGGCGGCCGCTTTGACCGCGTCCAGGGCGTTGTCCATCGCCACTCCCAGCCCGGCCGCCGCAATCATCGGAATATCGTTCACGTCGTCTCCGACCGCGCAAATCTCGTCCGACCGAATGCCCCACTCCACGGCCAGCCGCATCACGCCGGTCCATTTGCTGACGCCAAACGGCGCAATCTCGCACATGTACCCGGCATATCGTGGGCTGCGCAGCACGTGTACATACAACTGCTCGGGCAGTTGGTTCGCCAATTCCTGTTCAAGCGCCAGCATCTGCTCGCGACTTCCCATCGCAAAGCCCGCGAAAATGCCCGCGGGGGGTTCGCGCATCAGGTTCTCGACGACTCGCTCGCAACCGGCGTTCTTTTCGTAGAACTCGCCGAGCTCGCTGGCCTCGGTCTCGCGCGAGCGGCAATAGTAGTCAAAGCCCTCGTCGAACGTGTCGGCGTAGAGCACGGCGTCGTAGCGGGCTTCCGATACCACGCCCAGACAAGCCTCCAATGCACCGGGCAGAAATTCGGCCCGATACAACGTGCGATGATCGGCAGCCCGTTTGATCAGCGCCCCGCTCGCCGTGACCAGCGGCACATTCAGTTCCAACGGCTCGACCAGCGGCAGCACGCGGCTGTAGCGGCGCCCGGTAGCCAGCACGATTTCGACTCCAGCCCGCTTGGCCCGCAAGATCGCATCGCGAGTCGCATCGGTCAGTTCGTTGTGACTGTTGACGAGCGTGCCGTCGACGTCAATGGCCAGCAGTCGATATCGGGGCATGCGGGAGCGTTCGCGGTTGGAAGTTCGAGGATGCAGGCAAGCAGGACGCGACCAGATAAACTCAGGCACTCTAGCCCGGCCTGGCGTGAAGTATCGCAAAATCGGCCAGCGGCGAACACCCGTCCCGCCTGATTTTGCGATTGTTGCAGCGACCGAGCAGCACTTTTCGCTTCCGCGTCGCGCCTCTAAGATACATTGATCGTCCGCAATCGTTTCCTCGTCGATCACCGTTTATCCCCAATGGCAGAATTCGTGACAGTCGCGAAGGTCGGCGCGATCGCCGAGGGCACAGGCGCCGCCTTCGTCGTGGGGGACAAGTTGGTGGCCGTGTTCAATCTGGGCGGCGGCGAGTACCAGGCGATCAACGACCTCTGCCCGCACATGGGCGCGTCGCTGGCCGACGGCCAACTGGAAAACGGCATGGTCACCTGCCCTTGGCATGCCTGGCGCTTCCGCGTGACCGATGGCACCTGGTGCGACAACCCGCGCATCAAGACTGATACGTTCGAGGTGCGCGTCGTGGGCGACGAGATTCAAGTGCTCTCGAAGTGAGCGATCGAACTCTCCCGCGCTTGCAGAACTATGCAAGCGGCGGCATAGGAACGGGTCCGCTGGGAAGTTAGCCGCAACGCGGCGCTTTGCAACAGCCAGGGGCATCGCCCCTGGGGAACGGCGGCACATTATCCCCTTCCTCTTCGAGCCCCAACGGGGCGTCCTGAAGAGCGCCCCGTTGGGGCTCGAAAAATGCACGGATCGCGCGCGACACGCTGTACCAGGGGCGATGCCCCTGGCTGTTGCAGATTGGGCCGTTGGCCCACGCAGCAATGCTGCCAAAATGCATGACCCTGTGCACTTCGCAGTGGGAACGTAGAGCGCGAAGCCAGATGCGTTCCAAACGCCGGGCTGCTCGTTCCGACCTCCAGCCTCCAGCCTGTCTCACAGCGTAATCGTCTCGCCCGGCGCGATCACGATCGGCTGGGTGTCGGTCTCAGCCTTGATGCGCTCGACCCAAGGGCCAGTATCTTGCGCGATCGGCGGCCAGGTGTTGTAGTGCGACGGCACGACCCGTTTCGGTTTGAGCAGCTTGACGGCTTCCACCGCGTCGTCCGGCCCCATCGTAAATCGATCTCCGATCGGCAGCACGGCCAGCGCCAATCCCCCGGCACCGATCAACTTCATGTCGTAAAACAAACCCGTGTCGCAGGCGAAGTACACCGTGCCGTCGGCCAGCGAGAGCACGAACCCACCCGGGTTGCCTCCGCTCGATCCGTCTGGCAGGACCGAGCTATGATGCGCGATCGTCATCTTCACGCGACCAAAAGGCAGGTCGATGGCGCCGCCGATATTCATCGGCTGTGCGTTTCTGACCCCCTGCTTGCCCAGCCATTCGCAAATCTCATAATTCGCGACCACCGTGGCATTCGATCGATTGGCGATCGAAGCCGCGTCGGCCACGTGATCGAAGTGGCCGTGCGAGACCAGCACGAAGTCGGGCTTAACTGCCTCGGCCTTCACCGGCGCGGTGGGCGAATCGTTCAAGAACGGATCGATCAGGATCGTCGTCTTTCCGGCCGCCACCAACCAGCAACCGTGTCCCAACCAGCGCAGCGTCGTGGCCATCGCGGTATTCCTCCCCTACTTTCGCAAGTTCGCGTTCATGTGTTTCTTATACGCCTCGACGCCCGGCTGGCCGTAGGGATTGACGCCGATCAATCTCCCCTCGACGACCGTGGCCAGCATCATCATCTGGAAAAACTGCCCGAGCGAAGCCTCGTCCAGCCGCGGCAAGTGCAAATCGGCCGTCGGGCGACGGTCTTCGGCATAGGCCTGGTTCGTGCCCGCGATGGCCGCGGCCATGATCTCGGGCACGGTCTTATCCGCGAGAGAATTGAGTTGATCCTGATCCAGCCGCGACGTTCCGACCGAGAGCGGATCGCGCCGCGCCTGGTCGATGATCACGTTGGTAATCAGCTTATCGCGGCGGCCTTGCTGATGTTGCTGTCCGCGCGAATGCAGATCGCGGGTGTTCACGACCGTAATCGGCGTGGCGCCGCGTTCGAGCTTGCCCAAACTTTCGGAGAGCAACTGGTCGTACCACATGCCGGCGGCTTCCATGCCCTTGCCCCAGGTCGACAGCACGCGGATCGTGGCGCCGCGCAGCGATTCCATCAAATGGCAAACCCCGACATATTGCAGCACGATGTTTTCGCTGGGCGGAGCAGCGCGAAAATGGGCATTCATCGCCGCGGCGCCTTCCAGCAGCTTGACGACGTCGAGACCCAGAATGGCCGCCGGTACCAGACCCACGGCGCTCAAGATCGAAAATCGCCCGCCGACGCCGTCCGGAATGGGAAAGATTTCCTGACAACCCAAAGCGCCGGCCAACTCGAACAGCCGACCCGCTTGACCCGTCACCGGAATCACCCGCTCGGCGACGAGCTTTTCGTCTCCCTGGCTGGCCATGCTTAAAGCGGAGAGCAACTTGCGAAACGCGACCGCCGTCTCCAACGTCCCCCCGCTTTTGCTGATGACCACCAGCCCCCAGCCATCGGCCAGGTCGTTGGCCGGCGAGGCGCCGATCAGGTCCAACAGTCCCTGCAGGGCGTCGTTATCGACGTTGTTCCCTTCGAAATAGATTCGCGGATGCCCGCCGCGATGCTCGCGATTCAACTCGTTGTAATACGGATGGCAACAGCTCTCGAACAGCGCCCGGGCGCCCATGTACGATCCGCCGATGCCCAGCACGACCACGCGATCGACCAGTTCGTCGAGCCGGCGAGCCTCGGAGAGAATTCGGCCCAACTCGCTGGAGGCGCGCGACTTCGCGTATTCCGCCAGCAACCGCTCAGGCAATTCGACAAAGCCCGCGTCCAGAGGCTCCTTGGCAGCCGGGACGTCGCCTCCGCTCTGCCACAGCGCGACGTCGTCCAACACTTGCGCTCTGGCTTGCTCCAGGCGCGGAGCGAGCTCGACCAGATCGGCCGGCGTAAGCCCCGTCGCCGGGATCATCACGCCCGAGCTGTTATAACGTAGCGGCACGATGGAACGGCTGTTCATGACTTTTCTCACTGCCACGCATGGAAACCGAAGCCGCCCGCCCGCTGAAGATATCCGTGTCGGCGGGCCCTGCCAAGAGGCGCGGTCGGCTCGCGGTGGCACGGCAGGCCCCGCTTTCGTGCGTTTACGGCTTGTGCAGCGGCCCGATTTTGATACCACTGAAGCGGTTAAGTTGAACACTCGCCGCCGCGGAAAGTGAAGAAGGACCGCCCCCATGGACATGCACGAACTGACTCGCGAATTGAAAATCAGGAACGACTCCAAGATCGTGATGCTCGTGGCCGATGGCCTGGGCGGGCTGCCCCTTTCGGCCGGCGGAAAAACCGAGCTCGAAACGGCCCGCACGCCCAATCTGGACGAACTGGCGCGGCGCGGAGTTTCCGGCGGCAGCATTCCGGTTAAGCCAGGCATTACGCCGGGCAGCGGCCCCGGGCACCTGGCCCTGTTCGGTTACGATCCGCTCGAATATCGCATCGGCCGCGGGGCGCTGGAGGCGACCGGCATTGGTTTTCACCTGACCGATTCCGACGTCGCCGTGCGCGGCAATTTCTGCACGCTGGACGCCCAGGGCAACATCACCGACCGCCGTGCCGGGCGCATCGGCAGCGACGCCAGCGCGCCCTTGGCCGTGCGGCTGCGCGACGTGAAGATTCCCGGCGTCGAAATCTTCGTCGAGCCGGTCAAGGAGCACCGCTTCGTCGCCGTGTTTCGTGCGTCCGGTCTGGGGGGCGACGTACACGACACCGATCCGCAAGCCACGGGCGTGCCGCCGCTAGCGCCCAAGGCGATGAATCCGGCCAGCCAGCGCACGGCACAAATCGCGGCCGAGTTTATCGCCCAGGGCCAAAAGCTGCTGGCCAATGAGAAGCAGGCCAACGGGCTGACGCTGCGGGGTTTTTCGGCCAAGCCGCTGTTGCCTTCCTACGAAGAGGTCTACGGACTCAAGGCGGCCGCCATCGCCGTGTATCCGATGTACAAAGGCCTGGCGCGGCTGGTGGGCATGGACATCGTCGGCAAGGCCCAGACCATCGGCGAGCAGATCGACGTGCTCACCGAGCAGTGGAAGAGCTACGACTTCTTCTTCATCCACTACAAGTACACCGACAGCACGGCCGAAGACGGCAACTTCGACGCCAAGGTAAAGCGGATCGAGGAACTCGACGCGATCGTGCCGCGAATCACCGCGCTCGATCCGACCGTGCTCATCGTCACCGGCGACCACAGCACGCCCAGCTTTCTCAAGAGCCACAGTTGGCATCCGGTGCCAACGCTGCTGGTTTCGGCAGCCTGCCGCACGGACCGCGCGACGTCCTTCGGCGAGAGCGAAGCGGTTTACGGCGGCTTGGGACAGTTCGAGGCCAAGTACCTGATGCCGCTGGCGCTAGCCAACGCGGGTCGCCTGGGAAAATTCGGCGCGTGAGCGTTGCGGCTGCAAGAGAGACGACGGCCGCCGCTAGTTTAGACGGCGGGGTCTGCGTTCTCGCGTGCGTTGGTATCAATCCCAACGGGATTGCAGAGTTCAGCTCAGGGTTGCGAGTCCGCGAGCTACCCTGGGATACAAAGGCGCGCGCTTAGGCCAACCCTGAAAGGGTTGCATCCGCCGATCAAGGTATGCGCCACATGGCGCCCCAGGGACTTGTTCAACCCTTTCAGGGTTGACTTGCTTGGGCGGCAACCGAATACCCAGGGTAGCCGCTGCGCGGCAAACCCCGGGCTGGACTCTGCAATCCCGTTGGGATTGGCGCCAAGGTCCCTACTCGCGGGGCGCGAGCATGGTACCCGGGTCGGCAAATTCGGCGCGTAAGCATCTAACGCACCAGCCGCGCATTGAGCCAGTCGGCGTGATCCAACTCGTCGGCGCGATCCGCATAGTCCACGAGCAGGCTGAGCCGCTTCGCGCCGCTTAGATCGACGGAAATCGGAACGGGCGCCGCTCCGCCGCGAATGACTTCGCTCGTGGCCCGCTCGGACCACGCTCCGCGGCCATCGTCGACGAGCACGCGAAACACGACGCTGCCGCGATCTGCCGCTTCTTCGTCGATGGCCAGCTCGGCCTCGAAGCGGCGATACGGGCGGTCCAGATCGTAAGTGATCCGCGATGGGCTGTGCATGCCCAGGCCCTTGGCGAACGATCGACCGCCGGCCCGTAATCGCGACCCGAGCACATTGCGGTCCGCATGAAATAGCCATTCCAATTGCAAGTAGGGAACGTGTCGGTAGCTGATCGGCTTCAGGTCCGATAGATACACGGCTTTGCCTCCCAATGGCTGCAAGGCGGCGATCTGATCGGCCGGGGCCTTCAATTCCGCTCCGCCCGCCAGCTTCAGTCGCGCGCCGGCGGCGTCGGCGATCAGTTCGATGGCGGTCAGGCGACTGCCATCGGCGAATCCCAACAACATCCGCGGCCCGCTCGCGCGCGATTTGTGGACCAGCGTGGGGTTGAAGATGATCGCCGCCACCTTGTCGACGCCGACGTCGACCTTGCCGGCGTCGGATTCGAGCGGCACGATCTTCTCCGTCAAGCCGGCGACGCTGCCGGTCAACTCGTCGCCATTGTCCAGCAGCAGGCGATCCGTCTGCCCGCTCGCGGCGGCGATCCGCGCCGTCCAGGCGTCGAGCGCGGCGCGGTCGGCCGGCGGTTGGAGGACAATGCCGGCCACGAGCTCCAGCGGCAAGTTGAACGGGCCAAGCGATTGCGAGCGGCCGTGGACTTGCTCGGCTTCGATCCGCACACCATCGGCCACGATCGTGCCGCCATCGGCCAGGATGATCTGAGCGCCGGCGACCGGCTCGACCAGCGCGCCCCACCAGGCCAGATCGGCCGCCAGGATTTCATGCGGCTTACCGGCGCCCGCGAAGCGAAGCTTGCCGCTGGCGTCGGCGGCGGCCAATGTCCCACGAAAGACCGGTCCGTCGACCGGCACTCCCAGCGGCGATTCGGCGCGAAGCAGCAGCGGCGCTGCCAGCGAAAAGCAGCAAAGCAAAGCCGCGATGAGCGAGGTGCGAACCATTTAGCGCTGAAAGATCGGCAGGAAATTGTTGGGCATTTGCAAAACGATGCAGGCCATGCTCGTGCCGTACTCCATGCAGATCGAATCGTTCCACGAGCCGTCCTCCGCCTGGCGGCTGACCAGCGCGTCGCGGACCGCCGGAAACCACCGCGTCCAATGCTCGCCGCCGGCGTGCCACATCGCCTGCACCGCGTAGTAGTGGCCATAAAAGTAGTGGCTCTCGCGATTGAACTCGTTGGCTTGCGGCAGAAAGCCCATCAAGTACTCGAGCCCCTTGGTGATTTCGGGTCCCTCGTAGATGCCGGCGCTATACAGAGCCACGATTCCGGCGGCCGATCTCGGGAAAGCGCTTTGCCCGCCCTGGATCATATACATGAACCCGCCGTCGGCGTTCTGGCTTTTCTTGACGTACTCGGTGCAGCGATCGATCGTCTCGCGCGGCACGAACAACCCGGCATTGCGGGCGGCGCGCAGAGCCATCACCTGGCAAATCGTGACCGAAATATCGGCGTCGCGGCGCACCGGCTGATAGCGCCAGCCGCCTTCGTTGTTCTGCGTGTTGACGATCAGTTGCACGGCCTTGGTCAGTTTTTCGCGAATGTCGCCGCGGCGGGTCATGCCGTAGCATTCGGCCAGAAACAACGTCGCGAAACCGTGGCCGTACATCGGGCCGTGGCTGCTGGCATTGGGAATGTTGATGAAACCGCTCTCTTGCGTGTTGGCCAGGATGAAGTCGATCGACCGCTCCACGTTGCGGCCGTGCATGCCCCGGCCCGGAGTGCTGCCGCTGGACATGAAGGCCATGCCGGCCAGGGCGCATATTGCGACGTTGCGGCTATATCCGCCAGAGCGAAACGAGCCGTCGTCATCCTGCCGCGCTGCCAGTAAAGCCAACCCTCGCTCGATCGCCCGCGCCGCCGCCGGAGTGATTAACTCGGCGGCCGATTTCTCGGGATCTTTCGGCTCGCCAAACGCGCGGGCCGCGGGCCAGGCGAGCGTCGCGCCGGCCGCAGCCGTCTGCGCGAGAAAACGACGCCGGCCCTCGAGCATTTCATCCAGTCGAGTCTGCCCATGATTTTTCACGGCATGCTCCTGTCGATTACTTCGAGGTCTGCTCTTCGGCCAGACGCTTGTAATAGCGCTCGATCAAGAGCTCGTATTGCGGCAGGAACCTCTCGGGCGAGTTTTGCAGCATCTCCTCGCGAGCCCGCTGGGGCAGATGCCCCCAGGTGTCCTTCATCATTCCCTTTACCAGCTCGGGATCAGGCCGCGCGTCCTCGGCCTTGCCCATGCGGTCCGTACTGTCGCGGGCCGGCTTGTTCGAATCCTTGCCGGGGCTGCCCGCCGACTTGGACTTCGACTGTTTCACGGTCTGTCGCTTGCCCGTCTGTTGTTTCTTGTCCTTCTGCGACGAGGACTGCTGCGCCGAGCGCTGCTGC
>JANNQN010000362.1:0-2113 GCA_031400775.1 Planctomycetia bacterium | reverse complement strand
CCGTCACCGGAGACCCCGTATCGACGCAATCCTGGCCGCGGACCATGCCGTCGGTGCTGCCCAGGGCTACGCAGCGCACCCGTCCGCCGCCCAAGTGCTGCTGCACTTCGCCGGTCAGGCTGACTTTGATGCCCTTGTGCTCCGAGTAGATCTTTACGGCGTTGTAGATCGCCGGCAGGCTGGCCTCGGCAAACTCGACGTCAAACGTCGAGCCGATAATCTGCGTTACGTGGCCAATGTTCTTGGTCTGAGGCTGATGGTTCGTGGAAGTTGCCATGGGTTCTGCCGTGGTTCGCTCGTTTGGGTGTGTGAGTGGTTTGGTTGGGATGGCGGAAGATCACTTAAGGGCCCAGCTTACTTAAGGGCCTCGACGCCGCCGATGATTTCCATGATTTCGCCCGTGATCTGCGACTGCCGGGCCCGGTTATAGGCCATCGACAACTGGCGAATGCGGTCGCCGGCGCTCTTGGTCGCGGACTTCATCGCCACCATGCGGGCCACCTGCTCGCTGACCGCCGCGTCGAGAAAGCACTTGAACAACTTGACCTTGAAGCTGGTCGGCACGACTTCTTCCAAAATGCTCTCGGCCGAAGGAAGAAACTCGTACTGCGATTGAACCTTCTCGCCTTGCGGCTGCGCGCCAGTCAAAGTGCCCAAAGGCAACAGGGTTTCGACGGTCACATACTGCCGGCTGACGTTCTCGAAGCGAATGTATGCCACGTCCAGCCGATCGAGCTCGCCGGCCGCATAGGCCTCTAAATATCGATTGGCCAGCACCTGGACTTGCTCGAAGCTGGGCTTGTCCTCGAAATGCGTGAAGCTCTCGGCCATCGGAATGTTGCGGAATTTGGCCGCCGCGATGCCCCGCTTGCCCGAAATCTCAAGCCGGAGCTCGGGCACCTGGTTTTTGAGCTCGGCATAGCGAGCAAAACCGGCCCGTTGCACGTTCGAGTTGTAGCCGCCGCACAATCCGCGATTGGCCGAGAGGACCAACAGCACGGCCCGGCTGGTGGTTTCGCGCGGTTCGAGCAGCGGATGCTTGACTTCCAGCCCGCTATTGGCCAGATCGGACACCAGTTGCGTGATTCGCTTCGTATAGGCCGTGGCCGCATGCGCCCGATCCATCGCCTTCTTGAAGCGCGCCGTGGCGATCAACTCCATCGTCCGCGTGATCTTGCGGATATTGCGGATGCTCTTGCGGCGTTTATCGAGGGCGCGGGCCTTGGCCATGATGCACGTTGCTTGGGTTCGTTCGGGATCAAAAAACGGTCGAACTAAAGTTCTGTCAACTAATCAGGCGAATCGTCAACGGGTAGCGATACACGGCGCCGCTGCTGGCTTTGACGGCGGCCACCACGATCAGGATCACGTCCACGACCCACAAAGCCGGCAGCAGGAAAAACCCGATGCCGATGCACAGCGTTACCGACAAAAGCGCTGCGTAGATCAACATCGAGATCTGAAAATTCAGCGACTCCCGGCCGTTGGCGTCGATAAACGGATGTTCCTTGCCCTTGATCAACCAGATCGCCAATGGACCTAAAACCACTCCGATAAATGGCGGCACAAAACCCAACAGTGCCGACAAGTGGCAGAGCATGCCCCAATTCTTGATTTCATTGGTCAGCGGCGGAAGTTCCGGCACGCCGGCCGTCGTCTCGGCTTCGTCCACGTGGCTACCCTCCGTCCGCGAGTCTTGAACTGGACGCACACCCTGACCTCTATACCCGTGCGGTCGCCTCCCGTTTGGCGGCGTACTGCTTTTGAAATTCCGCGATCGCATCCGTAACCGTTTTCATGGCCGTGTCATCCAAATCCTTGGTGTCGGCGATCTTCTTGACGATTTCCGATTTCTGGTCGCGCATGAACACGAGGAACTGCTTTTCCCAAGCCGCCACTTCGGTCCTTGGGATTTTGTCCAAATGACCGCGGGTGCCGGCGAAGATGATCAAAATCTGGTCGATGACGTTGAGCGGCTGGTACTGGCCCTGCTTGAGGATCTCAACCATCCGGTAACCGCGATCGAGCCGCGACTGCGTGGCGGCGTCCAGGTCGGTGCCCAACTGGGCGAACGCTTCCAACTCGCGGAAGGCCGCCAGGTCGAGTCGCAAAC
>JANNQN010000361.1:0-6258 GCA_031400775.1 Planctomycetia bacterium | reverse complement strand
GCCCACGATCAACTATCAGACTCCCGATCCCGATTGCGATCTGGACTACATCCCCAACGCGGCCCGCGAAGCCCCCTGCCACCACGCCCTCTCCAACAGCTTCGGCTTCGGCGGACAAAATATCACCCTCATCGTCAGCCGCGTCTAAAACTAGCCGACGATTTCATATCCCTTGCGTTGGGCGCGGGATTGCCAGGACCGTGCTTCCGAATCGCCCATGATCTGCTCGGCGTCCGGATCCCAAATGACCTTGCGACCCAGGCGAATCGCGATGTTGGCCAGGTGGCAAGTCGTGATCGAACGGTGGTGCGAGAAGACATCGGAGATGGGCTGCTTGCGTGACTTCACACACTGAAAGAAGTTGGCCATGTGGCCGGTCGGCTTGCCGCCGTAGAGCTTCTCGACCGCGCCTTCGGGCAACGGGTGATCCTTCAATTCCTCGACTGGCTTGCCGGTCAGTGCGCCTCGGCTGACGAAGAACGTGCCCTTGTCGCCCTCGAACGTGATTCCGTTCTCGGTATCGTGCCGAATGATCAGGTCCGTGCCGTCCTTATACTTGCACGTCACGAGAAACTCGGTGGCCGTGTTGTAGCCGTTGGGAACGTTCGGATGCTTGGCCTGGCCTTCGACCGAGATCGGGCCACTCGAGTCGGCGCCGATCGCCCAAGTGGCGATATCGACGTGGTGAGCGCCCCAGTCGGTCAACTTGCCGCCCGAATATTCGTACCACCAGCGGAACTCGTAGTGGCAGCGGTTCTTGGTGTAGTCCGCGAGCGGAGCCTGTCCGAGCCACATCTCCCAGTTGAGCTCCGGCGGAACGGGCATCGGCTCGAACGGGCCGCCGGTCGGAGCTTCACCGATCGCGCAGGTGGCTTTGGTCACCTTGCCGATGCGGCCGTCGCGGATCATCGCGATCGCGGTCAAGAATCGGCGGCTCATTTCGGTGCGCTGCTGCGTGCCGACTTGAAACACTCGGCCGGTTTCCTTGGCCACCTTGCAAATCAGCTTGCCTTCGTCGATCGTGAGGGTCAGTGGCTTCTCGCAGTAGACATCCTTGCCGGCCTTCATGGCGTCGATCGCGATCTTGGTGTGCCAGTGATCGGGCGTGACGATCGTCACGACGTCGATGTCCTTGCGGTCCAGCACCTTGCGATAGTCTTCGTAGATGTCGGCTTTGCCGCCCGAAAGCTCCTTGCCGGTTTCGGCATGGGTTCGATCGACATCGGCCACGGCCACGATGTCGCCATGCGGCAACACGCCCTTGTACAAT
The DNA here is from genome assembly GCA_031400775.1 of Planctomycetia bacterium. Taxonomy (GTDB): domain Bacteria; phylum Planctomycetota; class Planctomycetia; order Pirellulales; family PALSA-1355; genus PALSA-1355. Next base: position 4,988 of record JANNQN010000361.1, on the reverse strand, counting down.
CCTTTCCACCGATCGCCGGTGCCGATACAGCCCACCAACGGCCGGTCATTCTTGGACTGGTTATCGGCGGCCAGCGCTCGCTCGGCGGAGAACCAATAGGGCGCCGTCAAGCCGGCAGCGGCGGCCGTGGCGGACTTGTGAAGGAACTGACGCCGATTCTGTGAATCGCTGCTCATGGAAAGATACCCCTTGGAAAATGAGACGGTGGGACGGACGGCGTGGCAGGCATCGCTGGTGTGCTTCAAGTTTACTCGGCGAGGCGGCGAGATGCAAAAGGGGTACGCGCGAGATCAGAGAATCTGCCGGCGACACTGTGGACCTGTTCGCGAACGGCCAATTGCCAACTTATGCCTTGGGTTGCCAGATGAGCGATTGGTCGATGCTCTCGATCGTCGGGCGGCCGGCCAGCGCCATATCGAGGTCCAATTCGTCGCGCAGCAGTTCGAAAACGTGCTCCACACCCGCTTGACCCGCAACGGCCAGCCCCCACAGATATGGTCGACCAATCAGCGCGGCCCTGGCGCCCAACGCCAAAGCTTTGAGTATATCGGTTCCGCGCCGAATACCGCCGTCGACCAGAATCTCGACACGGTCCCCCACGGCCTCGGCGATTTCGGCCAACGATTCACTGGTGGTCATCGTACCGTCCAACTGACGCCCGCCGTGGTTTGAAACCACGATGGCGGCGGCGCCGTGATCGACGGCACGGCGAGCATCGTCGGCCGTGAGGATGCCCTTGATCACCAGGGGCAATTCCGAAAGTCCACGCAGCCAATCCACGGCTTCCCAAGTCAGTGCCGGGTCCCAAATCTCCGATATGTATTGCACGAGCGCCGATCCTTCGTCGCGCTGCGCCATGCGATCGAGCCCGACGCGCTCCAGGTTCTTCCACGTCATGCCAGGCGGCAGCCCAAAGCGATTTCGTGTGTCGCGTTCGCGCCGTCCGACAAGAGGTGCATCAACGGTCAGGCAGAGCGCCAGATAACCGGCCTCGACGGCTCGCTGGACGAGCCATTGGGTTACCTCACGATCGCGATAGCAGTAGAGCTGAAACCAGCGTGCCCCGCCCGGAGCGGCGGCGGCGACTTCTTCCAGGCTGTAGGTGCCCGCGGTGCTGACCACCTGGATGATGCCGGCGGCAGTCGCGGCACGAGCGACCGCCAACTCGCCCTCGGGATTGGCCAGGGCATTGAAGGCGCAGGGCGCGGTCAGCACCGGAAACGAAATCGGTTGGCCCAGCACGGTCGTTTTCGAACTGCGCGTGCCGACGTCGACCAGAACGCGCGGACGCAACCGCAGCCGTTGCCAGCCCAGACGATTCTCACGCACGGTCAGCTCATCGTCCGCGCCGCCAAAGTAGTAGTCAAAGACCATTGGCGGCAGTCGTTCGCGCGCCAGGGCCTCGTAATCGTCGAGATTGATGGGGTTCATCGAGCGCATCCGGCACGGGAATTGTCCAGTCGACGACTACGCATGGGCGGACTGGCAGTTCGGTAGGCTAGCAGAATGCTGGTCGTTCAAAAAGGCTCCGCTCAGCCGCGGGAGAACTCGCGCACGGTGGATATCCAACTGGGCGACAGCCCCCGCGAAATTGGTTAAGATGGGCCGCGGCCCGGGCACTCACGGGCAAGCGAGTTTATCCAGAACAAATCGCACGTTGCGGAAACATGGATATTTCATGCCACGAAAGGACCGAACGATGATCCGATACGTTTTGAGTTTTTGCAGCCTGCTCTCGGCGCTAGCAGTAGTCGCCAACGCGCAGGCGGCCGACGATCACGATCACAAACACGAGCCCGTCGCAATCAAGGACGCCATTTGCATCCTGGTGCCAATGAAGGCCAGCGGCGTGAACGGTACGATCCTGCTTAAGCAGGAAAAGGGCTACGCGCGTGTGACCGGCGAGGTTACGGGCCTGAAGCAGGGCAAGCACGGCTTTCACATCCACATGTTCGGCGACCTGCGGGCCCCGGATGGCATGTCCGTCGGCGGCCACTATAACCCCCACGGTCACCCGCACGGCGGCGTCGAATCGAAGGAGCGTCACGAGGGAGACTTGGGCAACATCGAAGCCGACGCCAATGGCGTCGCCAAGTTCGACGTCAAGGCCGATCACGTTGTTTTGAACGACATCGTCGGCCGTTCGCTTGTCGTCCACGCCGACGCCGACGATCTGAAGTCGCAGCCGGCTGGCAATGCCGGCCCGCGGATTGCCGTGGGCGTCATCGGCATGGCCGAGGTCAAAGCGCCGGCCGCGGCGACGAAGAAATAAGCCGGCTTCTTCGAGTTACTTAAGACTAGATCGCATTGAATAAACTTCGGACCTGTCGACTGAATGAGTCGCGGGTCCGGAGTTTTTTGATTTGATAGGTACGATGGGTAACCACAACGACACAAAGAGCACAAAGGCAGAGAACAAGTAGTGCCAAACTTTTATCCTGTCTTTGTGTTCTTTGTGTCTTGGTGTTTCAAATCTTGATCACTGCGGCCTAGTTGCAACTGAGTTTCAGTCGATCGCCGCAATTAGCAAATCGAATAGTCGATCGACTTCGCGCCGCGTAGGATCGTCGAGCTGGTAGCCGACCGGGCCGCGCACGATCGTGTTGGTAAATACGCCTTGCTTGACCAGCAGGTATTTCTCGATGGCTAGAAACGCATCGAGGCTGTGCTGCAGCGATACCAGCGCCGCCAGCGGTAGCCACACGCGATACGCGCCCGCCTCATCTTTGTTCGTCAGGCATCTCCAGATCGCCACGATGGCGTCGATCAGGTCGGCGCCCGGCATCGTGCCCACGATCCCACGGCGAAAACTGTCGACCAGGGCGATCCCGCCCGTGCCTTCGAAGACTCGGGCTTTGCCGCCGGTGGCCGCGTGCAGCTCCGACAGCCGTGGTCCGATCGGCACAGCCTCGGGCTTGAAGAACACTCGGGGTCCGAACTCCTGGAGCAAGCGGGCTTGCAGCGCGATTGACATCGGTCGGCCGACATATCCGCTGGCGTCTTGCACCACGACCGGAATCTGGATGGCGCGCAGAATCCGGCGGTAATACTCGAGCAGTTGTTCGTCGCCGAGCGCCACGGCAATTGGCGGCACGGCCATCACGGCGTCGGCGCCGGCCGTTTCAGCATGCCGCGCGTAGTCTTCGGCGGTGTGGCTACTCTCGGCCCCCACGCTGATCACCACCACGCCCCGCCCTTGGCCGATGCGGCAGGCGTTTTCGGCCAGTTGCTTGCGTTCCTGGCCCGAGAGCCGCAAGACTTCCGAGACCATGGCCATCACGATGCCGTCGGCGCCGCGATCGAACAGCCAATGGATTTCTTTTTCCAGCGTGCCGTAGTCGATCGACTCGTCGGCGTGATAGGGCGTTTGAAAAACGCTCAACACGCCGGACAAGGTCGGCGAAGGTTTTTCATTTGGGCTCGATGCGGCCACGGGGCGGTTTTCCGGTGCGACAAGTCATGTCAGGCGGCATGGCACCACTACAACGCACGCGGCGTCGCCTGGCAAGCCTTTTGTCGCGTATTTTCTCCGCCTGAGTTTCCTCCGCCAGGGTTATAAGTCCGACTGCCCGATACGGACGGCGACGTTCGTGTCCAATTCGCCGTCCGTACTTGCACCTCGCGGACACGTCTTACGCGGCGCGGCGCTTGTCGGTCCGCTTATCGGGCCGGACGGCCTTGGGAACGTTGCGCAGCTCGGCCATCACGCGCACGACCACGGCCTCGGTGGCCTGGCTGATGACGTCCGTCTGGGTCGCGGGATCCAGCGTAATTCGGCCATTGTGTACCGCCGCCAACTCGCGGTGGACGATATCGAGTGCCCGCGATCGAACGTATCCGCGCGCCTCGGAAACGCGCATCGTTCCCGCCCGCCGACGGACGCGATCCAAAACTGCCGCGTGGCTGCGACCGGCGACGTCTTCGGCCGTTTGTGCCACCATCCGCGCATGACGACGCTGGGTGAAGAAACTCCAAATGCCCATAGCGACTCCTTTTGCCTGGCTCCGAATCCATTCGGTTGAGCGTTCGCGTGCCGGCTCGATCTTGTCGAGACGGCTGCCATCAAGTAGATACTGGCGGCTCAGAAAGAGGATCGAGCGGCGGGGGCGCAAGTATTCAGTGCGACGCGCTGCGCTGGGGTTTCTCTGCGCGAATCGCCCAGACCTCCAGGCCCCCTGTGGCCTTGACCTAACCCCAATGATTCTTTAGTTTACGCACACGATTCAGGCGCCGTAGCCAAGTGGCTAAGGCAGCGGATTGCAAATCCGCCATCGTGGGTTCGACTCCCACCGGCGCCTCTCGTTACATGTCGTTGCCGCGTGCGGTTTTAGCGGCTTCGGCCGGTTCAACGACTGACGCCGTTTGGGCCCCGCTGTTACCAGAAGTGTTACCAGCGGCTTCGTGAGCTTGCCAAAGCACGTCCGCCGTCGTCTGGGCGTTTCTGCCCACATAGAATCGCATGGTCGTGTCGATCGACTCGTGTCGCATCAGCTCCATCAGCACTTGGGGCATCACCCGGCTAGCCCAGCGCTCCCCAAACGAGCGTCGAAGATCGTGGGCCGAGGCGAATTTTACCTTGCCGGTCTTAGCGTCCGTGCTGACTTTGACGCCTGCCTTCTTGCCGATCTGCGAAATGGTCCGCCCAACGGTCACCTCCGACAATCGGGGGCTGTGTCGACGACTGCCCGGCCTGAAAACGTAGCCAGTTCGTTCGGTCTCGGGCGTTCGTAGCAAGAACTCGGCGAACTCGGGAGCGATCGGCAGGTGGCGATCCTGATTGCCCTTCTCCAGCGCCGCCGGGATCCGCAGCATGGGCCGCTTGCCGCTCAGGTCGACGCACAGCTTGTCGTCGCGGTCCCAGTACAATTCGAGCGATTCAGTCAATCGCAGGCCGGATGTCCAAAGCCCTTCGAGATAGTGGCGCCAGCTGGCGGCCGGATCGGCGCCCACGATGGCCTCGGTCTTGGCCAGCAGCCGGTCGAATTCCT
>JANNQN010000360.1:0-4970 GCA_031400775.1 Planctomycetia bacterium | reverse complement strand
CGAACCGTGCCCTTGACCAGCGTGCCGGGCGGATAGCGCTCGGCCACCTTGTCCCAGGGATTGGCCTGGGTCTGCTTCATGCCCAGGGAGATCTCTTGCTTGTTCTTGTCGATGTTGAGCACCACGACGTCGATCTCGTCGTCGATATGCACCAGCTCGTTGGGATGGCTGATGCGCTTGGTCCACGACATTTCGCTGATGTGTACCAGGCCCTCGATACCCTCCTCGAGCTTGACGAAGGCGCCGTAGCTCATGACGTTCACGACCACGCCGCGGACCACGGAACCGACCGGGTACTTACTCTCGACCGATTCCCAGGGGCTGGCCGATTTCTGCTTGAGCCCCAGGGCGATTTTTTCCTTCTCGCGGTCGACGTGCAGGATTTGCACTTCGATTTCCTGGTCGATGGCGACCATTTCCGACGGATGGCCGATGCGGCCCCAGCTCATATCGGTGATATGCAGCAGGCCGTCGATGCCGCCCAGGTCGACGAACGCGCCGAACTCGGCGATGTTCTTGACCACGCCCTTGCGCAATTGGCCGACTTCCAAGGTGCTGAGCAGTTGCGATTTCTTCTCGGCCCGCTCGGTCTCGATCAGCGCCCGGCGGCTGACGACGATGTTGCGCCGCGCGTCGTCGATCTTGAGCACGATGCACTGGATGGTGCGACCGATGTAATCGCCAATATCGGCCGGCCGGCGGATATCGACCTGGCTGGCCGGCAGGAAGACGTTGACGCCGATATCGACCAAGAGTCCGCCCTTGATCTTGCGGGTCACGGTGCCGGTGACGATGTCGTTCTCGTGGACGGTCTCCATCACCTTGAGCCAGGCCTCGATCTTCTCGGCCTTGCGCTTGCTCAGGGTGATCATGCCGCGCGATTCCTCGACGCGGCCGGAAGCCTCTTCCACCTCTTCGATGAGGACTTTGACGTGTTGCCCGACCTGCGGCGGCTCTTCGCCTTCTTCCCATTCGTTGAGCGGGATGATGCCTTCGCTCTTGTAGCCGACGTCGACCAGAACGAATTCGCTGTCGATGCGCAGGATTTTGCCGTCGATGATCTTGTTGACGGCCAGCTCGCCGCCGCCCCAATCGATCTCTTCGGTGGCGGTTCCGCCCATCGCCAGGGCCAACTCTTCTTCCCACTCCTCTTGCTTCAGATCCAAGCCGCGAATCAGGTTACGATTTACCATGTGTGTTTTGAATAACTCTGTGAGTCACGCTCCGCCGCTGCGGAGACTCCGGGTCTGGAGGGTGGCTGCCGGCCGTGGCCAATAGCGTCCAAGTGCTCCCAAGCGAAAGCGGTTGCTTCGCGCGAGCTGCTACCCGGGAGAGCGTGACTGACGAAACAAGGTGCCTTGCCCAGCGCCCAATCTCCGCGCCGGAGATTTGAAGGAGGCCGCCAGGACCGAATCGAAAAGTATACCGGTTATGGCCTTAGGAGGCAATTACGACGGTGATAGCAGAAGAAGGCGGGAAAACCCGCCGGAGGCGGCCTGCGACGCACAGGGGCGATCCACAGATCCCCCAGACTGCCGCCTGACGGGCTCATTTAGTTGACAGGGATAGGGCGAGCATCAAGACGCCAAACACGATCGTGGAGAGCCCCTCCGAGGCCGTCCACCACGGGGGCATGCCGGCCGCCAGGTCGATGCCGATCAAGGTCACGCCGAAAATCACCAGCAGCGCGCCCAGGAACTTGATCAACGGACGGTATCGTTCGATGTCCGAAGCCAGCACGAGGCACACGGCGCCGAAGATTGCATAGAAGGCCGACACCGAGCGAGCCAGGTTTTCCACGATCGGCGCGGCGGGAAATTCGCCCAGGCCCAGCCACTCGTGCGTGCTGGCCATCCACGAGCGGGGCATCACGACCGCGCCCACGGCCAAGAGTGTCGTCCAGCCCAGTATGTGCAGAACAATTTTGAGCCGTTTGTCGCGGTTGGTCATGATTCGAGTTTTCGACGGTCCTGACACTCGGGGCCGGCCGGCGCTAGGATTTTCGCGGCGCGCCCCTGGCGTGCCGTTTCGGCCAGCATGCACAGGCCGATGGCCAGCCCCAACCCAATGTTGAAGGAGGGATTAAACAAAATGTCGCGCGTAAAATTGCCGCGCACGAACCACAGCACGACCATCATCCGCATCAACCGCACCGCGTCGCGCAGCGGGTCGTCGTTGCCGCCGACTTTTCCTCCGCCGCGGGGCTTCCAGGCACACATCGTCCAGCCCACGGCGAACAGCGCCCCCAAGCACAACACGCCGCTGGCGGCAAACAGGTGCGCAAACATGTTGTGCGCTTCCAGGACGTGCAGGTTGTGGCGCAGCGACAGCCGACGGCCGATCTCGAAAGGCAAGATCTGCGGCGAAACGCCGATGATCGGATTTTCCAGTCCGATGTCCAGACAGGCATACAAAATGTCGCGCCGGATGCGATCGCCAGCGTAGCCCGATACGGTCTCGTGCATCTTCTCGTCGAATACCTTGGTGCTGCCGTACTGGACGACCCAAAAAGCCACGGCGGCCGAGATAAACCCGACCAGTAGCAGCCCCTTGCCGCGGCGATCCCAGAACAGCATCAGCCCCACCACCAGGGCGCCTACATAGCCCGAACGATTGCCGCTCATGAAAATGGCCGCCAGCGCCGGCAGCATCGAGGCGACGAGGATCGTCTTGATGAACTTGGGCACGGTGTCCATCCGCAGGGCGATGTAGCCGGACATCAGAATCGCCGGCAGCGCGAACAGCGAGTAAGAGTTTTTGTTGGCGCCCTGGATCGCTTCGACGCCACCCGAGGTCGGGTCCTGCAATCCGTTGACTGCCAGAATGGCAATCGCGATGGCGAGCCCCAGCGCCCCGGCCACCATGTCGCCGCGCCGCCGCACCAACAGCGCCACGGTAATGATCGTGACCACGGAGGTGCCGGTCTTGAAAATCTCGCCTAAGGCCAGATCGCCGCCGTTGACCGCCGAAAAACTATACACGGCGGTGAACACCATCAGCGACACCAGGATCCGCACCGGAAACTCGCCGATCCGCGACATCACCACGAACGGGAAGGCCAGCGCCATCGGCACCAGGTACGGATGCACCAGCAGTCCGCCCACCTCGGGCCGCCAGCTCGAAAAGCCGGAGGCCACGACCAAAAGCGAGACGATAAACAGCCAGATGCCGGTCAAAGACAGTCCGGCAATCGAAGCCTGCCGTTTCTCGGCGGCGGCTAGCGCGGGGCTAAGCATGGCGCTTGACATAGGCAATGCAGGCTGCGTGCTCATCGGTGTTCGAACGGGATGCGGCTACAGATCTAATTCGCGGAAATGCTGCCATTTGATTGCCGCGGACGCGACATGACGACCGGAACCCATTCAGCCAGGCCCCATTCAGCCAGGAACAGTTGGGCCGAACCGCGCGTACCATTATTGTAGCATTCGCCCCCTTTTTTGGGGCATCCGTTGCCAGCACCCGCCGTTTTCACGCCACCAGACCGAAGGCCGCCATTTTAGCCAGACGGCGCGCAAATGGGGCAGGGGGCTGCTGTACCGGGATGGCGCAGGGTAACGATTAGACCGAACGTGCGGGCCGATCGGAACCGTGGCGGCTTGCTCAACGAGTTGGCCGGGGACTCGGGTAGGCAGATTGCTCGCCGAGATCATGATCGTTCGAGATTGCCATCATTTGACAATCTCTTCCGTAACGTTCTTTGCGCCTTTGCGTGAGCTCCTTTTCCTCTTTTTTCGGCACGCACCGAACACCCTCCTGCTTGATCTACTTCTTGTGCCCCAGGATCGCGCTTTCGGCGAAGATCGCCCGGTTCACGACCTGGCGATTCTCGGATGTGTAGATGACGTGGATCTTGCCGTCGCGGGTTTGGATCGCTACCGGATAAGCGGCCGTGTCACCCGGCTTGTTGACGATGTTGCGGCGGTGCGGATAAGTCTTGTCGTTGTCGGTCGAAATGGCCACGGTCAGCGGCATCCGATCGTCGACATTCGTGTCGTTGAACACGAGCGCCAAGTGCCCGTTGGCCAGTTTGATGAAATCGATCGCCGAGTTCGGATTGCGGAATTCCGAGTTTGCGCCTTTCGTCCAGGTGTTGCCGCCGTCTCGTGATTCGCTGCGGATCACGAACCGCTTGGTGTTTGGCTCGAAATCGCCGCCGGGCCGGCAATAGGCCACCAGGTAGTCGTCCGTGATCTGCACCGGCGCGGGCTGCAGGTTGCCGTTGGGCGAATGGATGCGGTTCGATTCGGTCCAAGTTTTCTTGGCCGGGTTAAAGCGAAAGAAAAAGCTGCAGGTGTCGTCGTTGGTCCGCTCGCGGTCCTCGCCCGTCTCGTGATAAACGGGCAGCAGGTAATCGCCGTCGTTGAGCACGATCGGCCGCCCGCGGACCATCGAACCGAGCTCGAAGGCCAGCATGTCGGAATCGGTCCAGGTTTGTGCCCGATCTTTGGAGAGCTTGTACTTGATGCGCGAGGTCGACCAGGTCGGGCCGTAGTTCGTGATGTAGAACAGCCACACCAGGCCATCGGGCGCCTGCCAGATGACGGCGTTGCCCTCGGAGCGTCCGGGCGTGTCGGCGATGATCTTGGGCGTGGTCCACTTGTCGCTCCCTTTCGCCCGCCGCGAGCCATAGACGGCCGTATCGCCCTCATATTCCCCTTCGCCGCCGTAGTACACGGCGTACAGATCGCCATTGTCGAATTCGCCAATCGCCGCCGGATGCTTGTACTTGCCCGGTATCTCGGGGCCGAACAGCCGTTCGATCACGATGTCGTCTTGGGCGGAGGCGGGGGCGGGCGCGACGAGTGCGAGACCGAGGAGGCTGGCCAGAAGAGTGCGCGTCATGGTGAATGGTCCTGGGGCGAGGTCGGGGCCGGCATGCTGCTCTGAATGTCGTGCTAGTGGATCGACTGTCCTTTTTGTCATTCAATGGGTGGCACTGGCATCTTGCCAGTGCATAGCCAACTCCGCCC
>JANNQN010000359.1:0-23810 GCA_031400775.1 Planctomycetia bacterium | reverse complement strand
TCACAAAGTGTAGTCCGATCCCATAGCGAAGAATCAAGGGATCTCCGCCCAAGTTGCGGACGATCGAATAGCAGAATGCACGACATCAACTCCCCAAAACCAAACAGCCATCCCAGCCTTGACACCCGGCTACATAGCAGGACACGGAGAAGAGATCTATAAGAATCCTCCGTGTTCTTGGTGCCTTAGTGGTTCCCCCCTTTTGATATGTAAGCCGACGTCGCCAGTGAATCATTCTCTGACGCCTTGCGACTGCCGATCCCGTCAGCGCTTCAGGGGCGGAGGAGGCAGCGCGAGCTGAGGGTTGGCATTGGCCGACAGCTCGCGGGTGTATTCGCGCAGCGTGTCGCGAGTCGCTTGAAATTCGGGACGGCCGGCCAGCGTCTGGTACTTGGGAGACGCGGCCACTGTGTCGTACTGTTTGAGCGCCGCCTGCAGGGCGTCGGGCGACGGCGCCTCGATGCCTTCGAAAACTTCCTTGGGAAGCGCCAGATATTTTCGCCAGGGCTCGTCGACGATTGAATACAGTCGCGACGCATTCTGTCCCAACGACTGGCGAGTTCCCGATTGATTCCCCCCGGCCTCGATCGGAGCCGGAAACGCGGCCGGCACGGGTTGGCTGTTGGGGGTCAATAGCGCCAGGTCTTGCAACAGCTTCATCGCCGACTCGGGCACGCGCGCCGCCGGCTGTCCGGGCAACGAGCCGTAATAGTTGACCTGTTCAGTCGCGTCGACCTCGATGGCCGATCCGTCCAGCGAAATGCCGGCAAACAATCCGCGGCTGCGGGAATAGGAAAGGATCTCGGCTCGCAGCCGGCCGTCGGTGGCCGCGGCGGCATTGCGTCCCACCGGACCGGCGGCTGCCGCGACGTCGGCGCCGATCGTGAACTTGCCGGTCATCAATCCTTCCACGCTCTTCTTGGTCATGAACACCAGCACCACGTCGGTGCCTTGCACGCCGGCCTGCCAACCGACGCTGCCGCCGGTGAGTGTGACAAACTGCGGCAAGCTCCACGCGCCGTCCGGTCCGCGCACCAGAACCACGCCATGTCCGCGGCGAATGCCCGCAATGAATCCGATCTTGATCACACCCGGTATGATCGCCACGCCCTGCGCGTCGGCCAGTAGCGCGCCGGGAATCTGACTGGCCGGAATGGCCATGATCTCGTGCAGCGTTTGATCGGCCGACCGCACCGTCATTTCGGCGTCGGCTCGGGCCTGGCCACTCATGCAGACCAGGCCGAGAATCGCGCAGGGTAGGGTAACCAAGAAATGGTGTCGCATCGTTGCTGCTCCTTTCGATGCGGCTGCGTCCAGTCGAGCCCGTGCAGCCGCGTGATCGTGAATCGCAGTTCTATCGCTCAATCGGTTCTCGGGGCAATCTCGATTGGCACTTCGGCGGCGACGATCATTCGACGGCTCACGCCGCTTTCCGTGAGCTTGCAGAGAGTGCTAGCAGGACGAGTTTTTCCGCACAAACTCGGCTCGAACCGCCGATTCGGAGTGGCTTGGGGACGTTACAAACGCGTTACACACAGCCGGGGCATAGGCCACTAAGATTCATTTGACAGATTCATTTGACTGAGGCGGACGGATTGTCGGCGTTGGTTTGGGACAGATCGAATTCTTCAATTTCAGGAGCGTAACGATGTTAATGACCACGATGAGATTGACCACGAGACTTCAAACCGCACTGTTGCTGACCATGTACGCCACCGCCCTGCCCGCCCTGGCGATGGACTACAACCGGAATACCTTGATCGAGACTTGGGCCGCGCAGGCCTTGACCGCCGACGGGCCGGAGGCCGAATCGGCGGCCAATCGACTTCGCGATGCGGGCCCGCGCTCGGTGGATGTTCTGCTGGCGATGCGAAAAGGGGCCGCCGATCCGAGTCGCATCGATGAGTTGATCGATCGCGTGGCCGGCCAGCGATATGCCTGTGTCTCGGGCTTGTACTGGCACACCGATCTGGAAAAGGCCAAGGCCGAGGCGGTCGCGTCGGGCAAGCCGATCCTCAGCCTGCGGATGCTGGGAAAACTGACGGAAGAGTTCAGTTGCGCCAACAGCCGCTTTTTCCGCACGACGCTGTACGCCAACGAAGAGATCGCGCGACAGCTTCGCGAGGGGTTCGTGCTGCACTGGAAATCGGTGCGGCCGGTGCCGCGCGTGACGATCGACTTTGGCGACGGACGGAAGATTGAACGGACCGTGACTGGCAATAGCGTTCACTATGTCCTGGCGGCCGACGGGCAGCCGCTCGACGCTCTGCCGGGGTTATATGGCCCGCGGCAGTTCCAGCGCTGGCTGAGCGAGGCCGAATCGCTGCACGAGAACACGCGATCGCTGGCCGCGGCCGATCGGTCCGCCTATCTGCGACAATATCACTTCGAGCACGAACGTCAGATCGCCAGCCGCTGGGCTCGCGACCTGGCCGCGGTTGCGCCTCTTCGGCTGTTGAACTCCTCGTCCGAGCCGCAAAGCGAACCGGCCGTGGTCAACGTGCCCGCCGAACTGACCGCCAACTTGCCGTCGAAGCTCAAGCCTTCGGTCGTGCGAGCAACCGAGATGGCGATGCCGAAAGGCGCTGTCGAGATGCCGATTTTGCGGCTGCTGGCCCGCGACTCGGCGCAGCTAGCCGCCAAGACGACCGACGACGCGTGGAGCAAGATTGCCGCCCGCGCTGAACACGCTGTCGAGCTCGACCAGTCGACGCGCAAGTTGATTCGCCGGGAAAACCCGGCCGCCAAGGCAGGCGCCTTGGCAGTGACCAAACGGATGGTCGAAGACCCGATTCTGCGGCTGGTGAGCAATCTGCAATCCTCGATCGCCCTGGACTCAGTGCGCAATGAGTACACTTTGCATCGGCAATTGCACGGCTGGTTTGCCGCCGGCGCGATCGGCGCCGACGTGGATCAGCTCAACGAGCGCGTCTATGCCGAGCTGTTTCTCACGCCCAGCAGCGATCCTTGGCTGGGCTTGACCGAGGGAGATGCCTACACGGCGCTGGAAAACGGCGGTGTGGCAAGCTCCGCGCCGTAGCAGGCCAGCACAAGCTAGAATAATAGAGTCGGAGCGAACGCCCGCAATTTGTTTTGTTACCGTGTTGTCCGTATGGCGAAGCAACAAATCTTGACGATCGAGGACGATGCCGCGATTCGCCGCGGCATCGTCGATGCGCTGCGCTTCGCCGGATACGAGCCGCTGGAAGCCGCCGATGGCGATCGGGGCTACAAGCTAGCCCTTGCACAGTCCTACGATCTCCTGTTGCTGGATCTGGTCTTGCCCGGCAAGAGCGGCCTGGAGATTTTGCAAGCCGTGCGCAAGGCCCGTCCGACGCAGGCCGTCATCATCTTAACGGCGCGGGGCGAGGAGGCTGATCGGGTCGAAGGTTTGCGGCGCGGCGCCGACGATTACGTCGTCAAGCCGTTCGGCGTCAAAGAGCTACTCGCGCGGGTCGAAGCCGTCTTGCGCCGCAGCCCCGGGCGGCCGCGCGACGTCGCCGAGATCGCGATTCCAGGCGGCATTGTCGACCTGGAGCGGCACGAGACCCGCTTCGAGGACGGCCATCGAGCGCCGCTAGCCGACATGGAAATGAGCCTGCTGCGGCACCTGGTCTTGAACTCGGGCCGGGCGATCTCGCGGGAGGAGATCCTGGCATCGGTCTGGCAAATTGACGCACGCCGGTGCAGCACGCGGACGATCGACATGCACATCGCCCGGCTGCGCGAGAAACTACGAGACGATCCGGCGGCGCCGCGAATTTTGTTGACCGTGCGTGGAAAAGGCTACATGTTCGCCGCCAACGATTTTGCACCGCGGGATTGACCAATCTGGACTGCGAGCGCATCAAAGCGCCATGAACACCCGATGAAACGTCCCTGGCATATCTGGATGTCGTACGGCCTGTCGTTGGTCGTGGCCTTGGCGGCGATGGCCTGGCTGACCGTCTCGACCTTGCGGGTCGAGCGCTCGGAGGCGGCCGCGCGAACGGGCGCGCAACTCGACGCGCGGATTCGGCTGGCGCTGTGGCGGATGGATACGCGGCTGACTCCGCTGGTGGCCCAGGAGATGGCCCGGCCATATACGGCCTTCGTGGCGTTTTCCGATCCGTCCGCGGCAAAAGACGCGCGGCCGGCCGCCTCGGGCAACCCCTGGCCGTTGCTGTCGCAGCCTTCAGAGTATGTTCTGCTGAATTTTGAAGTCGGCGCGGATGCCAATTGGAGATCGCCGCAGGTGCCTGATCCCAAGTCGTGGCAAGTCGCCGCCGCCAACGGCGCCACGATAGCTGGCATTCAAGCCAGTGCCGAACGCCTCAATGAACTGCGCGGCGAAGTCAATTATCGAGACTTGATCGAGCGGCTGCCCGAGGGCACGCTGCCAGCGGCGGCGCTAATGCCGGGTGTAGCGGTGGCACAAACAGGCGACTCTCAGAAATCCCAGCCGCAGGCACAGCAATCGGTCGAGCTGGGCCTACCGTTTCTCGCGGCGAACGACGACCTCGTGCGCCGCCAGCGCGCTTTGACGATGAACAACCGCCAGGAATTCGCGCAACAACGCGCCAACTCTGCCGCGCCAGAGCCGAGCGTCGAGGTTGCCGAGGGCGCGAGCCGCGCGATTTGGATTGGCGATCAGTTGGTGCTCGCCCATCGGGTGATCGCCGGCGGGCAGTTGATCGTGCAAGGATGCTGGCTCGATTGGAAGAAACTCGAACGGGATCTGCGGGCGGAAGTCGCCGACGTGCTGCCCGAGTTAGAGTTCGCGCGCGTCAATGGTTCGCCCGGCGTCGATTCGACTCACTTGCTTGCCACGCTGCCGCTGGCGCTAACCGCACGGGCCAGCGCGCCGGCCAGTCGCGAGTGGACTCCGCTGCGCGTGGCGCTCGTACTGGCTTGGGCCGGGCTGGCACTGGCAGCCTCGGCGATCGCGCTTCTGCTGACGGGAGTGGTGGCGCTGAGCACGCGTCGCGAGGCGTTCGTATCGGCCGTGACCCACGAGCTGCGCACGCCACTGACGACTTTCCGTATGTACGCCGGCATGCTGGAAGACGGCATGGTGGCCAGCGAGAGCGATCGCAAGAGTTACCTGCACACGCTGCGCGTCGAGGCCGAGCGGTTGTCGCACCTGGTGGAAAACGTGTTGTCCTACGCGCGGCTGGAGCGGGGACCGCGCGCCGCGGCCCGCGAGCGATTCACAGTTGGCGCGCTACTAGAGCGAATGCAACCGCGGCTGTCCGCCCGGGCCGCCGAGGCCGACATGCAACTGCTCGTCCAGGCCGATGCCCGGGCGCTGGCCGCCCTGCTTTGCACCGATCCTTTGGCCGTCGAGCAAATCGTGTTCAACCTGGTCGACAATGCCTGCAAATATGCCTCGGCCGCCGAGCCGCGAACCGTCGAGTTGCAAGTGGTCGTGGACGGCGGACAACTCAAGTTGCGCGTGCGGGATCATGGGCCGGGCATCGCGGCGCGCGACCGGCGGCGATTGTTTCGCCCCTTTTCGAAATCGGCCGAGCAGGCGGCCACGAGCGCCCCGGGCGTGGGCCTGGGCCTGGCGCTGTGCCGCCGCCTGGCGCGACAGTTGCGTGGCGAGCTCAATTATGAATCGTCGCCCGGCGGCGGCGCCTCGTTTTGCCTCGCATTGCCGCTGGACGCGAGCACAGGATAGGCCGAACGGTGGCGTTGCATTTCGTCCTTGCAAGCCTACAGACCCACAAACGGGACCGGCAACAAGAATGCATGCTGCTCGTATAGGCTGGCCACGCCGTGCCACGAGGTGAACTGCGTGAAATACACGATCAGCACGTACAGCGCCGCGACCGGCAGCATCGCCAGCCGCGCCGAACGACGAAAGAACCAGTGACGCGGGCGATCGGGCACGAGCAGCCTGTGACGTTCGGCGCGGGCATAGGCCCAACCGGTCAGCAGCCGCGCCGGAAAAGCAAAGCCCACGAACAACACGCTGGGCAGCCAGGCGGCTTCGCGTGGCAGGATCTCGATCTTGAGCAGGTAGAGCGGCAGCGCGAACGACAGCGTGCCGACTAGCGCGATCAGGAACGCCCACGGCGCATGGCGGAAGTGATCGCGCACGAGTCGCAATCGAAACAGGGCACGAAAACGGTTCTGCGCCGCCAACTGCAATTGCGCAACCGGCAAGTACATCACCACCACGCTCAGTAGCAGTCCGCCGATCAGGCCCAAGACCGGCGCCTTCTGCCCGGCAGCCATGAGCGTTACCGGAATGGCTAGCCAGATGAGCCCGCCGACAAAACCGCGCACGCCGAGCCAGAAATAATACGGCAGTCTCAAGCCCACGACGTACTCCCAAACCGCGTCGCGTGCAGCCGCATAGGCTCCCGGCGCAGCGAGTTGCCTTGCCAGTCGAATCGGCCTGGGCCACAGAAAATTCCCCAGTCGCCCGCCTCGCAGTAGCGCGCCTACCAGGTGCGCAATCGCCAGCGGCGTGAGGATCCAAAGCGCCAGGGTCCAACCACGATCGGCCGGGCTGCCCGGTGCGATCAGTCGGGCCGAATCGACCATCAAGGAAACAAACCGCAAAGGCAACAGCACGAGCCACGCGCCCAGCACGATCGCGCCCAGTCGGGCCGCTTTGCGAACGCCGATCACTCCGCTCGCCAAGCGCCGCTCGCGGACGACTCGGCCGCCAACTTCGAGCAGATAGCCCAGGCTCAAGAACTGTAGCACCGGCAGCGTCGCCAGCACGGCCAGCGCGACAATGAGCGACAAAAGCCCAAACATCCATTCGGCGGTTGAACCAATCGGGCGAATAGCGCGCCACGCCATGCCCGCCCGCGACGGAACCGCGGACAAATCGTCCGATGGCAGCGGAGCCATAGCGACTGCGCCGATGGCGGCCATATCGACGGCTGGCAACACTTCAGCTTGGGTCAAACCTATCATGCGAACTTCATAATCCTGTTCAGGAAAGAGGCTCTTGCAACAGCGCGGCGATCGGCGCGCCTTCGCTGAATTGAATTGGTCGGCCTATCGGTGAAACCTCCTTGTGCGCCGGATCGATTCCCAGTGCGGTCAACACCGTGGCGTGGATGTCGGCCACGCTCCTGGGGTCTTCGACTTTGCGACCGCCTTCGGGATCTGTCGCGCCAATTACCTGGCCGCCGCGGATTCCGCCCCCGGCCAGCGCCATGCTGAATCCGTGCGGCCAATGATCGCGCCCGTCGAGCCGATTGATCGCCGGCGTGCGGCCGAACTCGCCGCCGCACAGCACTACGGTGCGGTCCAGCAGATCCCGCTGCCGCAGATCCTTCAGAAGCGCGGCCAATGCCGGATCGAGAATCTCAATCAGGCGGCGATGCGTTTCGTGGTTATTCACGTGGCTATCCCAGCCGGCCAACGTGACCTCGACGCACCGCACTCCTTGCTCGATCAGCCGCCGCGCCGCCAGGCAGCCGCGGCCGAATGGCGTGTCGCCATACTCCGCGCGCAACGCCGCCGGCTCGTCGCCGACTTCGAACGCTTTCAACTGCGGGGAGGTCATCATCGCCCGGGCTTCGTCGATCATCGCGCTATGCCGCGCCGTGCCGATTGGCTGCCGACGTCCGAGCGCGAAAGCCTCTTCGACCACCCGCTGATCCGCCAGCCGGGCCGCTTGCCGCACGGCGGAGACCGGCGCCGTGACGTCCGGCACCGCGCGGGCCGGATCAAACGTCTTGAAGGCGTCGTACTGGTTGCCGAGAAAACCGCCGCGAGCCGGCCATTGATTGGGCAGAATCGAAACGTGCCGGGGAATTTCGGTCTGGCCGCCGGGCAGTTGATGGCAACAAATGGCGCCGATCGAGGGATGCACGATCGTGGGATCGGGCCGGTAGCCGGTTTTGGCCAGATACGTTCCTCGTTCGTGATCCCCCTCTTTGCTCACCAGCGAGCGGACGAGCGAGACCGATTGCATCTCCTCGGCCAGCCGCACAAAACCTTCGGCCAATTGAATGCCGGGAACCACGGTGGCGATCGCCCGTGTATCGCCGGCGATTTTGGCGCCCGCGTGCGGGTCGAAAGTCTCCAATTGGCTGGGCCCTCCAGCGAGCCACAGCAAGATCACGGATTGAGCCGGTTCGTGACCCGAGATTCGCTCTGCCCGCCGGGCCAATACGTTGGCCACGGGACCGAGCCATCCGGCCAGCGCCAGTGCCGACGATTGCAAGACAAGACGGCGGCTAACGCCCGCGCGGGTCGAGGGCCAGGTTGCAGACAATCTCAATGGTTCCATGAGAACTCCGTCGAGTTGATCAGCGACCAGTAGAGATCGCCCAGTCGTTCGCGGCGGTTGGCGTCGCCGGTCTCTTGCAGACGCGCCTGAAAATGGGCGGATTCTTCGGCGGTCGGCCGACGCGTCAGGCAACACAGATAGGCCACCTCGACGGCGGTCTTGTCGTCCGGCGCGAGCGTGGCGATTTGCGACGCCGCATTGCCCAGCAGGCTGTCCTTGGTTTTCTCGCGCATCAGATCGCCGTTCATCAATAGCAGCCGTTGCGGGATGGTGCCCCCTTGCGGCAGGAATTCTTCTTCTCCGGCATCGCCGTAGCGCTCGACGAATTCTCGCTGGCCAATCGCGCGGGCGAACCGCACCAGAATGTGCGATTGATGGTCGATCGTCTTTAGCGACGCCGACTGAAGGACGCTGCCCACCACTTGTTCGGGGCGGAGGCGCGTGATGGGAAACACGGCCCAGGCGGCGTCGATCCGCCGCCACAGTGTGACGTTTTCGGCGTCGGCCGACGGATGACGGCTTTCGAGTTGAAACGCCTCGGTCGAGGCGATCACGGCCAGCAGTCGCCGCCAGTCGAACCCGTGCGCGACAAAATCATCGGCTAATAGCCGCAATACTTCCGGCAGTTCTTCATCGCGTGGAATGTCGTCGACCGGCTCCACGATCGGCCGCCCAAACAGGATGGCCCAGGCTCGATTGACCGTCACCCGCGCCAGCGCGTCGTTCTTCGGATGCGTGATCCAGCTCGCCAATCGCTCGCGTCGCTCGCCGGACGGCGGCAACAGCTCGACGGCAAAGGGGACCGCCGGCGCGACGGCGCGGGATTCGCCGGTTGTAGTCGACTCGACCTCGAACTCGCCGTCGCGGTCGCGGATGCCGGTGAACGTTTGCCGCGTCTGCCCGAAGAAGGCGGCCAGCGACTGAAAGTCCGATTGCTTCCACGATCGGAAGGGATGGTCGTGACATTCCGCGCAGTCCAACCGCACGCCCAGGAACGCTCGCGACACGCGCGCCGCCAGGACGTTCGCGTCGGGACCTTCATCCGAGTCCGGCTTGACCGTCACGGTGATGAAATTCGTGGCCGGGTGGTCAGTCCACAGTCCCTCCTCGGCGATCAGGCGACGTACGATCTGGTCGTAAGGCCGGTTGGCCTGCAGCTCATCGGCCAGCCAAGAGACAAACCGCCTCCTCCGGTAGATCAGAAACGGCCCGTCTTGCACGCCCACAAAGGCGCGCGCAAGTCGCTCGGCGACAAAATCGCTGGAACGCCGATCGGCCAATAAATCATCCAGCCAATTGGCCAGGCGAACTTCGGCCGGCTGGGCTTCGAAGCGGCGCAATTCCTGAAGCGAGGGGATCGTGCCGGCCAGGGCCAGCGACATGCGGCGCGCGATGGTGTGGTCCGTGCCCCTCTCGGCTGGTTCAATGCCCTGGGCCAACCATTGCCGGCGGAATGCCGCGTTGACCACTGCAACGCTGACTTGAAAGTCGCTGGCCTGAGATACATCGGCCGGTCGCGCGACTTCGCGCTTCGCCGCTCCCTCGGGCTGAGGAACGAGCAACGGCAACAGCAAGGCTGTTCCGCCGATGCATACGGCGACAAAGAGAAGGTTTCGGGCCCACACGTCGTTGGGCACTCCCGACCGCGGCGGTCGTTTCGTCTGCTGCCCCAAGAACTATTCGCCGACAAAGGCGACTTCTTGCTCGCGGTTGTCGGTAATCAATTCTAGCTGAACGCGGCACAGGCGTTTGGGACAAATCGCCTTCGGCGGCCGCGGGTTACCAACCCCAGCGCAAAAAAAAGGCCCCCGGAAAGGCTGTGTCCCAGGGGGGCAGAGGACAGCAACCTTATCCGGGAGCGATTGGACTCTCGCCGGCCTGCCGTTCGCTCGCAAGGAAGCGCGGCCGGGGTCATCTTGTATCCGAAGCGTGCCGCCGGCATCCATGCCAACGGGTCCGCTTCGTGGTCCGCAGAAAAGCCCTAGTGGCTTCTCCAGTGCAGACCCACCACATGGATCCTTTTTATGTCCCTGGCGTGCGGTTCGAACTGGGTTTCTCGGCCGCAACCGCACGTTCATCGATGTCGTGAGGCGGGAGAATATGGGAATCGCAAAACCGGGTCAAGGGCGATTTTTCGGGCTATTTTGCCGCCGTTTTAGGCCATTTTGGGCCGGTTCCGTGTGCCAGGATTCAGCCTGACCGACAGCAGCCCGCGCGGTTCCCTATACCGCAGCCGCATCGCCAAAGAGGCGACGGCATACGGCGTATGCCTGCCACTTATAGCGCCGGCTCGCGCCAAATGGACAAAAGAAGCCCGCGCCAGCGTGCGCGATATGATAATCGGGCACGTCGCAACTCTAGCGCTGCGGCTGGCGAACCGGCGGCTTGCTCATGCGGGGCGCGGCATCGGGTTCCAGCGTGCGCGGCATTTCGATCGCGATTCCCTCGGAATTCGACAGATCGGCCGACTGCGCCACCTGGCCGTCTTCTTTCCACCAGGTCCAGCGGCCGGCGGGAGTGCCGTTGGCATATTGGCCGTTGATGGCCTTCTGCCCGTTGGCGTGCCACCAGATCCAAACACCGTCCTGCTTGCCGAGCAAGTAGCGGCCCTCCAGGGCCTTCTGCCCGTTGGCGTGCCACCAGGTGAACTGGCCCACTTGCGCATCGTGCTCGAACAGACCTTCGAGCTGGCGCTGTCCGCCGGGGTGCCAGGCGACCGACGCGCCGTGCTTCTCGTCGTGGCCGTTCTTGACGGTTACTTGCAGCTTGCAATTCCACCAATCGTCGGGCGTTTGCTCGACGTCCTTTGCGAACAAGTAGATGTCCTCGGTTTTCTTCTTGCCGTTGGCATGATACGTCGTCTTGGCGGCCAGCTTGCGGCCGGCCTGGTGCGTCTCGTTCACCCGCACGCCCCCCTCGGGGCTCCATTCCACGTACTCGCCGTCCAGGTCGCCGTCGCGAAATTGCGCCTCGCGCATCGTGTGTCCGTTGGCGTACCACCACATCGACGGACCGTGCCGATGACCGTCGACGAACCCCCATTGGCTGATCTTGCGCATTTTGCTGTCGTAGATCGTCCACAATCCGTCCAGCTTGCCATTCTTGAACGTGGCCTGCGAGACGAAGGGACCGACAAATTGCTGGTAGGGAATCTTGCCCAGCAGATCGGCTTCGGCGACCGCGCGGTACCAGCGCACCCAAGTCCCGGTGCGATTGCCGCGGTCGTAGTCGCCCTGTGCCACGAGGTTGCCGCGCTCGTCCCACATTTTCCAGGGACCGTGATTCAGATAGTTGCCTTGGGCGTCCTGCGTTACCTGGCGTTCGATATTCACTTCGCCGTTGGCAAACCGCTCTTTGATGACTTCGGTCTTGGGCTCGTCGGCAAAGTTCTCGCCGGGGAAACCGTCTTGAACGTCGGCGTTCGGCTCGGCGGCGTCGACGTTGGCCTCCTCGTCGCCCGGTGTTTCGACGACGTAGTCGGCCGCGCGCGGCGCCTCGGAGCTGGCGACGGCCCGCGCCTTCCAGACAGCAGCCGGTCGGCTATCGCCTGCGGGTGGGCTGGAATGGGTTTGGCCCTCCGCCAGATCGCAGGCGAATGCCGCACCCAGCGTGAGCGACGAAATCCAGATCAGGGGCCGAACCATGCCGCACTCCTTTGCTAGCACGAAAAGCCGCCGCAACGATCGCCGACGGCACTTGGTGTCCTCGTCTGCATTATCGTCAAATCGGGCACGGCCGCTTGTGCTAATTAGTGGTCAGGGGTCAGTGGCTAGTGGTCAGTAAGGAAAGGGGACAGACGGAAGGCCAGAGGGGCGCGAGTTCGCACATCGTGCTAGCAACTGATCACTAGCCACTGACCACTAACCACTACTCCCCCTACTTCGGCCTTCTGGCCATCGTGCCGCTGGGGCGGTGCGGGCTGTAGGCCAGCCCGATCCAGCCGTCTTCGACCACGAATTGCGTGACTTGCAGATCCTTGAGGCGCGCGTCGGAGGTGACTTTTTCGCTCAACAGGCTCAACTCGCGGTTGGGCGAGAGGACCTTGCTGAAAATCGTCCGCAACAACACCTGCGGCCGGCCTTTGAGTGACTTGCCGTCGAGATAGATTGTCGTGTCGCGCACGAACCTGGGGTCCAGGTTCCGGGCCTCGGGCCGGTAATGCGTGCGAACCGTGAAGTTGCGCCAGCGGCTGCGCCCCTGCGTCAGCTCGGCAATTGCGAAGACCACCTCCACGCGGCCGTCTTCGCAGCGCAGCCGCACGGCATTTTCCTTAGCGAAAGTCACACTCACGTCGTCCGGCAGATCGACCTGCTGGTTGAGTTGCGGGCGGCCGAGCTTTTCGGCAAGCGAGGCGAACAATTCGGGCATGGTGAATTTGCGTCCGTCCAGGTTCAGTTTTTCCAGCACGTTGTTGAGCGCCGACTGATGCAGTTGCATGCTGAACCAGCTATCGGCCGGGGCTCGCGGGCGCGGCGTGTGAGCACCGAGCTGTTCGCTGCCGGCCAGGCGCACTCGGGCCACGATGCGATTTTCGGTCGTCGCCAGAGCCAGCGGCGCCATTTCCATGCCCAGCCGCTTGAGCGTCGCCAATTGCTTCTTTTCGAAGCGTTGGGCACTCTTGGTCAACAGCGGGCGAATTTCGGCGTCCAATTGATCGCGGGCGCGGGTGGCGAGCTTGTACTCGACTTCGACGCGGGCATCGCCCTGAGCCTCGTCGTGCTTGTTGCGAGCGACGCTGCGCACGAGCGGCCCCACTAGCGGAACACCGTCGAAGTCGGTCTCCAGCGAGATCAAGTACGTGTAATTGTTTTCGGCTTCGGCAATGGCAGGCCAGACGCTCAGGCCCTGCGGTCCGATCACGAACAGTTTCCGCACCAGGAACGTCGAGCGGCCTTCGTTATAAAACGTCGCCGGGCCGCTGGTCGACCTCGTGTCAGAGTCCACCAGCCCGTTGGCTTCCAAACCAATGCGAATCCGTCGCGGATCGGGCACGAGCCGCACCGATAATTTGGCCAAGGTCGTGCTGCGACCGTACACCGGCACATTCACGACGATGTCTTGCACCTCGGTTTCCATCTTGGGCGGCTGCGGCACCATGCGGTTTACCAGGGCGCCGGCCAGCGCGACGCGCAGATTCGAGTTGCGATAATGCGTGTCGAGGCTCTGGCTGATCTTCTCGGCCTCGGCGGGTGACGACCAGCTCAGCCCGCGAAAATCGTTGGCTACCAGCCGAGCGTCGCTAGACAGTCCGCTATATTCGTACGCCTCGAGATGCGCGAGCAATTGCGCGGGTGTCACCGGCGCGGCGGCCCACACACGCAACTCGGTCTGCAACGCGGCCAGCGGACCTTCGTCGACGAATTTGCGCTGCGAGCGCGACAAGCGGAACGATTCCAGGTTATCCAACACCTTGCGGGCGGCCGCGCGGCGCGCGTCTTCGGAACCTTCGCGCGACAGAGCGTCGAGCTTCTTCAGCTGCAAGTATTCGCGCCAGGCGTTGCCGCTCTTGCCCTTGCGGGTCAGCGAATCCACGTCGGCCAGGCAAACGCGCAGCGCTTCGGGCCGCTCGGAAGATGTCAACACCGAAGGCGCTGTCTCCGGCAAATCGGCGGCATGCTCCCAGATATCGAGCCAGCGGGTCAGGGCATAGCGCGTTCGAGCGGCTTGGGATTCCAACGGCGAATCGCTCGGCGGTGCGGCGGCATCTGGCTCGGCCAGTTCGCGCAATTGTTTGGCGATCTGCAAAACTTGCTCGCGCTGGGCGCCGCTGGCGCACAGTTCGCGAACCAGGTCGGCGGCCTTTCCGGCCCACGCGGCGCGCGTGTCGTCCTGGGCCAGCCGATTGAGCTGTGCAATCAGGGATCGAGGCACGGGCCAGCCGGCGATGGCCGGCGATTCATCGGCAGGCGGCTCGGCGGTGGACTCCGTCGCGGCCTCGGCCGGAGGCGCATCGGCCGGTACGTCCATGTCGGTCCCGTTGGGCACCGCATTCGGCCGATTGGCCACTTCCACCGTCTGGCTGACTTCCAAGATCAACTCCGGGGCCGGCGGAACGACTGACGCCTCAACAACCGCGGGTGCCTCGGGCTGCGCCGGCTCAACCGTCTCGCGCGCAGTGAGCTCGCTCTCGTCGACCGATTCCAGCGGCGCCGGCGCGGGCTTGCTTTCGAGGGCCTTGGTTTTGCGACTCTCGAGCACCCGCTCGAGCGACTCGCGCCGCGCCATGCGATCCCAAGCTCGGGGAGCGGTCACGCTCAAAACGAACAGGCAGGCCAATATGCCCAGGTAAGGCCAAATGGGACTGCGCTTCTTAGGTTTCATCCACCGCGCTCCTTTGCCGAGGCCGGCGCAGTGCCGACCGCATGATCCTGCATTTCCTTAGAATCGGTAAACTAAGCACTCTAAGTGGAAGGTGTTTCGGGAGAAGATTTGTCGGCACCGGAGTTTGCCGATCAAGTGGCTTGCCCGCGCGGCGCGAGTCGGGGCAATTCAAAGAGGGTTTGCGGCGCAAAAGCAGCCGCACTCCGAGGCATGACCCCTCGGGCGAGAGCCGTGCTTGCTGGCAACTTCGCGGCGCCCCAGCATTTGATGCCGGCGGCGTGCGCCCATAAGATGGGCATACCGCGTGACTTTTTCGTCCTCGGAGCTTTGCGCCGTGCGCTGGCCGCTGCGATATCAGATTCTGTTTCCTTTCGGCGGTGTGATGCTCGCCGTGGTGCTGGGCGTCAGCCTGCTCGATGCGGTGCTAGCTGCCCGTCGCACGCAGCGCCAGATCGAGCACCAGTTGAATGAAGTCGCCCAGACGCTTTTGGACGCCACGTTTCCACTGACCGATGCCGTGCTCAAGCAAACCCGGGGTCTGTCGGGAGCCGAGTTTCTGCTAACGGACCGGCAAGGCAATCTGCGCGCCGCCAGTCTGGCGCCTATCGACGTCAGCCGGATTCCGCGCGAGGCCAACGCGGGCCGCGAATTCCGCCTGGGCGATCCGATCGAATTGGCGGCGGGAGAATTCTTTCACACCGCCATTGCCATCCGCGAGCGGGGCACGCACTCGGACCCTATGCTGCTCCATATTCTCTATCCGCAGAGCTATTTGCGAGAGGCCCGTTGGGAGGCCGCTTATCCGCCGCTGCTGGTGGGCACGGCGCTGTTGGGCGTCGTCATCGTGCTGGCCGTGGGCATTGCCGGGCGATTGAGCCGGCCGATTCTCGATTTGCGGCGCGAGCTGAGCCGGTTGGTGAAGGGCGACTTTCGACCGTTGCCGGCGCCGCGCCGCAACGACGAACTCGGCGACTTGATCGGCTCAGTCAACGTGTTGGGCGAGGAGCTGGACGAACTGCGCCGCGCGATCAAACGCTCCGAGCGAATGGCCCTGCTCGGACAGCTCAGCGGCGGCCTGGCCCATCAACTTCGCAACAGCGTCACCGGCGCGCGGATTGCCGTTCAACTCCACCAGCGCCGCTGCCGGCAGATCGATCCCGACAGCCTAACCGTGGCCCTGCGGCAATTGGCGCTGACCGAATCGCACCTGGAACGGTTCCTGACCGCCGGCCAACCCTCGGCGCCGCGCCGCGATCGTTGCGACCTGCGCAAGATCGTCCTAGACGTAGTGGCGCTGGTGGCGCCGTCGTGCGATCACCGCGGCGTGGATCTGCAATGCGAATCGGCGGAGAATGCCACGGGAGAGGTGTGGGCCGATCCCGATCAACTGCGGCAGTTGTTGATGAACTTAGTGCTCAACGGGGTCGAGGCGGCCGGCAAGAGCGGTTGGGTGCGGGTCGAGCTGGCCGCCCGCGAGCACGCGACGATCCTGCGGGTGCTGGACAGCGGACCGGGACCCGAGGGGCCGATGTTGGAACGGCTGTTCGAGCCGTTCGCGACCGGCAAGCCGGAAGGCATCGGGCTGGGTCTGGTCGTAGCTCAGAAAATTGCCGAAGCGCACGCCGGCACAATCCGTTATCTTGATTCGCGGCCCACGTGCTTCGAAGTGGTCTTGCCGGAAAGCGCGATACAACCCGAGGGCTCTCGGCCCGAGTGCAGCGCGGGCGTACCGAGCCCGATGCCCGTCCTGGAAACGTGAGGGATAGCGATGAGTCACGTATTGATCGTCGACGACGAAGAGAGCATATGCTGGGGGCTTGAGCGGTTGCTCAAGGAGACAGGGCACGAAGTGAGCCTGGCGGCCTCGGCCGAAGAGGCTTTTGAGTCGGCCGCCCGGCGGCGACCCGATCTGGCGGTGCTCGACGTGCGACTGCCCGGCATCGACGGCCTGACGGCGATGTCGCGCTTGACGCAACTGGCCGGTCCAATTCCGATCGTCGTCATCACGGCCTTTGGCAACCTGGACGTCGCGGTGCGCGCGATGAAAAACGGCGCGTTCGATTATTTGACCAAGCCGTTCGATCTGGAGCAGGCCGCCACGGTGATCGATCGCGCGCTGGCCCAGGTACGGCCAGAATCGGCGGGGGCGGACGAGGAAATCGGCGCCGGCGAAGAGGCCCTGCTGGGTCAGAGCCCCGCCATGCAGGAGGTATTCAAGCGGATAGCGCTGGTTGCTCCGACCGATGCCTCGGTGCTGATTACCGGCGAGAGCGGCACCGGCAAGGAACTGGTGGCCAGGGCCATTCACCGCCATTCGGCCCGGGCACAACAACCCTTCGTGCCGATCCACCTGGCTGCGCTGAGCCCAACTCTGGTCGAAAGCGAATTGTTCGGCCACACGCGCGGTGCGTTCACCGGCGCCGAGGATTCGCGGCAGGGACTTTTGGAACTGGCCAACGACGCCACGGTATTTTTCGATGAAGCCGGAGACATCCCGCCCAGCGTCCAAGTCAAACTATTGCGCGTGCTGGAGCAGCACGAGGTGACGCCCGTGGGCAGCGCGCTGGCGCGGCCGACGGCGTTTCGCGTCATCGCCGCCAGCAACCGCGACCTGCGTGCCGAAGGCCAGGAATTCTGCCTGCGGCGCGATCTTTATTTTCGCCTGGCGGCGTTCGAGATCGTGCTCACTCCATTGCGCGAGCGCGTAGAGGATATTCCGCTGTTGGCCGAGCATTTTCTCAGTCGAGTGGATCGTCACGGCCAGCAGCGGGCGCAGTTCACCGCGCAAGCCATGGCCGAGCTGTGCCGCCGGACCTGGCCCGGCAACGTGCGGCAGTTGCGACATGCCGTCGAGCACGGGGCGCTATTGGCCCGCGGCGGCCGGATCGACGTCGATCAATTGCCGCCGCCGGTCGACGAGACCGCCCGGCGTTCGCCGGCCAGCGAGCTCGACGCAGCCGTGCGGGCTTGGACGCGGCAGCAGCTCTCCGAGGGGTCGACCGACGGCCACCTCTACCAGGAATTTCTGTCGCGCGTCGAGCCGGCCCTGTTCGAGACGGTGCTGCGTAACACGACCGGCAATCGCGCCGCGGCCGCCGACTCGCTGGGAATCCATCGGGCCACGCTGCGAAAGAAGCTCAACGGCACGCCGGCCGAGTCGTGAACGGCGGAGTTAGTCTTCCACCAGCACCGTGTCAGCGTGCTCGTAGCCCGGAGCGCAGCAGCACAGGAACACGAGCGGCTTGTCGCCTGTGTTCGTGATGTAGTGGATCTTGCCCGGCGGAATGGCGATGGCATCGCCCGGGACGACCGCGGTGGTTTCGTCGCCGATCCGCATCTGAGCTTCACCGCTCAAGATGTAATAAATCTCTTCAGTCTGAGGGTGATAGTGAGGCGTGGTGCGCGCGCCGGGCGGCACGCGGGCCTCGGCCAGACTCTGCTTGCGAATGCCCGAGTTGCGATGCGCCAAGAGCTCGCGAATTTCGGAGCCATCTTTGGTCGTGAAGCTTTCGGTCTTGGCGAGGTTGATGATGTCCATGAATCGCGATGCCGAACTTTTTTGGGAATTAAGCCCGATGATGGATCGCGACCACGGCCGGCCAATACGGGCGGACATCCCACTCGGCCGCCAGCGGCAGCAGGCCCATGTCGAATTGATCGTCCGCTTCGACGACGAATACGCTTTTCGGCGGCGCCTTTTCGAACAGCGCCCCGATGAGCGCCAGCATCTCGGCTTGTCGCTCGAGGTAGAATGAAAACGGCGGCGACGAAAAAACCAGCCAGGGCTCAAGGGTCGAAATCTTCTCGCGCTGGGCCCAGATGAATGTATTGGCGGCATGTACCGTCGTGCGATCGGCCACGCCCAGCAAGGCTGCATTCTGGCGAATCAATCGCGCGGTCGGAAAATGCTGCTCGATGAAAGTGCCTCGCGCGGCTCCGCGGCTGATGGCTTCGAATCCCAGCGCCCCGCTGCCCGCGAACAAGTCGATCGCGTGCTGACCGACCACGACCGGTCCCACCAGGTTGAACACGGCCTCGCGGACGCGATCCTTCATGGGCCGGGTGCGCTGGTCGCCGCTGTAGAGCAACTTGCGGTGGCGCAAGGTCCCGCCGATGATGCGCAATTCCGGCGTCTCGCGGTCGGCCTGCTCTCGATCGGCCGGCGATTTTCGATCCGGCGATACTGGACCCTGTTTGCGGCTGCGTGCCAATTGTGTGAACTCCGCGGGCTGGTTCGGCGTAAGGAAGAAGTCGCTCCGGCCGCTCGTCGCAGGCCGATTGGAGCATGGTTTGTGCTGTCAATTGGCGGCGAATTCGGGGAATATTTGCCCCCGGACGAGCAGCCTAAGTTTTGATATGCTGACTATAGCCGATTCGGCCCTCGCCCTCGACCTTGCGTGAACCCTGGGACTTTGCCATGCGACTTTGTTACCTGCTGATTCTCGCTCTTTGCTTCGCCAATTTGGACGTTGTGCATGCCGCTCCCGAGGCTCCCGAAGCCAAGGCCAAGACTACGGCAGACGAGACCGCCGCCGCCGATAATCCCACGGCCCAGTTTGTCAAGCTTTTCGGCGAATGGAAGCAAACCCTCGGCAAGCTGTACCAGCTTCGCAACCGCTTCCAGAAGGATCCTTCAGCCGACAAAAAGGCACTCGAAGCCGAGTACAACGCGCTGATGAAACAAGCGCTGGCCATGACCGAGCCGCTCAGCGACGCCGCCGAGAAGGCCTATCTGGCCGCGCCAAATACGAACAAGGAACTCGACGACTTCATGGTCAAGACCCTGACCGGGCTGGTCGTCGGCGACGAGTATGAAAAAGCGACCGTCTGGGCCCAGATGCTATTGGACAATAAGCTGGAGCACAAAGATCTCAACGTACTGGCCGGCATGGCCTATTTCGCGGTGAACGATTTCGACAAGGCGGGCCAGTTTCTGCAAGCCGCCAAAGACGCAGACGCCATCACGGCCAATGGCGAGCGCTACCTGAAGATGGTCGACAAATACAAAGAGCTGTGGAAGAAAGAAAAGGCGATTCGCGATCGCGAGGACAAGGCCAAAGACCTTCCCAAGGTGAAGCTCGTGACCAGCAAGGGCGATATCGTGATCGCGCTACTCGAGAACGAGGCCCCCATCGCCACGGCCAATTTTCTGGACCTGGTGGAGAAGAAATACTACGACGGGTTGACGTTCCACCGCGTGCTGCCCGGCTTCATGGCGCAGGGAGGCGATCCCAAGGGGGACGGCAGCGGCGGGCCGGGCTATACGATTCCCGACGAATGCCGGCAGGAAAACCGCCGCACGCACTTTCGCGGCAGCCTGAGCATGGCCAAAACCCCCGAGCCCGACACCGGCGGATCGCAGTTCTTTCTGACTTTCGTGCCCACCAGCCACCTGGACGGCAAGCACACGGTGTTCGGGCGGGTGATCGAGGGCATCGAAGTGATACCCAAGCTACAACGCATCGAGCCCGGCTCGCCCGGCTCGCCGGACAAGATCGAGAAGGCGACCGTGATTTCCAAGCGCCCGCACAAGTACGAGATCTTGGGCAAACGCCTCGATAAGAAGTAGTCGGCGCGGCGCGTCTCGCTGGACTGCGGAATCTCTCGATCGGCGTTCGTTCTCCGGCGCGCGCCTCCCCCTCTCGTAGGCCAGTGTTTAGCCTGACTAGCATCACTGTCCGGGGGTCCAGTCGGGCCGAGGCCTGACCTACCAGGTGTGCCACCTCCCGGCGTGCCTCGTAGAACCAAAACTGATGCCGGTTCGCAGCCGGGTGGATTGCGTGTCGCGTCCAATCCTTTTCAGATTAACCACTTATGCCGATCCGCGAACCCGCGACGGGTGGTTGCTGTCTGTCGAATGAATTCGGCGTGGCTCGCTAAAAACTGCTTGACGGCAGGGCCAGACATGCCTAACCTATCATGTTCGATTCAAATCTTGCGTTCGTATTCTATTCAGAATTCTCATCGGGTGATGCTCCTCCCATGCAGTTGAAATCATTGAAAGTCTTCTGTGATGTCGTCGGCTGGAGAAGCTTTTCTCGGGCCGCCGACGAAAACGGCATTTCGCAGTCGGGCGCCAGCCAGGTCGTCAACCAGTTGGAGCGCCGGCTGGGTGTCAAGCTGATCGACCGCTCCAAGCGGCCCTTCGTGCTCACGCCCGAGGGCGAAGCCTACTACGAAGGATGCCGCAAGCTGGTGCAGCGCTACGACGCGCTGGAGGACCAGGTCCGCACGCTGCACGAAGAGGTCTCGGGCCGCGTGCGCGTGGTGTCGATCTACTCCGTCGGCTTGCACCACATGAGCCGGTACCTGCAGGAGTTTCTCAGCCAGTATCCGCGCGCGAACGTGCGGCTGGAATATCAGCATCCGCATCGGGTCTATGAGGCGGTGGAAAAGGACCACGCCGATCTGGGGCTGGTCAGCTATCCGCGGTCGTCGCGCACGATCGAGGCCATCGGCTGGCGGGAAGAGCCGATGGTGCTGGTCTGCGCCCCGACGCATCGTCTGGCCGGTTATCCGCGGATCGCGCTGGAGGACCTGGCCGGCGAGAAGGTCATCGGCTTCGACAGCGATTTGACGATTCGCCGCGAGATCGACCGCGTGCTGCAACTGCACGACGCCGAGGTTCGCGTGATGATGGAGTTCGACAACATCGAGACGATCAAGCGCGCCATCGAGATCGATGCCGGCGTGGCCCTGCTGCCCGAGCCCACGGTGCTGCGCGAGGTCGAAGCCAAGACTCTGGTCATGGTGCCGTTGGCCACCGACGAGCTGGTGCGGCCGCTGGGCATTATCCATCGCCGCGGCAAGGAACTGGGCAGCACCACGCGGCGATTCATCGAGCTGCTGCAAAGCGAAGGACAAAACGTGGCGCCCAAAGTCGACAGCGCGGCGGCCGATTGTGCCTGCAACGGCAACGGCCATGCGGGCAGTAACGGCCACGCGGCGCTGCCCGAGGCCGCCGATGCCACTGGCGCCTACAGGACGGCACAAGCGGCGCGGGTGAAAGCCAAATGAGCGAATGGAGGCCAGTGGCCATGCAGCCCAACACGATCAAGAAGAACTACGGACCGCCCGCCAAGCAGGGACTGTACGATCCCGCGTATGAACACGACGCTTGCGGCGTGGGGTTCGTGGTCAACATTCGCGGCGAGAAGAGCCACCAGATCGTGCGATCTGGCTTGGAGATTCTCGTCAACCTGGCCCACCGCGGCGCGTGCGGCTGCGACCCGCTGACCGGCGACGGGGCGGGAATCTTGACGCAAATACCGCACGACTTTTTCGCGGCCAAGGCGCAGGAATTGGGCATTGCGCTGCCGGCGCCGGGAGAGTACGGCATCGGCACGATCTTTCTGCCTCGCGACGAAGCCGAGCGGCGGCATTGCCTCGAGCGATTCGAGGCGATCGTGGCCGAAGAGGGCCAGTTGTTCCTGGGCTGGCGCGACGTGCCGATCGACAACAACGTGTTGGGGCAAACGGCGCGCGACGTCGAGCCGGTGATCCGCCAGATGTTCGTCGCTCGTGGCGCGACGACTTCGCCCGACATGCTGGAGTGGAAGCTATACGTGATCCGCAAGCGGCACGCCAACGAGATTCGCAAAAGCGATTTGACTCAGAAAGAGTATTGTTACGTGCCGAGTTTTTCCTCGCGCGTGATTATCTACAAAGGCCTGCTCTTGGCCGAGCAGGTCGAGCGATTCTATGCCGACCTGGCCGACGAGCGGTTCGTTTCCGCGCTAGCCTTGGTGCATCAGCGCTACAGCACGAACACGTTTCCGACCTGGGATCTGGCCCATCCGTTTCGCTACCTGGCCCACAACGGCGAGATCAACACGCTGCGCGGCAACGTCAACTGGATGCACGCCCGCGAGAGCATGTTCGCCAGCGAAAAATACGGCGACGATTTGAAGAAGATCTGTCCGGTATGCATCGCCGGCGCCAGCGACTCGGCCGTGTTCGACAACGCGCTCGAGCTCTTAGTCCTGACGGGCCGTTCGCTGCCCGAGGCCATGTCGATGCTCATTCCCGAGCCTTGGCAAAACCACGAGAGCATGCCGGACGACCTGAAGGCCTACTACGAATATCAATCGTGCCTGCTCGAGCCTTGGGACGGGCCGGCCTCGATGGCCTTTACCGACGGCACGCTGATGGGCGCCGTGCTCGACCGCAACGGCTTGCGGCCCAGCCGCTATTGGGTCACCAAGGGCGGGCTGGTGGTGATGGCCTCCGAAGCCGGCGTGCTCAAGATTCCGCCCGAGGAGGTCGAGTCGAAGGGTCGTTTGCGTCCGGGCCGGATGTTCCTGGTCGACACGGCCCAGGGCCGGATCATTGCCGATCGCGAGATCAAGCAGGCGCTGGCCGCGCGTCGTCCTTACCGCCAGTGGCTCAACGACAACCTGATCAGCCTGGCCGACCTTCCGCCAGCGCCCGCCGCCAATGGCCGCGCGGAAGAACCGCTCTTGAAGCAGCAGCGCGCGTTTGGTTACACGCTCGAAGACCTCCGCATTCTGATGGGTCCGATGGCCACCGACGGCCAGGAGGCAATCGGCTCGATGGGCAACGACACGCCCTTGGCCGTGCTCTCCAATCGACCGCAACTGCTCTCCAACTACTTCAAGCAATTGTTCGCGCAGGTCACCAACCCGCCGCTGGATGCGATCCGCGAGGAGATCATCACGTCGCTGATCACGACGATCGGCTCCGAAGGCAACTTGCTGGACGAAACCGCCCAGCAGTGCCGGCTGCTGCGGCTCGAGCAACCGATCCTCACCAACGCCCAGCTCGAACAGATTCGCCAGTTGAACGGCAAGCGACTGGTCAGCCGCACGCTCTCGATCTTGTTTCCGCGGGCCGAGGGCGTGGCAGGCATGCGCAAGCGCCTCGACGATCTGCGGCGCGAAGCTTCGCAGGCGATCGCCGAAGGCGTTACGATCCTGATTCTCTCCGATCGCGGCGTCAACGCCGAGTTGGCGCCCATTCCCGCCCTGCTGGCCACCAGCGGCGTACACCATCACCTGGTGCGCGAAGAGAGCCGCACGCGCTGCGGCCTGGT
The DNA here is from genome assembly GCA_031400775.1 of Planctomycetia bacterium. Lineage (GTDB taxonomy): Bacteria > Planctomycetota > Planctomycetia > Pirellulales > PALSA-1355 > PALSA-1355. The sequence continues at coordinate 195 of JANNQN010000359.1, read as the reverse complement.
GATCGAAACGGGCGAGGCGCGTGAAGTGCATCACTTCGCCTTGCTCACCGGTTACGGCGGCGGCGCGGTCAACCCGTACCTGGCTTTTTCCACGCTCCGCCAGATGCTGGCCGACAAGCAGATTCCCGGCACGTTCACCTACGAGAAGCTGGAAAAGAACTACATCAAAGCGATTGGCAAGGGACTGCTCAAGGT
>JANNQN010000358.1:0-10675 GCA_031400775.1 Planctomycetia bacterium | reverse complement strand
GGCGCCCAGGCCATGCTCCACCTACGAACCACTTACCTCAACCGCCACTGGAACGAATTCGTGAACTACCGCATTGAAACTGAACAAGCCTCGCTATACGGGCGCTCTGCGGCATAGCGGGATGCGAGTTACACCCAATTGCAATGGTGCGATTACAATGGGATTAGCCCCTTCGCCCACGAGTTCGGCCATCTCCGCAATGACGCGATCCAAACCGCCACGGACCCGCGAATCTATTTTCTTGCCGGGTCTGCGGCTGCTGTGGTTGGCGTTGATAGCCGTTATTTTTGCGGCCGACGCACCGCCGCTGGCCGGCCAACCGCCCGCCAAACGGCAGCGGGTCACCTTGCCGGGGCCCAGCGACGCGCCGCGCAAAACGCGCAGCGTGCGCGTGCAGGCGCCGGCCGACTTTCGCCGCGAGCATTTCCTGCTGCACACGGACCTGGCGCCCCGCGAAGCCAACGAGCTTTTGGACCGTCTGGAAACCATGCTCACTCTGATCGCGAACTATTGGAACCATCCGCCGGCCGGAATCATCGAGATGTTCGTCGTGGAGGATCTCGGCCGTTGGCCCGAGGGATCTTTGGATCCGGCCGGCCTGGCCAAGATCAAGCAAAGGGCCGGCATCACGGTGACCGAAACCATGACCCAGGGCAAGCGGCTGCTGGCGGCCAAATCGATCGTTTACGCCGTGGCCGAGCACGGCACGCCGCAGCATGAGGCCGTGCATGCCTATTGCGGTCAGGCGTTCGGCCACACCGGCCCGTTGTGGTACGCCGAAGGCATGGCCGAGATGGGACAGTATTGGCGCGAGGGCGATGCGAGCGTGCAATGTCCGCCGTACGTGGTCGACTTCATCCGCCGAAGCCCCGCCAAACCGCTCGCCGATATCCTGGCCGAAGACGGCGGCAAACCGCGTCGCGGCGCCCCCACCGCCACGACCGGCGACTCATGGCAGAACTATGCCTGGCGGTGGGCCCTGTGCCACTTGCTGGCCAACAACACCAACTACGCCGACCGCTTTCGTCCGCTGGGCCTGGGCTTTCTCAGCGGCCAGACGGTGAGCTTCGCCGACACCTACGGCGCCATGCGAGACGAGATCGAGTTCGAGTATCAGTTCTTCCTTCGCCACCTCGAACAGGGATACCGCGTCGACTTGTGCAGTTGGGATTGGAAGCGAAAATTTCGCGAACCGGCCGGCGCTGGCGGAATCCCCTCGCGGATCTCGGCCAATCGCGGCTGGCAACCCTCGGGCGCAACTGTCGTCGAGGGGAAAAAATACGGCTATAGCGCCACCGGCTCGTGGCAATGCGACAAGGACGGCGGCGAGCTGACGGCCAATGGCGGCGCCGACGGCGCCGGCCGGCTCGAAGGCGTCGTCTTCAAGGACTTTACCCTGGGTGAGCCGTTCCCACTCGGCGCAAGCGGAACTTTCACCTCGCCCGGCGATGGCCGATTGTTTTTGCGGATGCACAACCGCTGGAACTCGCTGGCCGACAACAAGGGTTCGGTCAACGTGAAGATCAAAAACGCCGCATCCGCCGCCCAGCCTGCAAATTCCGACAGCGACACGAGCGCACAACCGTAGCCTTAGGGCAACTTGTGACCCGCCACCGGCGTTGGTAAAATCGGCGTTCTTTCCCGCGTGCGTGTCTGGCTTCGATCGTTTTCGCGCCGCTCGCCGCGCACGGCACGCACCACGTCAAGGTTGGGGATTGTCTTGAACGCAAAAAATTCGCTACGCATCGCGGTCATTGGCGGCGACGGCACGGGTCCCGAGGTCGCAGCCGAAGGGCTCAAAGTACTTGAGGCGGTCGCCGCTCTGGACGGTTTTACCTACGAGCTGGCCGATTTCGACTTCGGCGGCGAGCGCTATCTGCGCACCGGCGAAACCCTGCCCGAGGGGGCCGTGGATGAGCTGCGCAAGTTCGACGCGATCTTTCTGGGCGCGGTTGGGCATCCCGACGTCAAGCCGGGCATTTTGGAAAAGGGACTGCTGCTGGAACTCCGCTTCCGGCTCGATCAATACATCAACCTGCGGCCAGTCAAATTGTTTCCGGGCGTCGAGACGCCGCTGCGGAACAAGGGGCCCGAGGATATCGATTTCGTCGTGGTCCGCGAGAACACCGAAGATATGTACTGCGGCGTGGGGGGCTTTCTCAAAAAGAACACTCCGGACGAAGTCGCCAGCCAGACGGCCTTGTACACCCGCAAGGGCTGCGAGCGCTGCATCCGTTGGGCCTTCGAGTTCACGCGCAAGCGAAACAATCCCAAGAAAATGCTGACCCTGGTGGCCAAGACCAACGTTCTCACCTACGGTCACGACCTCTGGTGGCGCACGTTTCAGGACGTGGCCCGGGAATATCCCGACATCAAGCCCGACTACAACCACGTCGACGCTTGCTGCATGTGGATGGTCAAGAACCCGGAATATTACGACGTCATCGTGACCACGAACATGTTCGGTGACATCATCACCGACCTGGCCGGAATTTTGCAGGGCGGAATGGGCGTGGCCGCCGGCGGCAATATCAATCCCGACCCGGGCGGAACCAGCATGTTCGAGCCGATGGGGGGCAGCGCGCCGAAATACACCGGCAAGCACGTGATCAATCCGATCGCCGCCATCAACGCCATGAACATGCTGCTCGAGCAGTCGGGCCAGGCGAAATCGGCCGAGCGAATCTTGACCGCCATTCAGAAAGTGACCGGCACCAAGATGAAGAGCCAGGCTGCCGGAAAGATGGGCTACAGCACCCAGCAAGTCGGCGACCTGGTCGTCGAAGCCTTGGCGTAGTAACCATCGACGAGTCGAAGTCTCCGGCGACAACTCCAGCATCAGGGACACAAACCATGAGCCAAGCGTTGTTCGACCTGTCCGGACGCGTGGCACTAGTGACCGGCGGCAGCAAGGGATTGGGCAAGGCCATGGCCCGCGGGTTTGCCGAAGCCGGGGCCAACGTGGTCATCTCCAGCCGCCACGAGGCCGAGCTCAAAGCCGCGGCTGCCGAAATCGCCGAGGGCACGAAGGCCAAGGTCGTCTATTTCGTGGCCGACATGACCAAACGGGACGACGTGCGCAAATTGGCCGACAGCGCGCTAGCGGCGATGGGCAAGGTCGACATCCTGGTCAACAACGCCGGCAGTAACACCCCGCAAGCCATCGACAAGATCACGGACGAAGACTGGGATCGGATCGTGGAGTTGAATCTCAGCTCGTGCATGGCGCTCTCACGGGCCTTGGCCCCGCAGATGAAAGAGCGCCGCTGGGGTCGGATCATTCATATCTCGTCGATCATGGGGCTGTCGTCGAAGGAACAGCGCAACGCCTACAGCGCGACCAAGAGCGCGCTATTGGGGCTGGCCCGCGCGAGCGCGCTGGACCTGGGCCCGTTTGGCATCACGGTCAATTGCCTGGCCCCGGGGCCGTTTTTGACCGATCTGCCCGGCACGCTGCTAACGGACGCGGAGAAAAAGTCGTTCGCCGTCCGCACGGCATTGGGACGATGGGCCGAGCCGCGGGAACTGGCCGGTCCGGCCTTGCTGCTGGCCAGCGAGGCAGGCAGCTACATCACGGGCGCCGTGCTGGTGGTCGACGGCGGATCGCTGGTCAAGGTTTTCTAAGCCGCCCGAGTTCCTTTCGGTCGGCAAGTATTCCCTGTGCGGCCTGCGCACTGCCAGTTCACTGCCGCGGTGCAAGTGATCTGCGCTTACACGCGGCGGTGGTTGCATGATGTTTTTCTCATCCTTCATCCCTCCGCCTTCATCCTTGTGCTGCGGTCACTTGCGCAAGATCAGCTTGCCGCTGCGCGTAACGCTCAAGCGGTACGCCTCCTCTCCGTGGCGAATGACGATCTCGCGCTGTCCTTGCATCAGCTCTTGCGAGTTGACCTCGCGCGCGGGCAGCGGCAGGGGCATCGACTGTGGCGAAAAGTTGGGGTCGAGCGGCGTATCAGTAGTCACGGGTATTACTCGCGGCGAAGGAAACCAGGCAAGGTAGATGCGGAAGCCACCTTTTATCGTTATTGAGACTCGATGTCAATAAACCACCGAGATATTTGCCGAGCGAGCGTGAAAACGGCCTTAGATATCGAGCATATCTCGTTATTCAGTAACGTGTTAGAGACATAAGATCTTTCCTGATTCAGGTTCTTGACACGGCCGTTGCTCAAGTTATCATGATTGCTCAGTTGAGATTAAATCTCAACTCACTTGAGCTAGCCCGCCACAAGGCGCCTCTGCCGATTCGCCCGCCACGCTCGGTCCGAGTGTTCGCGTTCCCCGCTTGACGAGTTTTCGTCCGTGCGAGCATTCGAGCCACCAACGAGAAAGGAGCTGCTACTGCGTTTGAGCGTGTGTCGGAATCGTTGTTCTCTCCAAAAATTGAACGAGGAATGAATCGCCATGAATCGCCGAGTAATTGCGCCTTTGATGCTAACTGCTGTTGGTTTGTTTTTTTGCAATGCCGCCCAAGCCATCACGATTAACCCCAGCGAAGCCACCAGCAAGGACACCTTTGGTTACCAGTTCTTGCCAACCACGAATTTGAACGGTCCACCGTTCGGCGGCCTGCTGCCCGCCGGATTGACCACTACCGGACACAACACGAAGTCGATCCTGGAATTCGACCTGACGGGCGTTGGCGTGACGAGCGCACAAGTCGCCTCGGCCATGTTGAATTTGTTTGTCATTGACACGGTCGCTACCGGCTTCGGCGTCAGCCCGAGCCCGGGCAGTCCGATCACCGTGAATCTGTCTGCGTTAACCGGATCGTGGGTCGAATCGACGGTTGCCTGGGGCACGATCCCGGCAAGCGGCGCCGAATACGATTCGCTGGTCATCAATGGAATCAATCAGACTGTTTCCTTCGACGTCACTCAATTGGTGAAGGATTGGCTCGACAACACGGTGACCAACAATGGCCTGGTCTTGGAGGGCGATGTTCCGGTCGGTTCGTCTCCGAACTGGGTCTACGCCGTGTTTTCTTCGTCCGCCGGCAACAACGTTCCGGCACTGGTCATCACACCTGTTCCCGAACCGAGCACGGTCGTCTTGGCGCTGTGCGCACTGCCGGGACTAGCCTGGGTCGCCATGCGGCGGAAGAACCGCCGAGTTAAGTAATTGGAATTTGCCCCACGCGCGGCTGGTCAGCTCAGTATGAGTTGACCAGCCGCGGTCGGTGCGGCACGGCAAGGATCGTGCGATGGCTGAAACATCGACAGGGCTGCGGCTCCGCGACGCTACCCGGGGCGCCTTCACGCTCGTCGAGCTGCTGGTCGTCATCGCCATTGTTGGCGTGCTGGTGGCCATTCTATTGCCGGCCGTGCAGGCCGCGCGCGAGGCGGCGCGGGCCGCATCCTGCCGGAATAATTTGAAGCAAATCGCCACGGCCATGCATCTGTATCACGATTCGATGAAGCGCCTTCCGCCCGCGCGGATTGACGGTGCAACGATCGGAGCCGGGGCAAGCGCCTTTCTCGCAATCCTGCCCTATATCGAGGAACAGTCCTCGGCCGATCTATACGACAACACGAAGAGCTTTAAGGGCACTGGCGGCAACAGAGACGTCTCCAATATGCGAATTCCCGTCTATCTCTGCCCAACGATGAATCTGCCGAGGGAGGTCCCCGACCCCGATCCGGCGTGCAACGAAGTCGGAGCCCCGGGCAGTTATGCCGTGTCGACAGGCTCGACAAACTCTTTCGCTCCCAACGGCCCCTTCAATTTGCCGCCCCATAATGGGGCCATCATTCATCCCAAGTACGGCGCCACCACGATCGCCAAGATTTCGGGCGCCGATGGCACCTCAAAGACACTGTTGGTCGGCGAGATGAACTTTGCCCTCAAGGACCTCTACTGGACGCTGCCGTGCAAACCGGCCAATACGCTTAAGGGCGGCGAAACGCGGTGGGCAGTGGCCTATCCGATGATAACCTGGGGCTCCACGGCCGCTCCGATTAATAGCGAGACCGAAGTCTACAAAGAGGCCGGGTTCTTTCCCAACGGCCACGAAGCATTTCGCAGCGACCATGGCGGAGGAGTGAATTTCGCTTTCGTCGATGGCAGCGTGCGATTGATCGCCGATGAGATCGATCTCGCCGTCTACAGCGCCATGGCCACCCGAGCCGGCGGCGAGCCGTTGGACCACAAGGAAAACTGAACCAACCACGCCGCGGTTTTGACTGCGGCGGCTGAGACCCGCACACATTTCACTATTTTGCGTCATAAGGAACCTGCCATGATTCGCAGCGCCGTCGTCGGCCTGTCCTGCCTCGCTTTGTTTGCCACCGCATCCGCCCGGGCGCATTTCGTATGGGTCGATCTGAAGCAGTCCGCCGACGGACAGCCGCAGGCCCAGTTGTACTTGTCGGAGCTTCCCGAGCCCGGCGAGCCGCACCTGATCGCCAAGGTCGCCCAGTCGAAGGCTTGGATCCGCGGCCTGGAGGGCGCCACGGAACTGAAGTTCGCCCCGGCGGCCGACAAGGACCTGGCCGCATTGGTCGCTGTCTGTCCCAAGCAATCGGCCGGAAGCCTTGAAGCCATCTGCGACTACGGCGTGTACTCGCGCGGACCGGCCGGCGTGCTGCTCAACTACTACGCCAAGCGGCTGATCGGCGATTGGACCAGCCATGCCGACAAGCTGGCGCGTGCCGAGCGATTGGCCCTGGATATCGTGCCCAGCGTCGATGGCGATGAGCTCAGCCTGACAGTGCTCTATAACGGCAAGCCGGTCACGGACAGCGAATTGGTCATCGTTGATCCGGCGGGCGAGTCGCACGATTTGAAGACCGACTCTCAAGGCCGCGGCACGATCAAGACGACCGCCGCAGGGCGTTATGCCATTCGCTCAGGCCATATCGAAGCCGACCGCGGCGGCACGCGCGAGGGTAAGAAGTACGCCCAGACCTGGCACTATTGCACGCTGACCTTGGATGTGAAAACCGCCGACAAGACGGCCGACGCGGCTGCCGGCGACAAAACGAAAGACACCGCCGCTGGCGAACCCACGGCGTTGGAGTCGCTCACGCGAGCCCGCGACGGCCGCTCGATCTGGCACGACTTTCCGGGCTTCACGGCCGATCTGGCCGTGACCAGCGGCGGCGAGCCGGTGAAAGGCAAAGTGTCGATCGACGCCAACGGCACGGTCGAATTGGACATGCCCAAGTCGCCCTTGGCCGATTGGGTCGAAGAGCAACTCAACTCGCTGGTGCAGCATCGCATGCCCGACGGCGAGGTGACGCAGGGCGAAGTGAAGTACGCCGACAACGATCTGACGCATCCGCTGGGGCGCAAGATCGACCTGGGCGATCCCAGCCTGCAGAGCGCCTATCGGCTGAAAGACGACGTGATCATGGAAGTGAACCGCTCGATGGGCCCCATGCGGTTCACGATCAGCGTGCTGGAAATCGTCCGCAACGCCGAGAACAAGTACCTGCCGCGCTCGTTCACGATGAACTTCTTCAGCGCCAAGGGCGGTGAGTTGAAGACGAGCCTGGCGTATCTGAACGAATGGCAACGGGTTGGCGCCTTCGACCTGCCCAAGACAATCGTCGAAGTCTCGGCCCAACAGGGCGGGGCAGGCACCAGGCAGATCGTGTTCAGCAACTGCAAGTTGACCGAAAAGAAGTAGATCACTCGGCCGCCGCGGCTGTCGCTCATCCTTGACGCGACTTCCTTGTTATACCCGCGGCACCGCGCGGCCGAATTTTTGTCTAACTGTGCATGCGCGGCAGCGCTTCGCCTCCAGCAATAATCTCGGCCTCGGCCGCGGCCAGCTCGTCGAGCCGCGCGCGAACCTGCTCGGCCGGCGCGAACTGGCAGGCCATTTGCACGTACGTGCTGTGGTGCCGGGCCTCGGATTCGAACAGACTGCCGTAAAATTCGGCCAGCGGCGCATCTTGCACGTGATCTCGCAGCAGCGAAAACCGCTCGCAACTGCGGGCCTCGATCAGGCTGGCGACCAGTAGCCGGTCCACCGCCCGTTGCGGCTCGGTCTTGCGCACCAGGTCGTTGAGTTGGCGGCCGTAGCTGCTGGGCTTTTGCGACACATAGCGAATGCCGCGGGCTTCGAGCAGATCGAGCACCAGGCGGAAGTGATCGAGCTCCTCGACAACGATATCGGCCAGCTCGTGACAAATCTGGGGGCGATCGCTGCCATAGGCCACGAGCAAGTTCATCGCCGTGCCGGCAGCCTTCTTCTCGCAGTGCGCATGATCGATCAAGATCGATGGCAAATCGCGATCCACCTGCTCTAACCAATCCGCCCCGGTCGACGATTGAAGACCTAACACGTGGTGAAAGCTCTCGCTAAAAGACCCAAGAAATCGGATTTACTTTTTGCCGGCCAGCGCCTTCTCGCGCTTTTGACGGCTCGCGATCAAGTTCAGCACGGTCCGCGGCATCAGGCGTTTGAGCCGCCAGAAAACGCTGGCCACGGTCGGCACGAAGACATAGAGTTGGCGGCGCGTGATGGCTCGCATCACGCGGCGGGCCACTTCGTCGGCCGTGGCTCGCGACTGGCTCATCAACTGGTCGGCAATTTTCCGCTGCTGGGGCGTGTTGAAGCGTCCGTTATTGATGATGTTGGTCGGGAAGAATGCGGGACACACGCCCGTCACGCCAATGTTATAGGGCTTGAGCTCGCCGTACAGCGTTTCGGAAAACGAGAGCATGCCGGCCTTGGTGATGTTATACGGCGCCATGCCCGGCGCCGAAACAATGGCCGCCATCGAAGCGATGTTCACGATGTGCGCGCCCGCGGGATTTTGCTTGAGCCACTCCACTAGCGTGTGACAACCGTAGATGGCGCCGTACAGGTTGATGTTGATGATCCAGTGCCAGTCGGCCAGTGGCAATTGTCCGACGTCGCCCCCTACGCCCACGCCGGCGTTATTGACCAGAAGGTCCAGCCCGGGCCACTGGGCCATCAGGCGTTCGCGCAGCTCGCTCCACTCGTCGGGCGAGGTGACATCCAGATGCTCGACCTGCCCGTCGCCGCCAGCGGTGCGCACGAGCGTCAAGGTTTCCTGGCTGCCGGCGTCGTTCAAATCGCAAATCGCCACGTGCCACCCGTGGCGTGCCAATTCGACGGCGATGGCACGTCCCAATCCGCTGGCGGCTCCGGTAACGATGGCGTGTTTTCTGGATTGCATGGAGGTCTTTCGTTGAATGAAGGCTCGCGGAACGTGCGGAGGACTCCCGGTCCCCTCAATGGTACGGATTCGTGGCTAAACGTGAAAGTTAGGGGACAGTGCCAGATTTTCGATGGCTTCGAGCAAAAAGGGACTGTCCCCCTCTCCGAGACAGTTCTCGGATAGGCACTTCGTAAAAATTACCGGTTGCCGGCCATGTAAGAATCCGCGCCAAACGCCTGGCCGGCCCCCTATGGCTCGGCTGTGGTGTCGGTTGCGGCAATCGTGCGGGGGCTCCAAAACGGGTCTGGGGCAAGGATTCCTGGCAAAATTCTATCCGCTGCCGGGTAATACAGGAACGAATCGAAAATTTTTGAAGATTTTTCGTCCGGTTCCGTCCCAATTCGCACCTTAGTGAGTAGGGACCTCGCACGAGCGTAACCGATCGCTTTGGGCACGGAAGCCGTCCCGGCAGAGGACGGGCAACGCGATCGGCTCGGTGCGATGGCGTTGCAACACTTGGCTTTGACGGCATCAAGGGGCGGACCATGTCAACCGATGTCCAGGAAGATCTTGCCGGTTTGATTGCCGGTGATTGCATGGTGATCGTCTTTGCCAGCGGGCTGCGAAAAGCAGTCAACGTCGACCTTGCCTCAGAATCGGCGGTCGAATGCTGGGGCGCCCGCTTCCGCCCGCCCGACTACTCCTGGACCGATCCGATCACGGGCGAGACCCTGCGCCTGGCCGTTGCGACCGACGCGGAGCGCCGCGACTTGTGGCGGCGGGTGGCGCGGAGCCGGATCGTGCAATTCGACTGGGAAACCTCCGACACCCTGAGCGACTCGCAACTGGAGCGCATCGTGGCGATTCTGAACGAGCGCGACTAATCTCAGTCGTTCCGGGATCAGCGACCTGCCCAAATCAGCGACCTTCCGCCGGGCATCTCTCCAGCGGGAAATCCGCACGGGCCCAGGCTTTTTCGAAGCGTTTGCGGATCGCGGCCGCCTCGTCGGTTCGCTTGAGCGCGGTTAAAGCCAGCATCAGTCCGTGCAGCGAGCGGCCGGTTTCGGGATTGCGGCGCAGATCCTCTTGATAGACGGTCGCCGCGTCGGCGGGCCGATTGACGGCGAGCAGTTGCGCCGCCAAGGCCTGCCGCGTGGGAAAATACCAGGGGGGCGGCTCGTCGTATAGCAGCCCATCTTGCAACAACACCGCGTTGTGCCACCCGGCGAGCGCCGCGTCCGAGCGGCCGGCGGCCGCATCGAGCCGAGCCGCCAATTCGCTGTGGGCAATTCGCAACAGTCGCAGCGCCGAATGCCGCATCAACAGCTTGTCCTCGGGAGTGGCGGCCACGATCTCGGCCAATTGCCGCTGGTGCGTCTCGGCCTCGCTCGTGCGCCCCAGCCCGGCCTGCGCCAGACCCTGGGCATAGTGCCACATGCCGGTGGCGAACGTGAACTCCGCCAGGGGCGGTTTTTCCCGCAGCACGTCGTCCCATTGGTTGAACAGCAAAAGCGTGTAGAGCCGGGTCGGCAGAAACGCTT
>JANNQN010000357.1:0-8867 GCA_031400775.1 Planctomycetia bacterium | reverse complement strand
CGGTTCTTGTCGTCCCGCACCTTGGCGTGTACCAGCGGGCCGTTAATCATCTGCAAGGCCTGCGAAAGATTCGAATCGGTCGAACGTTCACACGCACAGGCCGTCTCGCGGGCTGGCTGGCCAAAGACCTTGAGAAAATCACTGTCGACGTCGGGGCTGGGCAGTTGCGTGGCCCGCGTGCCTGCCGGCAGTCCGGCAAATTTCTCCGAGATGTTGGTCACCCGGCAGATCGCGTCGAGCAGTTGCTCGGCCGCCAACAGCCGCGTGTTGGCGTGTGAAAAGTATTTCACGTCGGTCGAGTTGAAGTCGTTTTTGCGCGAGCTGAGCTGGTAGGTGCGGCTGTTCAGAATCGTGCGGATCACGCGCTTGCGGTCGTATCCGTTCTTGGCGAAATCGTCGGCCAGGGCGCCAATCAGCGCGGCGCTGGAGGGCGGATTCGAATCGCGAAAATCGTCGACCGGCTCGACGATGCCGCGGCCGAACAGGTGCCCCCAGATGCGATTGACTTCCACTTTGGCAAAAAACGGATTCTCGGGCTTCACCAGCCAGTCGACGAACGCGCCGCGCCGGTCATCTTCTCCGCTCAGTTCGGCCGAGCCGGTCAAGGGAAGCCAGGGCTGCATCTGCTTGCCGGTGCGGGGCTGAGTGACTTCGCCTGCCCGGGCGACCCAAATGATCTGCTCGTCGGGATTCACGCCGGGCTTGCGCTGCACGCGATTGAAGAACGCTCCGATCCCGTAATAGTTATCCTGCGACCAGCGCTCGAACGGATGGTTGTGGCACTTGGCGCACTGGATGCGAATGCCGAGAAACAATTGCGAGGTGGTCTCGGTGCAGTCGTTCGTCTCGGTCGCCGTGCGGAAATAATTGGCCGGCGGATTCACGAACGTGCTGCCCTCGGCGGTCAAAAGCTGCCGGGCAAACTGATCGTAGGGCATGTTGTCGCGCAGCGCCGCGACCAGCCAGCGGTTGAACTTGTGTACGCCGCCGGCAGAGACCTTGATATTGCGGATCCGCAGCAAGTCGCCCCACTTGAGTGCCCAAAACTCGGAGAACTCGGGCCGCTCGAGCAAGGCGTCGATAAGCTTGGATCGCTTTTGCGCGTCCTGGTCCGCCAGAAACTGGCCCGTTTCGCTCGGCTCCGGCAGAATACCGATCACATCGAAGTACAGCCGGCGGACGAATTCTTCATCAGTGCATGCCTCGGAAGGCAGAATTTGCAATTGCTGGAGCTTTTGAAACACGTGGTGATCGACGAAGTTATTCTCCGCCGGAGAATTCCACTGGAAGCCCGGTATCTCCTTGAGGAACATCATCGACGAGGTTTCGATCTTATCCAGGAAACGAGCCAGGATGGCGGCCTCGCCCCGGTCCTGCGAGACGACCAGTCCCGTGGCGTCTACCGTGGCCACGGCTTCGTCGGAGCTGGTGAATACGGCCAGCGACGTCACGTCGCGCACCGAACCGTCCGAAAAGTGGGCCAGCGCCAACAGTTGCTGGGTGTGCGCCGGGCGCTTCAAAATCCGCTCGCGGGGATACACTTCGAGCTTGACGCACGAGGGCGCGTCGGCCGGATCGATCTGGCAGCCCTGTGCGATCCAGTCTCGCAGCACGGCGTAACCGGCATCGGTCTTCTTAAGCTTCCGTCCGCCGCCGTGGGCGACTTCCATCATAGGTTTGCGCAGCAGCAGGCTGCTCTCGGGCTCGTAAAGATTGGTGCGGCGATTGAACGCCTCGCGCACCAGCGTATCGATATCGAGCGCCGAGTCGTAAGCCCGTAGCGACATGCGGAATCCGCCCTTGCCGCTGGGCGAACCGTGGCACGCGCCGGAATTGCAGCCTTGCTTGGAGAGTACGGCCAGCGTGCCGTAGTTGAACGACACTCGCTCGGGCGATTCCTGGTTGGCGACCTCGACCGGCACGTTCACTTCGTGTCCGCCTGCTTTGACCGTGATCTCGGTGCGGCCATTGGCGGCCGGATGCACCACGCCCGCCTCGGCCCGCGCGATCTTGTCATCCTTCGAGACGATCTCGGCCACGGCGCTCAAATCTTGCACTTCTCCGTTGGCGTAAAAGCCACTGACGATCAAATGCATCGTGCGGCCGGCTGCGTCGAGCTTCACGCTCGTCGGAAAGATTTCGATTCGCGCTGGCGTTCCCACGACGACCGGCTCCGGCGGAGCCTCGGGAGCGGCCGAGGCAGTCGTTGCCATCAGGGCCATCAGACAAGCCGCCAGGCAGATCGCCAGGCTACCCGCGCGGGTCCAGCTATTTCGTTTCCATGAACTGCTGCTCATCGATCTCTCCCTATTTTCGAGCCACGTTGTCGCGTGTCGGGGTTGGGGCAATCGCCCCGTCCCACTCAGGGCTTGTTCACATCAACGGCCACGGGCGGCGACTCGGCGGTGAAATCCGCTTCGCCGATCGGCGTCGTGCCGGCCACGATCACATTTTCGAGTTTGCCGGGCGGAACGGCCGCAGTGGCGGCCAATTCGACCTCGGCCTGATTCTGAGCGTCGACCAGCAGGACTTGCGCGGGCGCGCTCAATCCGCTCGGCAAATTCTTCCAGGCCAGCTTCACCAGCCGCTTGCGGGCCGGGGCAATGCTCGCTGCCACTCGTCCGTCGACCTCGTTTAGCCGCCAGTACGCCAGCGGGTTGTCCTTCAAAATCACGTCGCGTGCCGGAGTGGCGGCTTTCGCGGCCGCGTGATGAGCCTGAACCTGGGCCGGCGTCAACGCCGTGTCGAAGAACACGATCTCGTCCAGTCGTCCCTGGAACGGCGCAAAACCGTCGCTACGTGTGCCGAGGAATATCTCGTTGGCGTTGTAGTTCTTGGGGGCCGTCGTTTGCAACTCGGGGTTCGCGATGTCGCCGTCGAGGTACACCTTCACGTCGTCGCCGGAGCGAACCAGTGCCACGTGGTGCCACGTGCCAGGAGCGAGAGTCGTGCGGCCGGCGATCATGCTCTGGCCGTTGTAGTAGAACAGCCGATCGCGAGGCGAGCTCTCGACGCCGCCGATGCCCAGGTGATCGCCGGGCTGCGTATTCGCTGCGCTTGGCGCGCCGGGACGGCTGTAGAAATATCCAGAAATCGCCGGCGAGTTAGGCTGCGATAGATCGCGCGAGTTGAACAGCCACAGCTCGAGCGTGTAGTCGCCCGTCGAGATCGCCGGCAAGCGGGCGGTCAGCCGATCGTCGCCGGGCGCCTTGTCGATGCCGGAAAACGCGGCCGCCTTGTTATCGGCCTCAAAGCCAGGCAATGCCGGACCGCGCGGTCCTTCGGCCGCCCGCGTGACGCCGCTTTCGTAAGTGGCCGTGGCCGCAACCGGTTGGAATTGGCCGGTGAACGTCAACGTGCCCTTCTGCTTGCCCCCGGCCGGCAAGGGGCCGCCGGGCGCAAAGGCAATCGCGATCGGCGGACCTTCCAGCGAGACTTGCTCGATCACGAACTGCTGCGGCTGGTTCTGGAACGTGGCCGATCCGATCACGCGGATGGCGTGCTTGCCCGGCGGAATGGCCTGAGGACTGACAAACTCAATCGCCCCCTCGGCCTTGCCTTTCTCGATTGCCGCGGCTTTGACAGTCGCCGGAGCCGGCAAACCTTCGACCCGCAGGTCGACCTTGTCGTCGAATCCGTTCGAGCGTGTCAGCTTCACTTGCAAGTTGGACGGTGAGCTGGCCGCCACCAAGGGAACTACCGGCGTCGCCGCCGCCAGTTCAAAAAACTTTGGGAACACCGGGCCAACGCCCAGCGCCAGCGTGCCGTCGAGCGCGGCCGGCGGAAAGGGCAGTCCGCTCAAGGCCGTACGCAGGGCCACCAGTGTGCTTGCGGTCGCGCGCAGCTCGTTGGCGTCGGTCTTGGCCGTGCCGACGATCTTGACGGTTGCCAATTGTCCGGCGGCAAGCGTTGGTCCGAGCGTGACGTTCAGCGTCGTCTCCGGCTTGCCCTCGGGAATGATGTTGCCTTGCAACGTGCAGCCCTCGCCTGCGCCTTCGAGCGACAGGGTGATCGGTCCGTTGTAGTCGCGCCGCGCAGCCGTCACTTTCACGACGAACACGCCGCTTTGCGGGGCGTCGACTTTTTCGGCCGCCGCCGTCAGGGTAAACCCGGGCTGATAGGGCTCGACGGCAATCCGATAGACTTCGTCCGCGCCGCCGCGATGATTCGTGTCTTCGACCTTCAGCCGATAGATCCCGTCGGCGGGCAACGTGACATCGAGAATGCCTTCCTCGGGACCGGTGTCTTCGGCCTCGGCCAAAACGCCGCCGTCAGCATTGTGCAGCCGCAAGAACAAGTCGCAGGGCGAGCCCAGGCTGCGCGTTTGACCGCGGAACAGGAACCGCTCCCCCTTCTTGCCCTCGAACTGAAAGAAATCGCGATCCCCGCGGGCCGCGAAACGTCCGTCGATCGCGCCAGGCAGTTTGACGGGGGTACTCTTGTCGGGCGTGTCGTTGGGTTCTTGTTCCAATTGCTCGGGTATGTCACTGGCGAACAGGCTGACCCAAGCGCCCCCTTGCCCGGCCGTTCCCGGCACGGCAGCGTGCAAGTTATTGCCCGCCACATCAGCCGGTGCGGCGACCGTAATGGTGGGCGACGCTGCCAAACCCTGGCCTTGCAGTTCGACCGAAGCGCTCGTGCCTTTTTGCACGGCCAGTGGATAGGGTGTCGAGGGCAATGGGAACTCGCCGACCCGCAGCCGATAGCGATGCGTCCCGCCGCCCTGAAAGCGGATATCGCGAATCTCCAGGTAATAATCGCCCGCGGCGGCAAATGTGTGACTCAGTCGGCTGTCGGCGCCCGTGGCTGGCTCGTCGTCGCTGAAGGCCAGTTCACGACCCGCGGCCGTCAGCAGGCGAATCATCGGATCCATGGGCGATCCCAGGCGGCGGGCGAAAACCTCGACGGAAAGCCTCTGGCCGGCCGCGACCGAGAGCTTGTAAAAGTCGCTCGATTCGGCGTCGCTGGCGCCGTCTACGGCGATTGGCGGAGAAAGCGGCTGGGCCGATTGCAGACTTTTGTTCGTGCCCGTTTTGGCGATTGCCGACAGGTCGTCGACCAGCACGAGCCGCACGTTCGAGATTCCCTGGGCCGTGCCAATGCGAATGCCGGCCACGCCTAGCGGGGCGTCGGGCGGAATCGTGAGCCGATACGTGACGCTGGCCGGCTGTGTGCCGTTGCCTTCGATGCCGGCCGTCAGTGCCGCCGACAGCGGAAAGCCGGCCCACACCTTGTTCGCGCCCGCGAGATTCGCCCCATGAAAGACCACGTTGAGCGACTTGCCCGGCTGCACGCCAGAAGGCAGCAGATGACTGAGCGTCGGGGGCTGGCCGATAGCCAGGCTAGCTGGCAACGCCAAGAACAGGACCGCTAGGAACAATCGCTTCATGGCAGGATGGCGCTCGCACGGCGGGTTGGCTGGATCGGGCGGGCAGGATTGCTGGCCTCATGGTAACCTCCCCATGAGCATCGCACAACGCGCCAAGGATTATTTCAAACGCCCGCTGGGTCTCTCGTAACTGCTTGACGGCCAGCCGCTTATGCCCCCGGAGGCGAGGTCCGCGTTCGCGCGCTGTGCGGCGTCCCACAGGCGAACGCATCGCTGGCGCGTTATGCGAGGTTATGCAAGAATGTCGCGGATCACCTGGCCGCTTTCGACCAGCGGTACCGGCCGGCCTTGTGCGTCGGAGATGCGAAGCTCGGGGTCGATGCCCAACCGCTCGAAAACCGTGGCCGCCAGGTCTTCCGGACTGGTCGGATGGTCCAGGGCGTAAGCGGCATCCTTGTCCGTCGAACCGTACACCATGCCGCCGCGCACGCCGCCACCGGCCAGCACCGCGGGAAACAACGTGCTCCAGTGGTTGCGGCCCCAGTCGCCCGTGGCCTTGGGCGTGCGACCCATCTCGCCCACCGCCACGACCAATGTTTCGTCGAGCAGGCCGCGCTCCTCCAAATCGACCA
Source organism: Planctomycetia bacterium (assembly GCA_031400775.1). GTDB lineage: Bacteria > Planctomycetota > Planctomycetia > Pirellulales > PALSA-1355 > PALSA-1355. The sequence goes on along the minus strand of JANNQN010000357.1, from coordinate 2,906 downwards.
ATAGCGCCGACAGAGTCTGGTCCAGGCCCGGGATGAGGTGGTCGCGCACGTCGTTGCTCGTGACGTGCGAATCCCAGCCGTAGCCATCTGGCGCGTCCCAAGCCACGGTGACAAACCGGGTGCCGGCTTCGACGAGGCGGCGCGCGAGCAACGTCGACTGGCCGAACAAGTGCCGCCCATAACGATCGCGCATAGCGGCGGGCTCTTTGCGAATGTCGAGCGCCGTGCGGACTTTTTCGGAAGTGACCAGCGACAGCGCCCGGCGGCGGAACTGATCGTATGCCGCCACGCTGCGGTTACGATCGCTGTCTTGACGAGCCCGATCGAACTGGTCGACCAGCGACCGTCGGCCTTGCAGGCGGTCGAGCGAGAGTCCCTCGCCGAGCGCCAAACCTTGAATGCGGAAGTCCAATTCCTCTTCGGTGCAGTCGCGATAGTAGGGATTGTCTTTGTCGTCTCGCTTGCCGATCCGCGTCGCCAGCGGATCGTAGCCCCGCCCCAGCCAGCCGGCGTACTGACCGGGCCGATCGAGGCGACTCGAATACGTCTGGATATGCCCCAGCCGGTTCGGCAGATAGACGAAACCGGGCATGTCGCGAGCCCCGCCGTCCGGGGCGCGCTCGTCGAGATAGTCGACGACCGATCCGTAGGTCGGCCAGTCCTTTTCCGTCGCGTTGAATCCGCCGCCGATGGGCACATGCCAGGGATGGCCGGTCTGAATGTAGTGGCCCGCCGTGCTGTGATCATTATAGGGATGCGTCATCGTGCGGACGACGCAGAACTTGTCCGAGATGTTGGCCAGCTTGGGCATCAACTCGCAAATCTTCAACTCGGCCGTGCGCGATGCGATCGGGCGAAACGGCCCGCGCAGGTTGCTGGGCGCTAGCGGCTTGAGATCGAAAGTTTCGAGCTGACTGGGACCGCCGAACAAGAACAGGAAGATGACGCTTTTCGCGCGCGCCGGCCGCTTCGTCACTTCTTCGGCGGCGAGCAGCTTGGGCAAGGTCAATCCAAACAAGCCCGCGCCGCCGGCCTGCAACACATCGCGGCGCGTCCAGCCGCCTGCTGCCCGTCGCGGTCGCCCGAGGATGTTGAGCATGGCGAAGCTTCCGGTTATGCGCAATCGTGGCGAACCGCGATTCGTTGTCTCAGGCGAGCACTTCGGGGATGACTTGTCCGTCAACCAACGGCAAGGGGCGATCGAGCGTGTCGTGAACGATCGTGTGATGATCGATGCCCAGCAGATGATACATCGTGGCCAGCAGATCTTTGGGGCTGATCGGTCGTTCGGCGACGTCGCCGCCGTGCTTGTCCGACGCGCCGACGACGTGCCCCCGTTTCGTGCCGCCGCCGGCCATGAGCGTTGAATACACGCGTGACCAATGGTCGCGGCCGCCCCCCTGCCCCGTGGTGATCTTGGGTGTTCGTCCGTGTTCGCTCGTGCACACGACCAGCGTATCGTCCAGCAAGCCGCGCTGGTCCAAGTCGGTTATCAATCCGTACCAGGCCTGGTCCAAGCCGGGGCACAGTTCCTGCTTCATCCGCGCGTAGTGGTTGTAGTGCGTGTCCCAGCCGCTGCCGGCCAGGCCATACTCGTCCCAAAACACGCTCACGATGCGACTGCCGGCTTCGACTAGTCGCCGCGCGGCCAGGCACGACTGGCCGAACAGGGTGTGGCCGTACAGTTCTCGCATGGCCGGGACTTCCTTGCGCAAATCGAGCGCGTTGCGCAGCTTGTCCGAGGCCAGCAGCTCGTAGGTCATCTCGCGATAGCGGTCGAGTTGCTTGCCGCGTGGCGTCGTGGCCAGATCGCGTCGCGCCTGATCCAACTGCGAGACCAGCGATTTGCGCCGCGCCAGCCGGTCGAGCGTGATCTCGCCTTCCAGTCGTGTCGCCGAGGGGACGTAAAAGTAGCTGTCTGGACTAAGCCCAATGTACGGATCGTTCTCGTCGAAGCGCTTGTCGGCCAGCGTCTTGGCCAGCCCTTTGGTGGCCGTGCCGACGTAGTCCGTCCACACCGGATCGAATTCGGCGCCCAAGAACGTAGCATACGGTCCGGATCGCGGCACCTCGCCGGTGCGCCGGCTGCTGAATCGAAATGGCAGCGCCATGTTGGCCGGCACGCTGCGGCGCGGCGCCTGGCCGGTTCGTTCGCGCTGGGCCTCGATGTAGTCCACGACCGAGCCGAAAAACGGCCAGTTGCGAGGATCGCGCGGGTTGAGCTCGGCCGGCAGATCCAACGTGGGCACGCCGGTCAACGCATAAGCCACGCCGTGCAACGGATAAGGATGCGTCATCGAACGGATGACCGTCGTGCGATCCATCACCTTGGCAAAGGTCGGCAACAATTCGCAGACATCACAACCGGGCAGACTCGAGGGTATGGATCCCAGCTCGCCGCGAATCTCAACGGGCGCGTCCGGCTTGGGATCGACCCATTCGATCTGGCTCGGCGCGCCATACAGGTGGATGAGAATGATCGACTTGGCGCGGCCGAACGATTTGGGTCGAGCCGCAGTATCGTCGGCGCTGGCAGCTTGCCAGGCGGCCAGATCGGCCAGGCTCATGCCGGCTAAACCCAGCCCGCCAATGCGCAGCAGATCGCGGCGCGTCATTCCGCCGCACAGCGTTCGAGCCGATCCCAAAATACGCAACATGGTCGACCGCTCCTCCGACACCCGTGGGGCGTCGGCTGCTATTTGAAGCATCAACTCGCGCCGATATGTTACCACGTTCGTTGCGATAAAACCAGCCGAACGAGCAAATTGTTGCCAGTGGTCACGGTCCGCTAAGGCGGTGGCTGCTCGGGCGGCGAGAATTGCAGCGCCGGCCGCTTGGCTTTGGCGCGCATCGCATTGACCAGTCGCAACACGCTCGGGCGCTGAACGATGCGGCGCTCGACCGCG
>JANNQN010000356.1:0-16891 GCA_031400775.1 Planctomycetia bacterium | reverse complement strand
CGTGGACACTATAGGATTGAATTTGGTGGCAGTGGAATGCCGACGATTTCAGTACGGGCAGTTATGAGAGTGTGGATTCGATAATGGGCCACAGGACTTCATTGCTTTGTTCCCCCATTGTCCGCGTATGCTGCTGGATCGCAGCGAGATCGAAACCCGATGCGCGGACGACGCAACAGATTGCGTCCACTTCAGCCGACCGACATCTGCGGCATCCTCGGTTGGCTCATGCGCGGTAACCTGCCTCTACTGCCCTCATGGTGAATGCAGACACTTTATCTCTTCCGACGATTGACCGAACGTGGCGCGCCACAGAGGTGTCAACAATTACTTCATTCAAAGAGCGATGGCTTGCCAGCGTCTCAAGCCCCTTAATGTTCCGGCACCCCCTGATATCCAGCACTTCTAAAGATCGCATGCGGTCGAAACCGCTAACATCCACATCACCAATCCCAACCAGTGACAACTGCACGAGTGCCTTGAGCCTTAACAGAGCCGATACGTCGGATATTTGGACCAGTCCAGACAGATCGAGTTCTCGAAGATTCCGTAATCCCGCAATAGGACTTATGTCAGATACCCCAATACACTGGGCCAGGTCCAACCGTCGCAAGTCTACGAGACCTCCAACTGGCTCAATATCAGCAAGTGTCGTCATTCCCGACAGGTCAAGCGACGTCAATTGACGAAGACGCCGCAGCGCTGACAAGTCGGTAACCCCGGAAAACCCTTGCAGATCCAGCATAATGACTCTCTCGTCCTTGATCAGAGGCGCAATATTTGTAAAGAACGGCCGTACCACCATTGGCATCTCTTCAGTGGGATAGCCGCCAATCCACGTTTGTATTCTTGGGATTGCTGTTGGATCAATACCGGGACATTCGCATACCTTTGCTATAACGCTTGCGCGTCTATCGTTGCCATAGCCGCCGCGCTCCATTAGCATCATTACAGCCTTCGGACTTCCAATGGCAGCCACTGCTTGTGCGCATGCAGCGACAACAACTGCCTTCTCGTCGCGCCAATGTTTCAACTCAAGAAGTGGAAGTGCCGCGTCACCCGCAGCAGCGATCACTCTAGCTTCCTCTGAGTTAGTGGGCGGCATGATCTCCGGAAGATGACTCAAAACGCGGGCACGAAGATCCTCCGCCAGTTGATGTCCTGTTTCCAAACAGGCAACTGCAAGTGTAAAGCAGGCACGCCGTGCCCCTGCTTCGTTGACACTATCACCTTTGTCCAGCAACGCCCCAACAAGAGCATTGCCGAAGCTCACCCCTCCAACTTTAGTTCCGGCGGCCATCACGATCGCTTCATGCCACTGATCATCTCGTGTCTGCGATACTAGAAAACCAACTTGGTTGAGCGCCCCCAGCTGCACAAGCCGCCAAATACTCTTGAAATGTCCTATGCGGGAAGTCGACTCGGCCCTTGCTAGGTTCACGCAACAATCCTGTCCGAACGATAAGATGGTCAATAAGGTCTTCGGCCTCGCACTCACGAGCCAATGGGTTATCGCATGAGCGAATATTTGGTCGGATCCATTTAACCGCCTCGCGGCGAGTAACTTCGATCTGTTGTCCAGACCTATTTGTTGCCATGGCATTGCGCATCATGTCAAGGGCAAGTCGCTGCAGCAACATTTCCTTATCGCGGTATTCGAGAAACCTTAATGGCCCCTCTGGCGATGGTACATCTCGCTTTCGGTCACGCTCGTCAATCAGCATAGTGCAGCACCGATCATAAATGTCCACGCGCCGGCTCGGCAAATACCCCCATTCTCTCCAATGCAAAGCACACACTAGGCTACATAACAGCGGTGTGCGACACAGATCACGTACCCGCTGATTACGAGCATCGCGCAGTTTCAATACGAGACTGCCCCGCGAGTCCTCCAATTCGTGTCGGTCGCTTTCGTCGACGCCAATATCAATAATCGCATCATGCCAGTTCTTGATGAATTGCCTCACCGCCACATCGTTCATCTCGTCGAGTTCGGCGTTGGTGAATGAGCTGGGGGGCGACCAATGACCCTCGCCAATATGGCGCGAAGTAACGTACATTCGATTCCCTTGACACAGGCTAGAAAAATCATCCACCCATTCCCAGAAATATGGGCGGTCATTGATTGCCAACTCGTCCACGCCATCAATCAAGATAACTGCGCGATTGTTGTCGAGTACGCCTCTCAGCCAATTCCGAGGAGGCTCAACAGGAAACAGCTTGGGATCAACGGAGTATTTGACAAACTGACTCATATCCGGATGATGTCGATCTGGCCCCTTCATCTTGCGCAATGGGACAAAAAAAGGAATTCCGCCTTTCCAGACATTGGCGGCGTCCTCTACTTGCGCACATTGCAGCGCCAACCAGGTGAGTAGAGTTGTCTTGCCCGAACCGGCCGAACCACGGATCGTCATTTCCTTCTCGTCACGCAGCGCTTCTTCAGCGCCTCTTAGGTGCTGACCGCCGGTGGAGGATCGCACGTTCAAGGCGACATATGCTACCGTAAATCGCTGTTTTACTTGTCTCATTTCGGGGACGCCAACCATCTGCAGACGACCATATGTTGACTCAATTTGCTTGAGATATTTGCTCTCAAATGACCGCTCATCGCGGGAACGCACAATTTCAGGGTCAAACAACTGTAAGTGCTTTTGGACATCGGCGAGTCTTGCGGCAAGTGCTTCTAGCCGAGCATCGCTGTTTTCTACTCTGCGCAACGTTTCGAGTGCCGTCTTATCGGTTTGCAGCATCAAGCCGTCGATCAAGGTCGAAATAAGCACCATTGCTTGCTGGGACTGTTCGAGCCCATTGAGAACGTGACGATGCTCCCCACGGCGAAGCCATTCCTTGTAGTCATCGATGGTGATCGCCGCGGCTTCGTTCGCTTGTCGGTCGCGGGACTTCAAGCCGTGAATAAACCATTCAACAAACGTTGCACCCAATCCAGCAATGGACGCGACTATCCCGGCAGTGTTAAGGTCCATCAGTGAGACCATCGAAAGAATTAAGGGGGATGAAAAGACTAATAGGAACGGCAGTCATCTTGTGACTCGCTTGGCCACAATCGCACCAACCGCGTCAATTGGCCGCAGTGCCGTGCGCTGCCAGCCGTTCGGCAGCGAAGGCTTGCAACGCGGCCCGGAAGATAGGTTTCGTCCCGCGACCGGCCACGCATGCCGCTGGCAACTGGACATGGGCGAGGATCATGCAAAATGACTCCCGTCGCGTAAAGGGCCAAACCTCGCGACTGCTTAATCTCCGGGATCGGCGGAACCTCGATTCCCAGCGCCGTCGCCAGGTCGATGGCGTGTTCTTGCTCTTGTTTGGCGATCTGGCGCAACACTTCGCACAATGCGTATTCACCAAGCGTTTCAGCGTCGCGGATGCGGCGGCGATAGTGGGCGATCGTTTGCAATTCGTTGTCCAGGTCGAACCGCAGCATGTCCTTGGCCTTGTCCGAAGTCTTGACCTTCAGCGGCGTCGCGGTCGGCATTCCGCCCAGATAATCGATCTGCTTGGCGATTTGCAGCGCGTGCGATAGCTCCTCCGATGCATGTACGTCCAGCTCCTTGGCGATGTTCATGTACTCGGCGCCCTTGAGCACCTGGCTGTAGTTGATATACGCGATGATCGCCTGGTATTCGCGGGCCAGATCGCCATTGAGGGCCTTGATCAGGTCGTCGCGGGTTATTTCCGCCTTGGCCAGTCTTGATTCTCCGTATCGTATATTGTGGCTCGATTAAGCAATCGTTTGACAGTTTTCCAGTTATCTTAAGGGCCCGATCAATGACCCAGCCGCACCCATTTGGCCAGCAATGCCCGAATTCGTCAACCATCCGACGACAAACAGGCGTCAATTTGGCGGCAAAGGGTCTCGATCAAGCGCTCGAGCGAGCCGGGCGCGACAATCGCCACTGACTCCTGGTAAATGCCTTTGCCGTAGGTGTCCGCCGTGGGCACATAGCCCGGCAGCCAACCGTCGGTGACCGTGCAGATCACGATCGGCCGGTCGGGAAACCGCTCCCGCACGGCCCGCTGCAGCTGGTTGTAGTGCTCGCCCTGAAGCGAGACCCAAACGGCATCTCCCAATTGCCAGATCGAGGCCGTGACCGGCACGTTCTCGCCCGGCGGCAACGACCGCAATCGAGACAATTGCCGTTGCATGCGTTCGATTTGCGCGCGGCAATCGCGCGCTTCGGTCTCGTTACCCGCGGCCAGCGCAGCGCTTTCGGTGGCCTGCCAATGATTGAGTTGCGACTCAGTGTCTTCGCGCGTAGGCAGATCGGCCCGATAGGCCAGATCGATCGCCAGCGACTCGCACCGCCAGCGATGCTTGCCGCACAGCGCTTCCGGCGGCAGCGGCACATGCTTCCAGGTGCCGATCGTCGCGCCCGAAATGACCGGGCCAGCATACTCGAAACGCAAGCCCGGCTCGCTGAGCGATTCGAGCGCCGCCAATGCCGCATAGCCCAGCTCGCGGCCGTTGCGATCGGCGACTTGCGGGTCCCCCACGTAGCCGTGCCGCGGTCCCAAGTCGCCCGAGGCGCCTTGCAAAAACAAGCAGGGCGCGCCCGTGGCGCCTTCGACCAGTTCGCGCAGGGCGCCCACATAGTCGGGGCTCACCAACGTGTTGTCCCAGGCCAACGTCGTGGGATGGCAGGCATAATTCACGATCGTTCCAACAGTCTGCGACCGCTCGTCGGTCAATCGTGCCACCAGCACGGTGTCGTCGCTTGGCCCCTGGGGATTGAATCCGCAGACGAATTGCCGATTGCCGGCATCCCAAAAGTCGCGATGCCGAGCCAACGACGAGCGGCCCTGGCCATAGACGATTGCCAGCGGCCGGATGGAGGCAAGCGCCTCGCGAACGGCTTCGGCGATCGCGTCGGCCATAGAGACCAGGTACGGGGCAATCAAGTCCCCGCCCGGCAGATCCGCGCGCCCCGGATCCATCAGCCCGGCCGCGTGCGTGTGCGTGCAGGCGATGTGCAGTTGATCGAGCGCGATGCCGGAGCCTCGGGCGACACGCTCGCGCAGAGCTTGCATCTCATCGTTCCACAACAAACAGTGGTCGATGCTGACGAGCAATTGCGTCGGCGCGGGCCGTGTTCCGTCGGGCCGGTCGGTCGGCGCCAGGGCCAGCGCAGTGGCCAATAGGGGTCGATGAATTCCGGTCGAGCGATCGTGGGTCGCCGCGCCCCACATCCGGTGATAGATGCCAACCGGCGGCGTGATGTCGCGCCGGGCGATCGCGCCTTGGCAGTACGATTGTGGCGTGTCGACGTGCGTCACGGCGAAAAACTCGATTGAAGTGCGTGCAATTTCGGCCGGCTCGACATTCCGGAGTAACGTTCACCCCGATTCACTCATCAAATGCGATTTGACGAACCCTTCGTCCAGCGTCACGCCCAAACCCGGACCGTCGGGCACGGTAATCCAGCCGTCGGCGGCCTGCACTTTCTCGCGGGTCAGTTCGTGTCGTAGCGGCGAGTCCTCGACGCAGTCCTCGAAAATAAACGCGTCGCGGCAGGTGCTCAGCCAGTGCAGGCTGGCAGCCACGGTCAGCGGACTGGTGTAACAGTGATTGCACAGCCGGGCCCCGCGCTCTTCGACGCGGGCACGTATATAAGCCGCGTCGGTGAAACCATTGCGCGACAGGTCGACCTGATACACGTCCAGAGCATGGCGATCGATCAACGGACGAAAGGCTTCGCGACCACACTCGCCCTCGCCCGAGGCGATTGGCACGGGCGAACGGTCGCGCAGCCAAACGTAACCGTCCACGTCGTCTTCGCGCAGCGGCTCTTCCAGCCACTCGATGTTGAATTGTGCAAACGCTTGCGCCCGGCGCAGCGCGGTCCGAGCGTCCCACACGCACCCGGCGTCAATGAGCAGCGTGCCGTCGCCAATCCCCTCGCGGGCTCCGCGCACCAGCTCGATGTCGAGCGCCTCGCTCTGGCCCATCGGCTCCCATCCGAACTTGATGGCCTGGTAGCCGGCAGCGCGCCAGCGGCGGGCGATGTCGGCCGTTTCGCGTCCGTCCCGGCCGAACAAGATCGAAGCATAGGCTTTGATCTTCGAGTGCTGCTTTCCGCCCAACAGCCGGTGAATGGGCTCGCCAAAATGCTTGCCCTTGAGATCCCACAGCGCCATATCGACCGCGGCCATGGCGGCGATGCCCACCGACGTGCGGCCAAAGTACATCGTGCGGCGGTACATCTTCTGCCAGAGTCGCTCGGTCTCGAGCGGGTTCTCGCCCAGCACGATTTCGCGCAGGCCACAGGCGATGTTATGGCTGAACGGGGCATCGACGATCGCCTTGATCACTTCGGGCGATGCGTCGGCCTCGCCGATCCCTTCCAGCCCTGTGTCGGTGCGCACGCGCACGATGACGGCATCCTGGCTCGAGGCCGTTTTGGCCGTCACGTTCTTGATTCTGAGAATCTGGCAAACGACCTGCGTGATTTTCATAGCGTTCGCTCGGAACGAAACGGAGTAGCCGCTACGAGCTTAACACAACGACGGGAGCGCCGAAACTCGATGCTGGCAGCCGACCGAAGACCATCGCGGCACCGGAGACAGGATGTCGCGTGTCACTCGAACCGCAGCATCAGGTCGTTGGCGTCGACCTGCGCGCCCGGCTTCACGAGAAGTTCCACCACCTTGCCGGCCTGCTCGGCGTAGAGCGTGGTTTCCATCTTCATGGCTTCCAGCGAGAGCAATTTCTGACCGGCCGGCACCTTATCACCCAGCTTGACCGACACCGTCACGACCAGTCCCGGCATCGGCGCGCCGACTTGCTTGGGGTCGTCGCGGTTGGCTTTGACGCGCTCCTTTTCCTCGGGCTCGAGCGACACATCGCGCACGTTGATGCTGCGCGGCTGGCCGTTGAGCTCGAAGAACACCGTGCGGCGGCCGTCGGGATGCGGATCGCCGACGGTCAAGAACCTGACGATCAGGGTCTTCCCGCGCTCGATCTCGATGGCGACTTCCTGGCCCGGCTCCTGGCCGTAAAAGAAGACGTCGGTCGGCAAAATGCCGACGTCGGCATAAGTGACCTGGTGCGCCTCGAATTCGGTGAACACCTTGGGGAAGAGTATGTACGAAAGAACTTCCTGACGTTTGGGCTCGCGTCCGAGCTTGGCTTGCAGCTCGGCGGTGATGGCCTTGAAATCGGCCGCCGGCAGATTGGCGCCGGGGCGGTCCGTCTGCGGCGGCTGGCCGCGCAAGACAAGTTGAATGACCTTGGGCGGAAAGCCGCCGGGGGGCTGGCCCATGCGGCCGGAGATAAGGTCGACGACCGATTCCGGAAATGCCAGCTCGCGCTTGGTGTCCAGCACGTCCTCGATCGAGAGGTCGTTGGTAATCAAGAATAGCGCCATGTCGCCCACGGCTTTGGACGACGGAGTGACCTTCACGATGTCGCCGAAGAGCTGATTCACCTGGGCATACATGAGGCAGATGTCGGGCCAGCGAGGACCCAGGCCCACGGCCTGCGCCTGCTGGTAGAGATTCGTGTACTGGCCGCCGGGGATCTCGTTGGTGAACACGTCGGCCGTGCTGGCCATCATGCCGGTTTCGAACGGCGAATAAAACTCGCGCACGGCTTCCCAATAGCGGGCAATCGCCTGCAGGCTTTCGAAATCCAGTCCCGTGTCGCGCGGCGTGAACCTTAGCGATTCGACCACCGAGTTCAAGTTGGGCTGCGAGGTTAGACCCGACATCGACGAGACAGCGCCGTCGACGATGTCGACGTTGCCTTCGGCCGCCTTGAGAATCGAGGCGGCCTGCACGCCGTTGGTGTCGTGCGTATGAAAATGGACGGGGATGCCGATCTCTTGCTTGAGCGTGCGTACCAGAAGTTCCGCGGCGTAAGGCTTGCACAGGCCGGCCATATCCTTGATGGCCAGGATATGGGCCCCCATCTTCTCGAATTCTTTCGCCAGCTCGACGTAATACTTGAGGTCGTATTTCGACCGCGTGGGATCGAGGATGTCGCCGGTGTAGCAGATGGCCGCTTCGCACAGCGCGCCGCTCTTGAGCACGGCGTCCATCGCCACCTTCATGTTGGGGACCCAGTTCAGCGAATCGAATATCCGAAACAGGTCGATTCCGGCCTGGGCCGATTCCTGCACGAACGATTTGACCACGTTGTCCGGATAGTTCGCGTAGCCCAGCGCATTGGAGGCCCGCAGCAACATCTGGAACAAGATATTGGGGATCTTCTCGCGCAGATCGACCAGCCGCTGCCAGGGACATTCCTTGAGGAATCGCATCGAGGTGTCAAAAGTTGCTCCGCCCCACATCTCGATCGAAAACATTTCGGGGCAGGTGCGAGCATAGGTCTCGGCGATCGCCAGCATGTCGTACGTGCGCACGCGCGTGGCCAACAGCGATTGGTGCGCGTCGCGAAATGTCGTGTCGGTGATCAGCAGCCGCTTCTGCTCGAGCACCCATTTGCAGAATTTTTCGGGACCTAGCTCCAGGAGCTTCTGCCGGCTACCGGGCGGAATCTCAGGCCGGTGCTCGAGCGACGGCACGGGCGCCGGCGTGCGACGGATCTTGGCCGGGCGGGTCTTGACCAGCGGATGGCCGTTCACGATCACCTCGGCCAGGTAAGTGAACAACTTGGTCGCCCGGTCCTGACGCGGCACGAAGTCGAATAGCTCGGGCGCTTCGTCGATGAACTTCGTGGTGAATCCGCCGGCGACGAACTTGGGGTGCGTCACCAGATTGATCAGAAAAGGGATATTGGTTTTCACGCCGCGGATGCGAAACTCGGCAAGTCCGCGCTCCATGCGGCGGGCGGCGTCGGTGAAGCGCGGGCCCCAGGCCGTCACCTTGACCAGCAGCGAATCGTAAAATGGAGTCACTACGGCGCCCGAGAAGGCCGTGCCGGCATCCAGCCGAACGCCCATTCCGCCGGCCGAGCGATAATGGGCAATGCGCCCATAGTCGGGCAGGAACCGGTTCTCCGGATCCTCGGTCGTCACCCGGCACTGCAGGGCATAACCGTACGTGCGGACATCCGCCTGGCTCGCCAAGCCGATTTCCGGATCCGAAAGCGCCCGTCCCTCGGCCACCAGAATTTGACACTTCACCACGTCGACTCCCGTGACGGCTTCGGTCACGGTGTGTTCGACCTGAATCCGCGGATTGACCTCGATGAAGTAATACTGGTTCGTGTCGGCATCCACCAGAAACTCGACGGTTCCGGCGCTTTCATAGCGCACCGCCCGGCCGATTCGCAAAGCCGCCTCGAAAATCGCATCGCGCAGCTTCGGATCAAGATTCAAGGCGGGCGCGATCTCGACCACTTTCTGATAGCGGCGCTGCACCGAGCAATCTCGCTCGTGCAGGTGTACGAGATTGCCGTGCTTGTCGCCGATCAGTTGCACCTCGATATGGCGCGGGCGCTGGATATACTTTTCCAGAAACACGTCCGAGCTGCCAAAGGCCGCCTGCGATTCGCGCTGCGCTTGCTCGATCGACGAGGCCAATTGATCGGGCTCGTTGACGACCCGCATCCCGCGTCCGCCACCCCCCTTGGCCGCCTTGAGCAATACCGGATAGCCCAACTTCTCGGCTAATTTTTTCGCCGCCTCGATATCGGCTAGCGGCTCAGTGCTCCCCGAGAGGATCGGCGCGTTGGCGGCTGCGGCGATGGCCCGAGCCTCGAGCTTGTCCCCCAGTTTTTCCAGCGTTTCCGGGGGCGGGCCGCAAAAAATGATGCCAGCCTCGAGGCAGGCCCGGGCCAGGGCCGGATTCTCCGACAGAAAGCCGTATCCGGGATGGATGGCGTCAGCGCCGCACTGGCGGGCCACGTCCAGGATTCCTTCCACGTCCAGGTACGTTCTTATCGGCTCGCCGGCCTTTCCTACCTGGTAGGCTTCGTCGGCCTTAAACCGGTGCAGGGCATAGCGATCCTCGTGCGAGTAGATGGCGACAGTGCGGATGCCCAGCTCGTGCGCCGTGCGGAACACGCGGATGGCGATTTCGCTGCGATTGGCGACCAGTAACTTCCGAATAGCCTGTGTCATGAAACGGGCGGCCTTCACATTATCTGGGGCACCGAGCAATCGCTCGGCACAAAATGTAACAGCGCCGGCGGGCCATCGACTAGGGGGGCGCGATTTAGCTGACTGGTGTTCCACCGACGATCCGCCACGGTCGCCGCCGGAGTGATTCTACCGGCCAGCCAATTTATCAAGCACAATCTGCCCGCTTGGGCGGCAAATTGCGTAGCCGCGCGCGCGACGCTCCCCTACTAAGAACGACAAATGTCGATATCCTGGTATTAGTAATTCGAACGCGATGCCTGGGCAACTCCCGTGCCGGGATAGCTAATGGCTAAATCGCTCTCGACAATCTCGATCTTTACTGAAATCTCGAAAGTCCAATCCAATATGAAGCGGTCCCCAAGCGTCCTTGTCGCGGCAATGGTGACACTCTGCCTGGTGGCCGTAGCGGCTCGAACCGAGGCGGCCGAAACCAACGCTCGCATGGCGGCCTTGCTGTCGATCACCTCGCAGGAGCTCAAGCACGACGTCGACGCCTTGGCTGACGACACGTTCGAAGGTCGAGAGGCCGGCACGCGCGGCAATCGGGCCGCGGGGATCTACATCATCGAACGGCTCAAGAAAATGGGGCTCGACGGCGGCGGTCCCAAGCACAGCTTTTATCAGAATTTCGGCAGCTACAGCAATATTCTGGCCTATGTACCAGGCCGCGACGCGGAGCTGGCGAAGCAGGTTGTTGTCATTTCGGCCCACTTCGACCACGTCGGCTACGGTTCGAGCCGCAACAGCTACGGTCCGATCGGACGGATCCATAACGGCGCCGACGACAACGCCAGCGGCGTGGCAGGTTTGCTCGAGGTGGCCCAGGCCCTGACCCAACTGCCCGAAAAGCCCAGGCGATCGATCCTGATCGCTTTTTGGGACGGCGAGGAAAAGGGGCTATTGGGCTCGAAGCACTGGCTCGAGAACCCCACCGTTCCGGTCAAAAACGTGGCGATCATGTTCAATGTCGACATGATCGGCCGGCTGCGCAACTCGCGCGCGGTGGTCTACGGAACCCGCACCAGCGCCGGCCTGCGACGTTTGGTCAGCCGTCAGAACGATCCCTCGCAACTGCTGCTCAATTTCAATTGGGAAATGAAAGGCGATAGCGACCACTACGCCTTTTACTCGCGGAATGTTCCGGTTCTGATGCTTCACACCGGATTGCACGACGACTACCATCGTCCCAGCGACGACGCCGACAAGATCAACGCCGAGGGATTGAAGCAGATCTCGCAACTCATGTTCAATGTGCTGGTGGAACTGGCCGATGCGCCCAGCTTGAGTGGGTTTCGCGGCCAGTCGCGCAGCGAAACACGATTTGACCAGCAAACTCGCGAGCGTGGGCTGTCTTCGCCGCCGGGGCGTTTGGGCGTACGCATCGACGGCAAGGCCGCCACCAACGGCCAGGTGGTCGTCAACAGCGTGAGCGCCGGCTCGGCCGCCGATCTGGCGGGCCTGCGGGCTGGAGATCGGGTGTTGAAGTTCGCCGGAGGCGACGTGACCGACGCGGCCAGGTTCCTGGTGAATGTCCTGGCAACGTCCGGTTCCGCCACGGCGACAATTGAGCGCCCGGGACAGGACGAACCGCTGGAAGTGACGTTGAACTTGCCCGGCGAGCCCGTGCGGTTGGGAATCTCCTGGAGGACCGACGATGCCGAGCCGCAAGCCGTGATCATCAACCGTGTCGTGAGCGGTTCGCCAGCCGACCTGGCCGGCCTGCGGGTCAACGAGCGAATCTATCGCATTGGAGGGCGCGAGTTTGCCGGCGGCGAGGAATTTCGCCGCTTGGTCGCCGAGTCCAACGGCCCGATTCAACTCGAAGTCGAGGGGGAGGGGCGAGTGCGCTCGGTCGAAGTCGTGCCGTCGACGATTCGCACACTCCAGGCCCAGGACGGCGGCGAAGAACCGGCTCGTCCCTCCGGGCCCTGACCAGCGAGCGCCGCTACTTGAGCGGCGCGGTCTTCGATCGACTGACGCTCGGCTTGCCGATTTCAAGCAACTCGAGGTCGAAAATCAACGTGGTGTTCGGGCCGATAGCCGGCGCCGAACCTTGCTCGCCGTAGGCCAGGTCGGGCGGGATGAAGAGCTGCCACTTGGAACCGACTTCCATCAATTTCAACGCTTCCTGCCAGCCGGGAATGACCTGGTTGACCGGCGTCGTGAATGGCTTCCCATTGGTCGCCTCGAATTCGGTGCCGTTGACGAAGCTGGCCCGATAGTTCACCGTCACGACGTCATCGTCCTTGGGCTTGGCGCCTTTGCCGGCCTTGAGAATTTTGTATTGCAAGCCGCTGGGCGTTACTTTCACTCCAGCGCGTTTCTTGTTGTCGACCAAGAACTTCTTGGAGTCTTCGGCCCGTTGCGCCGTAACTTCCTTCTCGAATGCCTCCATGGCTTGGAAGGCTTGCTCTTCGGTGAGCGCCAGCTTTCCGCCGCCCGTCGCGTCGCGCAGACCCTGCACGAGCAGGTCGATGTCGATATCGACCGACTGCTTCTTCAGCCCGTTGCCCATGGTCATGCCGAAGCTGTAGCTGGCTTTTTCGCGTAGCGTCTTGAGCTCGCCTTTGCGGGCGCCGCGCTCTTGCGCGCTGGCGTGCGTGACACTGAGAGCGACGATAGCGACGAGTAGCAAACGGACTTTCATGCTGGATCCCCTTGTTCGACTGACTTGTGTTCGACTGGCTTGGCAAGGATTTGTGGCCACCGGGTCCATCCTGGCCCTGATAGCGAGAGGGCGGGATCATAGCCGAAAAGCCCCGAGCGGTCCTAGAGCGGATTCACTGCGAACGCTTTGCCCCAGGCTTACCGGCGGTATTTCGGCGGAAAGACCACCTTCGGGCCGCGGATTTCAAGAAACTGAGATATCCGCCTTGCCGCTGGGCCAACTAAGCTATACACTTGATTGAAACAGTTGTTTGAATCAAGTGTTTGACATCACTCCGTTCGCCGGGCCACTCCTATGGCTACCGAAGTCGACGATACCCGGGCCAGGGTCATCGAAGCCGCCGGCAGCGTCTTTGCCAACAAGGGCTTCGAAGCGGCCACGGTTCGTGAGATTTGCCAGTTGGGCAAAGCCAACCTGGCAGCCGTCAATTACTACTTTGGCGACAAGAAGCGGCTGTACATCGCGACCGTCGAGTTCGCCTACCGGCAACGAGCCGAACAGGTTCCGTTTCCATCCTGGCCTGAGGGGACCGATCCGCGCAAGAAGCTGGCGGACTTCATTCTCACGCTGCTGACGCGGATGATCGGCCGCGGCCCCTCGCAATGGGAGCGCGACCTGATGTTGCGCGAAGTGGCCCGCCCTACCGAGGCCTGCCAGGAGATGGTGCACGATTTCATCCGGCCGCAGTTTGCCATGCTGTTCGGAATCTTGAGCGAACTGATGTCGACGGCGAGCGCGGAGCGAATTCGGCTAGTGGCCTTCAGTGTCGTCGGTCAATGCCTGCATTACCGCGTCACCGATCCGGTGATTCAGATGCTGGTCTCCCCGCAAGAATACGCCAGCTACGAACCGCAGCGGCTGGCCGAGCATATCACTGAGTTGACGCTGGGCGGAATCGAACGAATCTTGCGCGATCAGCGGAAATAGCGAGGCGACGCCGTGGGTTGGGTTGCGCTAAAAATGCTGACCGGCAATCGGGCCAAATTTTTTGGCATCATCCTGGGCGTGACATTCGCCGCGCTGTTGATCGCGCAGCAGGCCTCGATCTTCTGCGGGCTGATGCTGTTGACCTCCAGTCAGATTCGCGACATCCAAGGGGCCGACATTTGGGTCATGGATGCGAACGTCCAGTTCATCGACGATATCAAGCCGATGTCCGAAGTCGAGTTGTATCGCGTGCGGGGAGTGAAGGGTGTCGATTGGGCGGTGCATCTCTACAAAGGCTTGAGCCGCGCGCGGCTGCAAAATGGCAATTTCCAACAGATTATTTTGCTGGGACTCGACGACGCAAGCATGGTCGGCGCGCCGGCTCAGATGATCGTGGGCAACGTGGCCGAATTGCGCCGCCCCGATGCAATCATCATCGACGAATCGGGCTACAAGCAACTCTGGCCCGGCGAACCGATGTGCGTCGGCAAGATTTTCGAAATGAACGATCGCCGCGCGCAGGTCGTGGGCGTGTGCAAAGCCCGGCATACCTTCCAGACGTTCCCAATTGTCTACACGCGATACAGCCAGGCGACGCTTTTTGCGCCGCAAGAACGCAAAATCATGTCGTTTATCCTGGCCAATCCTCAGCCGGGCCTCTCGGCCGAAGATGTTTGCCAGCGGATTCAGGCGCAGACCGGATTGCAGGCCGTGACCAGCGATCAGTTTGCCTGGAAGACGATCAAGTACTACATGGAAAAGACCGGCATCCCGATCAATTTCGGCATCACGGTGCTGTTGGGTTTCATCGTCGGCACCGCCATCGCCGGCCAGACGTTCTACCTGTTCACTGTGGAGAACTTGAAGCAGTTCGGCGCGCTCAAAGCCATGGGCACGAGCAACTTCAAGCTGCTGGGCATGATCATGCTGCAGGCCGGCGTGGTTGCCTTTCTGGGCTACTCGCTGGGCATCGGTATGGCGGCGATCTTTGGAGAATTGACAAAACAGTCGCCCCAGTTGGCTTTTTACATGCCCTGGCAGGTGCTGGTTGGCACTGGCGTCGCCGTGGCGTTGATCTCAGTTTTGTCCAGCTTGTTGAGCATTCGCAAAGTGATGGTGTTGGAACCGGCCATCGTCTTTCAAGGGTGATTCGTCGCATGGCCACTCAAGCGCAAGCCGCGGTCGTATGCCGCGACGTGATCAAGAACTACGGTTCGGGCGATTCGCTCGTCAGGGCGCTGCGCGGCGTGGACCTCGAGGTGTTCCCCGGCGAACTAACCTTGCTGGTCGGACCGAGCGGTTGCGGCAAGACCACGCTGTTGTCGGTCGTGGCGGGCATCCTCGAGCCTACCTCGGGCGAAGTGAACGTGTTGCAACATGATCTGCGAAAGATGTCGCAATCCAAGAAGGTGCGGTTTCGCCGCCAGAATATCGGCTTCGTGTTCCAGCAATACAACTTGCTGCCCGCGCTGACCGCTGCCGAGAACGTATCGATTCCGCTGATTCTGTGCGGTATGTCTCGCCGCCGGGCGCACGCCGGGGCGGTGGAATTGCTGGGTCGGATGGGAATGGGCAGCCGGGTCAATGCACTGCCCACTCAGTTGTCCGGCGGACAGCAGCAGCGAGTAGCGATCGCGCGAGCGCTTATCCATCACCCGCGACTTTTGGTCTGCGATGAGCCGACCTCGGCCTTGGACGCGAAAACGGGCCACACGATCATGGAAGTTCTGCGGAGCGTGGCCGTCGAGGGAGAGCGGGCCGTGATCATCGTGACTCACGACAGCCGCGTGTTCGAGTTCGGCGATCGGATCGCGCGCATGGAGGACGGCCATATCATCGGCATCGATAGTCAGAACGGAACCGGGCGATTGGTCTCACTTGAGAGCGGCGCCGTGTCCCAGGGCGGAGTTACGGCATAGGGCTGATGAAGCCCGGGAGAATTGCGATGATCAATAAAATACTTACCAAGTACATCCTGCCGCTGGTGGCGGTCTGTTTGCTGGTGTTCTCAGTGTACTTCGTCAGCGGCCAGAACCGGGCCGAACCGCCGGCAAAGCCCATGAGCGTGCCGCCGCAATCGCCTTACGACAACACGGTGGCCGGCGCGGGCATCGTCGAAGCCGAAACCGAGAACATTGCCATCGGCTCATCGACTCCGGGGGTCGTGGTCGAAGTGTATGTAAAAGTTGGGCAGGAGGTGGCCGCGGGAGACAAACTGTTTCGCCTGGACGACCGCATGCAGCAGGCCGAGCTGCGCAACCGACAGGCCGCGCTCGAATCGGCCAAGGCCGACCTGGTCCGGCTCGAGCATCAACCGCGACCCGAAGAGTTGCGGATGAGCTCGGCCCAATTGACCGAAGCCAAGGCCAACCTGGTGGGGCAGCAAGATCTCTACAATCGGGCTCGCGACCTGGTCGAGCGCAAGGTGGAGACCGCCGGCAATCTTGTGACGCGGCAGCAGGCATTGCACGCCGCTCAGGCTCAGGTCGCCCGCAGCCAGGCGGAACACGACATGACGGAAAAAGGCGCGTGGGAATACGACATCGGCCTGGCGCGCGCGGCGGTCACCCAGTCCGAGGCCTTGGTCGAGCACACCCGCACCGAGATCGATCGGCTCATCGTGCGGGCCCTGGTGACCGGCCAGGTGTTGCAGGTGAACGTTCGCCCGGGCGAGTTCGTCGGCGCGCCGCCGGGGCAGGCCTTGATCGTGCTGGGAAACATCGACGAATTGCACGTGCGGGTCGACATCGACGAAAATGATATCCCGCGTTACGTTCTCGGTTCGCCTGGCATCGCCATGCTGCGCGGCCAGGCGAGCGTCGAATTTCCGCTGACGTTCGTGCGCGTCGAGCCTTACGTGGTTCCCAAGCGTTCGTTGACCGGCGACAATAAGGAGCGCGTCGACACTCGCGTATTGCAGGTCATCTACTCGATCGATTCGCGCGATCGGCCGCTGTACGTCGGCCAGCAAGTCGACGTCTACATCAAGTCGCAACCGGCGAAGTCGGTCGAGACAATCGCCGAAGCCGAAACGCCCAAACCCGCCGACGCAGAACCCGCCCCGTCGCGAGCCACGTCAGGCGAGTAGTTCGTGCCGCACCTTGGGCTGCTCGGTGGGGTCGGAGTTTGTTGGGCGTCCCAGTCAAACGGCTGTCGCATTGCTGTTTGTGTGTGCGAAAATGCTGTGAGCTATCACGATGTCGCAAATACCAGTGAGAACGACCAGCCGACA
>JANNQN010000355.1:0-23678 GCA_031400775.1 Planctomycetia bacterium | reverse complement strand
ATGCCCGCCACCGCGGCGTCTTTATCGCGGGCGTAGGTGCCAGCCAGGTACCCGTGCGACTCTTCGGTGCCGAACACGAACTTGTCGGGCCCAACCTCGTCGATGACGCCACCGATGTATTTGAATCCGACTTGCAGATTTCCATACGTCGTGACGCCATAGGCGTCGGCAATCCGGCGGACGAGTTCGGTAGTCACCAGCGTTTTGACGACGTAATGTTCCGGCGTGAGCCGGCTCGCTTTTTTCCACTGCTCGAGTAGATACTCGGTCAGTAGCGCGCCAATCTGGTTGCCGGTCATCGTGCCCCAGGCCGAATCGCCGGCCGTCGACAATGGCGCCGCCAGTCCAATGCGATCGCAATCGGGATCGGTGGCCAAAATCAAATCGGCGCTCGTCTGGCGGCCGCGCTCGATGATCGAGTCGAACACCGCGCTATTCTCGGGATTGGACACGTGACCCGGCACGTTCGGAAAATCTCCGTCAGGGGCCGCGTGCGGACCAAAGACTTCGACATCGGCAAAGCCATCCGCTTCGAGCGCCGGAATGACCGCCGACGCTCCCACGCCATGCAGGGGCGAGTAGATGATCTTCAGCGCGCGGGCCCCGGGGAATCCCTGCGCCTGCACCGCGGCGATGTAGGCCGGGTCGACTTCATCCTGGCAGGCGATGACGAGGCCCTGCTTGACGGCCTCGGCAAACGGCACACGATGAATCGTAGTGGTCGACATCACGCAATCGATCACCCCTTGGTCGTGCGGTGGCAGAAGCTGCCCGCCGGTCAACCAATAGGCCTTCACGGCATTATCGCTGGGAGGATTGTGGCTGGCCGTGACCATGATTCCGCAGGAGCATTTTTTGTAGCGGACCGTGAACGAGAGCTCCGGCGTGCTGCGATAGCCGTCGAGCAGATAGACGGTGAAACCCGCGGCCGCCATCACCTCGGAGCAAAGCTCGGCGAAATGCCGCGAGCGATGCCGGGTGTCGTAAGCAATCGCGCAGGCC
This sequence comes from Planctomycetia bacterium, assembly GCA_031400775.1. Taxonomy (GTDB): domain Bacteria; phylum Planctomycetota; class Planctomycetia; order Pirellulales; family PALSA-1355; genus PALSA-1355. The sequence continues at coordinate 22,676 of JANNQN010000355.1, read as the reverse complement.
AAGGGAACGCCCGTGCAAATCCGCTTCACGTAATCGGCCAAACCCTGGGCACTTTCGCCGATCGTGCGGTCGTTGATCGAGTTCGATCCGATCGGATACATCCGCCCGCGCCGTCCGCCGGTGCCGAACGGAATAACGGTCCAGAACGCATCGTCCAATTCCTTCCAACGAGCCGCTGCCAGATGCTCGGCGACCTGGCCGGCATAGTCGCGGTAGCGCGGCTCGGTGAGCCAAGCCCGGATATTGATCGCCGCGCCGGGCGAAATCAGCCGCTGGGTCTCGGCCGCCGCGAGTTGCGCGAGTGCGGCCGTTGTATCGCACTTTGCCGACGATGGTTCCATGAGGTAGCATTCGCAAGATGTGGGACAAAGCGCCGGTGATACAGCCGGTGTGCGGCCCGCTCGAGCAGGCTGGCACAATTGTGCCCGATTCCTCGGCCGAGGCAAGGTCTGCTTAGTCTGACTCGATCTCGACTTGGCCGTGAAGTTTGGCAGCATTGGGCGCAGCGCATCGCGGCGCCAATCGACGGCTGGACGGATGCCTGAGGCCGGGTACGATGGATCGACATGAGTGAACCGATAATCAGCGTTTCGGGTCTGCGCGGGATCGTCGGCGAAAGCCTGACTCCGGAAATCGCGGTTCGCTACGCCACGGCCTTGGCCGGCGAACTTCCGCCGGGAACTTTGATCATTACGCGCGACGGCCGAGCCAGCGGACCGATGCTGGCCGCGGCCCTGTGCGACGGTTTGACGGCGCTGGGACGCGATATCCTCGACGCCGGCGTCGCGGCCACTCCCACCCTCGGTGTGCTCGTGCGACAGCATCGGGCGGCCGGCGGCGTGCAGATCACGGCCAGTCACAATCCGCCTCAGTACAACGGCCTCAAGCTGTTTTCGGCCGAAGGTCGCGTCGTGCCGGAATCGATCGGCGCGCGGATCATCCAGCGCTACCGGAAACCGCCCGACACCTCGCCGATCCTGCGGTCCGGTCGCGTGCTGGTCTGCGAGGACTCCACCGCTGAGCATTTGGCGCTTGTTCTGCGAACCGTGGACGTCGAGCGCATTCGCGCCGCACGATTCACGGTCTTGCTCGATGCGAATCACGGCTCGGGCAGCATCCTTGGGCGGCGATTGCTCGAGGCATTGGGCTGCAAGGTCACGGTTCTCGGCGAAACGCCCGACGGGCAGTTCGAGCACGTGCCCGAGCCCACGGCCGAGAACCTGGCCGGCGTGCTCGAGGCCGTAACGCGCCACGATTGCGACGTCGGATTCTGCCAGGATCCCGATGCCGATCGCCTCGCCGTAATCGATGAAAAGGGCAGTTACGTGGGCGAGGAATATACGCTGGCTATTTGCGTCGCGGCGCGGCTGCGCAGCGAGCGCGGGCCGATCGTAACCAATTGCTCGACCAGTCGCATGTCGCAGGATCTGGCCGAGCAATTCGGGGTGCCGTTCTTTCGCTCGGCGGTCGGCGAGGCCAATGTCGTCGACGCCATGCTGGCCCACGGAGCCCTACTGGGTGGCGAGGGCAACGGCGGCGCGATCGACCCGCGCGTGGTGTTGGTCCGCGACAGCTTCGTCGCGATGGCCGCGATTCTGGATGCCATGGCGGGACGGAAATTGAAGGTCAGCCAGTTGGCCGCCGAATTGCCGCGCTATGAAATCGTCAAGACCAAGCTCACGCTGCCGCGCGAGCGAATGTCGGCGGCGTTTGATGCCGTCGAGCGACACTTCAGCGATGCCCAGCCCGATCGGCTCGACGGCCTGCGTCTCGATTGGCCTGGAAAATGGCTGCTGGTGCGGGCCAGCAATACCGAGCCGATTGTGCGGGCAATTGCCGAAGCGCCCAGCCAGGCGGAAGCGGAACGATTGTGCCGCGAGGCACAGGCTGCGATGATCGCTGAAATGCCAGACTGATCGCGAACGCGCCAAGATGATTTGACAAGCTAAAGGAATAGAGTAGGGTTCCCATTAGCCAGCAATAGGTTCAAGTCGAAGCAATCGCCGCGATTCAATCGACTCGAACGCTTGCAGCCTGGTCACCTCCTCGCACGTTCCCAATATCCTATCTCGATTTCGTGTTCCGCGAGCTTGGCGGCGAGAAGCCGTGCTGTGGCTCCTTCGCCCACCATCCTCGATAAAGGCAAACCGGTCGCAAGGCCGGGACGCAAAGCCAGGGGCCCTCGGACCAGTGGTCGGAGGGTAGCCCGGTTGCCGAAAGGCGTGTGGGCACATCCATCATGTTGGTGGATGCGCGAACTTTTTTTTTGCGGACTCACCCCGCCTGGGAGCGAGTTCGATTCGCAATAGTGAGCAACAACATGTCCGCTATAAACAAGCTGAAACGATTTTTGACCTCTGAAGACGGTCCCACCGCGGTCGAATATGCCGTGATGCTGGCGATGATTATCATGGTGTGCTTCATAGCCATTCAAGCATTGGGTACCAACACGAACACGTCGTTCAACAACATGGCCGCTTCGATGTCTAGCTAACGGCCGCGGCTCGGTGGCTCGAATTGTCGGCTGCCGGACCAATGCTGCAACAAGCGATGCGTTTGCAGTTCACCATGCGTCCTGATCGTCTCAGCACAACACGCCGCACCGACTATTCGTCACGGCTAGTGCGGGTCGAACGCGCGGAAATGCAATCCTTACCAACCCATCGCCGCAGCGGCTCCGGCACGACAATCGAGCCATCGGCCTGCTGGTAGTTTTCCAGGATCGCGACCAATGCCCGGCTGATGGCGATTGCCGTGCCGTTGAGCGTGTGGACGAACGCGGTTCCCTTCTCGCCCGTGCGATAACGGATGGCCAGCCGCCGGGATTGGTAATCGGTGCAGTTCGAGGTGCTGGTTACCTCGCCATACTCCCCCGCGTCGCCCCGCCCGGGCATCCAAGCTTCGAGATCGAATTTTCGATAGGCGGGTCCCCCGAGATCGCCGGTCGCCGTGTCGACGACCTGGTAGGCAATGCCCAAGCCGTCGAAGATTCGGCCCTCGAGCTCGCAAAAATAATTGAGCATGTCCTCGCTGCCTTCCGGCAGCGTAAAGGCGAACATCTCGACCTTAGTGAACTGGTGTACGCGGTACAGCCCGCGCGAAGCCCGGCCGCCGGCGCCGGCCTCGGTGCGATAGCAATGGCTGATGCCGCACAATTTGATCGGCAGCTCGGCCGGATCGAGAATCCGCCCGGAAAGCAGTCCGCCCAAGGTAATCTCGGCCGTCGCCACCAGGCTCAGATCGCTGTCGGCGATGCTGTAAATCTGAGTTTCCGGCCCGCGCGGGCTGTAACCGGTGCCTTGCAGGATCTCGTTGCGGGCCAGGTCGGGCGTGATCGTGGGTGTAAAGCCCTCGGCCATCAGCACGTCGAGCGCATAGCGCTGCAAGGCCAGCTCGAGCAGCACGGCGTCGTTCTTCAGAAAATAGAAACCGTGGCCAGCCACCTTGGCCCCCCCTTCGAAGTCGACCAGGTCGAGTTGCTCGGCCAGCTCGACGTGATCGCGGGGTTTGAAGTCGAATTTGGGCGGCTCGTGCTGTCCGCGACGCAGCACCAGGTTCGACTGGTCGTCGACGCCGACCGGCGCCTCGGGATGCGACATATTCGGAATGGCCCGCAAGATCAGGTCCGTCTCGGCGGCGATCCCGTCCAGCTCGACTTGTGCGGCCGCGGTCTGCTCGCGCAGCGTTCGGCCCTCGGCCTTGCGGGCTTCGCGTTCGGCCGGATCCTTGGCCTTGCCGATCGACTTGCTGACCTCGTTGGCCTGGCGGTTCAGATCGTCGACTTCTGCCTGTTTGGCCTTGCGCTGGTTTTCCAACGCGACGAACCGCGCAACGTCGGCTTGCGAGCCGCGGCGCTGGCAGTTGAGCGCCACTTGCTCGGCATGTTCCACGACAAATCTACGATCGAGCATCGAACGCTCCATTCCCCGCAAGAAGTTCTATTGATTATGCCGCGGACGCTCGCGCTCGGGCATCGCGATACAGATTGGTTGCTGAGACGAGCGTCGCGAGAGGCTTGCGATTATTTGCCGGCAACCGTACCCAACTCCCGCCACAAATGAGCGCTGGCTTTGATTCCTCGATGAAAATCCGCCAGGCTGAATTTTTCGTTGGGGCTGTGCGTGTTGTCGTCGTCCAATCCCCAGCCCAATAGCAGAGTATCGACTCCCAGCAAATCGTGAAAGGTCGCCACGACCGGAATCGAGCCGCCCTCGCGCATGAAAACCGGTTTGCGGCCGAACCCCTGCTCGATCGCCCGTTCCGCCGCCGCCATGTAAGGACTGTCGAGCGGCACCACAACGCCCGGGGCGCCGTGAAAATCGATCAGCTCCATCGCGATGCCCCCCGGGCACAATTCGTCGAGCCACTTTTTGAGAGCCGCGGTGATCTTCTTGGGATCCTGCTTGGGAACCAGGCGAAAGCTGAACTTCGCCCCTGCGCGCGCCGGCAAGATCGTCTTGGCGCCTTCGCCTTGATAGCCGCTCCATAGGCCGTTGATGTCGAACGTGGGCCGCGCCCAGCGACGTTCCAGCGTCGAAAAACCTTCCTCGCCGCTCAGCGCCCCGACGCCCACCTGCTTCATGAAGGCCGTCTCGTCGAACGGTAATTTGGCAAACTCGGACCGCTCGCGCGGGCTGAGCGCTTCGACCTCGTCGTAGAAACCAGGAACCTGAACCTGTCCGCGCTCGTTGACCAGAGCCGCCAGCATGCGACACAGCGCATTGGCCGGGTTTGTCACCGCGCCGCCGAAGGTTCCGGAATGCAGATCCTGCTTGGGTCCGCTCAGCCGCAGCTCGTAATAGGCGATTCCTCGCAATCCATAGGTGATCGCCGGCTGGCCGGGGGCGAATTGCGACGTGTCGCTGATCACGACGCAGTCGCAAGCCAGGCGTTTCTTGTTGGCGGCGATGAAATCGGCCAGGTGCGCGCTGCCGACTTCCTCCTCCCCCTCGATCAAGAACTTCAGTTGCAGGGGAAGCTTGCCTTGGCTGCGGATCCATGCCTCGGCGCTCTTGATGTGCGTCAGCATCTGGCCCTTGTCGTCGGTCGCCCCGCGGGCGTAAATATTGCCGTCGCGAATCGTGGGCTCGAATGGCGGCGACCGCCACTCGGAAAGCGGATCCGGCGGCTGCACGTCGTAGTGACCGTAGACCAACACGGTCGGCGAGCCGGCGACGGCGGGCGTTTCGGCATACACGATTGGATGACCGGCGGTCTCCACCAGCTCGACCGGCAAGCCCAACCCGCGAAACTGGTCCGCGACCCACTCGGCGGCCCTCCGCACCTCGCCCCGCCGCGAGCTGTCGGCGCTGACGCTTTCAATTCTCAGCAGGTCGCACAGATCGCGCTCGAACTTGTCGCGATTGTCCGCGAGGAATTGGTCCAGGTCCGGCATGGGCGTTGTCTCTGCGGCTGTCTCGCGGGTTGTCTCGCGGGTTGTCTCGGCAATGGCTGGTTTTCACCGCCTGCTGGCATCGCTAATCCGCTCGGCGGCTCGCAACCGTGGCGGGCCTGCAATATAATGGCTGGGGGTAAATTCGGCCAACGGTGGGACGGAATTTCGCGTGAGGAATATGCCGTGACAGACGAATCTCGAGCCGGCGTCGCCGAACCGGTCGAGCAAACCGTGCTCGAACGCCGAGTTGAGCGAAAAAAGAAACCCAAGAAGCAGCCGCGCTACAACGTTATCTTGTGGGACGACCAGGATCACACGTTCGAGTACGTGATCTCGATGGTCCAACAGCTGTTTGGGCACCCGGTGGAAAAAGGCTTTCAGATCGCCGACGAAGTCAACAATCGCGGGCGAGCCATCCTGCTCACCACCACGCGCGAGCACGCCGAACTGAAACGCGACCAGGTCCACGCCTTTGGCAAGGACTCGCAAATTCAAAGTTGCCAGGGCTCGATGTCCGCCACGATCGAGCCTGTGCCCGAGTAGGCCACCGCGGCTCGTGCTCGATTTCAGTGTCGCAATCGTTCCACCGGCACTTCGGGCCGCCTGGAAGACTAAAACCTCACGGCTCAATCAGTTTGCGGCCGTTCGACAGCATTCCGCGAGCAATGCTATCGCCGCTCAAGCCCGGCCCCAGGTTCATCTGGCTGTGCCGCGGGGCCTTTGCTAGACTCCCGCCCGCACATCTCGCTACCCGTCGACGCGCGGGGGCAGCTTCGAAATCGATCACGTCTCGGCTGGAACTCTCTCAATCGCACGGCGATGGATTGAGTAATTCACCAGGCAGGAGCAATTATGTTCGCCAGAGGCTTTTTGTGGCTCGCGACCGGTTTGTTCGTTTGCCTGGCCGCCGCTCCGCTGACCGCGGCGCCGCCGTGGAACAAGATGGTGTTGTTCAAGCACCTCGAAGCCGACCCGCACGAGATGTACGCGCTGACCAGCGAGAATGGTCCCTGGACGATCATGGCCGCGACGTTTTGCGGCGAAGGGGCCGAGCAACAGGCCCAGGAATTGGTCTACGAGATTCGCAAGCAGTATAAGCTGCCGGCATACTCGTATCACAAGAAGTTCGAGTTTTCAAAGCCGGTCGTCGGGAAGGGTCTGGACACCCACGGCGAAGCGCCGCTGATGCGCTACCAGCGCGACAAGGACCTGATCGAAATCGCGGTGTTGGTCGGCGATTATCCCACGGTCGACGATCCCGAAGCGCAGCGTGTGCTGAAGAAGCTGAAGTATGCCGAGCCTAAGTCACTGGCGGTCGAACCCGGCAAGGCGACGAATCAATCGCTGGCCGCGATCCGCAGCATCCAGAAGCAAGTCAAGCAAACCATATTGCCCAAAGACAGCGACGAATTGAAGCGAGGGCCGATGGCCAATGCCTTCGTCATCACCAACCCGCTGCTACCGAACGAATACTTCGTTCCCAAAGGAATCGATAAGTTCGTGCTGGACATGAACCGGGGCGTGCCGCACAGCCTGCTGGATTGCTCCAAGCGATTCACGGTCAAGGTGGCCACGTTCTCGGGCCACGCGGTTATCCTGGACAAGAAACGCGAAGAGGCCATCGAACGGGGCGAGATGCCCAAGAGCTACCTGGAAGAAGCCGCCAAGAGCGCGCACCTGCTCACCGAGGCCCTGCACAAAAAAGGCTACGACGCCTACGAGTTTCACGATCGCTCGTCGAGCATCGTAACGGTCGGAGCGTTCGAGTCGGTCGGCACGAAACGCCCCGACGGCAAGATCGAGATCAATCCGGCCATTCACACGATCATGCGGACCTTCGGCGCCGAGGCCAGGGTCGAGCCCGGCAAGCCGCCCCAGGTTGGCCAGGCCAAGAAATTGGCCAACATTCCCTTCGACCTGCAGCCGGTGCCGGTCGAGGTGCCGCGGCGGATGATCAGCACCGACTACGGGCGAACGGCCAACCTGCGCTAGCCGCACCTGCTGCGACGGCATACAACACGGATATCGCCAGTCCGTCAGGTTCTTGGAATCCGGGCCATGCCGTCGGCCGCGCCCTTGGTCTTGGGCACTCGCAATCAGGGCAAAGTCGTCGAGCTTCGCGAGCTGCTCGCGCCGTTGCCGTTAGCGATTCGTTCACTGGCCGATTTTCCAGGCTCGATCGCGGTCGAAGAAACCGGCGATTCGTTTGCCGCCAATGCCGCGCTCAAGGCGGCCGAGCAGGCAAAGCATCTGAACGCTTGGGTCCTGGGAGAGGATAGCGGCATCGTAGTCGACGCGCTGACTGGCGCGCCCGGTATTTTCTCGGCCCGCTATGCCGGACCAGACGCCACCGACGAGCAAAACAATGCACGGCTATTGGACGAGCTTGGCAATACTCCGCCCGAGCGCCGCACGGCCCATTACGTCTGCCAATTGGCCCTGTCCGATCCCCAGGGCGTCATCCGCGCCAGCTGCGGAGCCACATGCCACCGGCGAATCCGCTTCGATCCCGCCGGCTCCAATGGTTTCGGCTACGATCCGCTCTTCGAAATCGTCGAATATCACCGGACTTTCGGTCAGTTGGGGCGATCGGTCAAAGCGGTGCTCAGCCACCGGGCCCGGGCCGTCGAGAAGCTGATTCTCCTGCTTCGCGAGCTTATCGACGGCGCCCACTGGCGACCGCCGGGCGCGGATCGACTAGAATAGCCCACGAAAGCGGGCCGATTGGTGGCCCCTGGTGCTCAACAACCCTGCAAACGAGAAACGTCATGCTTCGTCAACTGGCAACTCTGATCGCGTGTTTGGTCGCGATCGGTTCGCTCGCAAGCGCGCGAGCCGAGACTCCGGCCGATTGGGCCGCGAAACACGTCAGCGAACTTATTGAGCTTTACCGGCAGTTGCATCAGCAGCCGGAACTTTCCTCGCAGGAGGAAAAAACCGCCGCCCGCCTGGCCACGATTTGGAAACAGGCCGGCATCGAGGTTCATACCGGCATCGGCGGCCACGGCATCGTGGGCATTCTCAAAAACGGCCCCGGCCCCACGCTCATGCTGCGAACCGATCTCGATGCCCTGCCAGTCGTCGAGAACACGGGGCTGGCCTACGCTTCGCAGATCAAAGTCAAAGCCAAGGACGGCACGACCATCGGCGTGATGCATGCCTGCGGCCACGACATTCATATGACGAACCTGACCGGCGTGGCCCAGTTCCTGGCCAGCCACAAGTCGGCCTGGTCCGGCACCGTGATGCTCGTCGGGCAACCGGCCGAGGAGACCGGCAAGGGCGCCCGCGGCATGCTCGACGACGGGCTGTTCAAGCGATTTCCGCAGCCCGACATGGCATTGGCTTTGCACGTCGACGCCACGCTGGAAACCGGCAAGATCGGCTATCGCATTGGTTACTCGCTTGCCAACGTGGATAGCGTCGATATCACGATGCGCGGCCGCGGCGGGCACGGCGCGGCGCCGCACTCGGTCATCGATCCGATCGTGCAGGCGGCTCAATTGGTCGTGTCGCTGCAAACGATCGTCAGCCGCGAAATGAATCCCGTCGAGCCGGCCGTGGTCACCGTGGGATCGATTCACGGCGGCACCAAGCACAACCTCATCCCCGACACTTGCAGCTTGCAACTGACCGTCCGCAGCTTCAGCGACGAGGTGCGGAATCGAATCCTGGACGCCATTCGCCGCAAGGCCGACGCAGTCGCCGCCGGCGCCGGTGCTCCCAAGCCCACGGTGGAAGTGATCGATGAGCACACGCCCGCCCTGTTGAACGACGAAAAGCTGGTCGAGCGGATCTTGCCGATGCTGCGAAAGACCTTGGGCGAGGCCAACGTCGTCACGTCGGAGCCCTCGATGGGAGGCGAGGATTTCAGCCGTTACGGCCGGGCCGGCGTGCCGGTCTGCATGCTGCGTTTGGGCTCGGTCGAGCCCAAGCGTTTGGCGGGCCTGAAGCGCGGCGGGCAGGAGCCCCCCTCGCTGCACTCGGCTATCTATTACCCCGATGCCGAGCAGACGCTCGTGGTAGGCGTCAATGCCCTCAGCACTGCGGCCCTGGACCTGTTGCCGCCCAAGAAATGAGCACGAGGACGACCACGACCACGGCGGCAGCCAGCGCGGCGCGGCGCCGTCGTGCGCACGGAATCTGGCTGGCGATTTACGCGATCACGATCCTCGTTGTGATCGGCGTCGTGCTGCAAGTCCGCAAGACGACGCTGCGCGAGATGGCCACGCCCGAGGCCCAAGCCCAGTGGCAGGAGTGGCGCGAATCCGAACCCAATCAAACCGGCGGGCCCGTGCGGCGGCGGCCCCCTTCGACCGTGGAGCCACCTGCGTTGGTGTTGATGCGCGATCACTTCACGGTCGTGATCTGCGGATCGGTGTTGTTCAGCTCGCTCTTGTTCGCGGCCATCATGATGGCAGCCCGCGGCGTGTTCGCTGCCGACAAGACAAAAAACAATGACGGCTAACCGCCGAATCGCAGCAGCGCATACTTCTTTTTGCCGCTGCGCAGCACCATGACCGACTCGCTGGCCAGATCGGCCGGGCCCAGTTGCGTGCCGACGCCTTCGATGCGGCGATTATTCACGTAGGCCCCGCCCTGCTCGACGATGCGCCGCGCTTCGCCCTTGCTCTTGCCCAAGCCGGCCTCGACCAGGGCCTCGACGATATTCAATCCCTCGCCCTGCAACCGCCCGCGAGGCAACTCCTGGCTGGGAACGTCGGCGAAGATCTCGCCCAACTGAGCATCCGACAGATCCTTGATCTCCGCACCAAAGAAAATCGCCGTGGCCCGCTCGGCTGCGACGAGGCCTTCGTTGCCGTGGATCAATCGCGTCAGCTCCTCGGCCAGACGTCGCTGGCTTTCGCGCTTGCCGGGATCCGCCGCTCGGGCGGCATCCAGCGACTCGACTTCCGCTTGTTCCAGATCGGTCAAGAACCGCAGGCACTTGCCCGCATCGACGTCGTCGACGTTGATCCAATACTGGTAAAACGCATAGGGACTCGTGCGGGCCGGCGAGAGCCAAACGGCGCCACTCTCGGTCTTGCCCATCTTCGTGCCGTCGGCCTTGGTCAGTAGCGGCCAGGTAGCGCCGAACAGTTGCGCGCCCTTCATGCGGCGTCCGAGGTCGATTCCGGCGGTGATATTGCCCCACTGATCGCTGCCGCCGACTTGTAACTCGCACTGATGATGTTCGAGCAAATGCACGAAATCGTAGGCTTGCAGCAGCATGTAGCTGAACTCGGTATAGCTCAACCCGGCGTCGCTGCTCTCCAGCCGGCTGCGCACTGAATCCTTGGCTAGCATGACGTTGACCGGAAAATTCTTGCCGATGTCCCGCAAGAAATCGAGATAGCTGAAGCGGCTCATCCAATCGAGGTTATTGGCCAGGATCGCCGCGCACGGGCCAGGATCGAAATCGAGCAGCCGGCGCATCTGCCCCTCGATGGCCGCCACGTTGGCGCGCAAAACATCGACCGACAACAGATTTCGCTCCTCGCTTTTGCCGCTGGGGTCGCCGATCATGCCGGTCGCGCCGCCGACCAGCGCGATCGGACGGTGGCCGGCCCGTTGGAAACGGCGCAGCACGACCAGCCCCATCAGGTGCCCGACGTGCAGGCTGTCGGCCGTCGGATCGAAGCCGGCATAGACGGTTCGGCTCTTCTCGTTGAGCCACTTGGCCAGATGCACGGGCTCCGTCGTCTGGTGGATCAGGCCCCGCCAGGTCAGCTCGGCAAAGATATCTTTCAAGTTCCGAATTCCTTAGCGCCACATATCATCGCCGGCGAACGGGTGGCCCGGGCCGCTCAGCTTCGGCTTGGGCAGGGCCTTGAGCGCTTGCTCGGCCAGCCGTAGGTCCTCGCGGGTCGCGATCTTCAAGTTGATCGGCGAGCCGAGCAGCACGGTTATTTCTTGCCCGATGCGCTCGACCAGTTGAGCGTCGTCGGTGGCCACGAAATCGCCGCGGCGGGCGTGGGCATCGAGCAGTATTTGCCGGGCGAATACCTGCGGCGTCTGGGCTTCCCACAAGCCGTCGCGCGAGACGGTCTCGTCGATCGTGTGATTGGCGCGCACCCGTTTCAGGGTGCTGGTGACCGGAATGCCGAAAATCGCGGCCCCGGTCTTTTCGGCGGCCGCGAAAATCGCCGAGATCCATTCGTCGGCCAGGCAAGGCCGCGCGGCGTCGTGAATGCAGACAAAGTCGATGTCGGTTTTCACTCGTGCCAATGCCTTCGATACCGATTCGGCCCGTTGGCTGCCGCCATCGACAACGTCGATGCCCAGGATCGCCACGTTGGCCCCGAACTTGAACTGAAAATCCTCGCGGTCCTCGGGCGAGATCACGACGATCAACTGCTTGACATCGTCGCGGGCGACAAACTTCTCAGCCGAGTGCAGCCAGACCGGCTTATTCGCCAGCGGCGCAAACGGCTTCTTGTAGTTCTTGTCGTGAAAGCGGCTGCTCTGCCCTGCCGCCGGAAGAATGACCGCGAACGTCGCCACGTTGACTACCCTGCGTTGTCTGTGCTTGTCTCGAAAATGCCCGTGCGACGGTCATTGTCCGATATCGCGGGAAGTCGTCAAGCTCGCGCCCGAGCCAAGCGCGCCTCGGCGTCGAAAGAAAACGGGAGCGACGGAATCAACCGCCGCTCCCGAGAGGTTTCTAGTAAAAGTCAGGCGAAGAATCGCCGGCTAGTTGTCGTAACGCATCATGATCTCGCCGGCATCGACGCCCGCGATCGACTTGAAGCCGCCCTCGGCGATCGTCGCGCCAAGCTTCGTGACCGTGCGATAGTAGCGGTCGCTGGCCGGCTTGCCCGTGATCTTGCGACGCAAGTCTTGGCACATCACGTCAGCGGCCTGGCGCAAGACTTCGTCGTCCTGTCGCGCGGCGTACAACGACGTGCACAAGATCGTGACCGCGTCTTGCAGTTGCTGGGAAAGCTCCGACATGCGGCACTGGCGATCGGCCAGACCCAGTTGGTGCTTGCTCATCGTGCCCGAGATGACCTGCGGCGAATTCTGCAGGTACGAGCTGGCGAAGTCGGCGTGCGCGGCCAAGGTGGCGGGCATGGCCGGCAGTCGGGTCCTCGGCTTGGGCCGCAGCTTCTGACCGGCCAGCCATTTGACATACGGGCCGACCACGCCGCGCAGGGCCCACAGGTGGGCCGGGTTGGCCATGTTCGGATTCTTGATGCCGGCCTTTTGCAAGGCCTTGCCGACCGGCTCGAAAAACTGCACGCCGTGCTGCTTGACCAGCGACTTGAAAAACGCCATCGAGAGCATTTCGCCTTCGCCCTCGTAAATGCACGGGGCCAGGTACTCGTGGACATTGTCGCCAAACATGTGACCGTGCAGGAACGAACGTCCGCCGTGGGTCTTCATCAACAGCTCGATCGCGGCTTCTTTCTGCGACTCGCTGCCGAAGATCTTGGCGATCACGCATTCCATTTCGCCGCGGTAGCCTTCGTCGATCAGGCTGCCGCCCCACTGCACCATCGCGTCGCAGGCGACGATCAGTCCCGCCAAACGGCCCAGGCGGCGCTGCACTAGTTCGCGGGTCGCGATCGAGGCGCCGTAGGTTTTGCGATACTTGGCCCAGGGAATCATGCTGGCCATCATCATCCGCATCGTGCCGGCGGAATTGGCACACAGCGAAATGCGGCCCAGGTTCAGCCCGTGATAGGCGATCGTCAAGCCGTCGCCCTGCTTGGGCTTCAACAGGTTCGAAGCCGGCACACGCAAGTTCTTGAAGATGATGCCCTGGTTGTACGTATGCTTCAGCGCCCACAAGCCGTACTTGCGAAGCTGAAACTGCTCGTTCTCTTCCTTCGGCAGATCGACGATCAACACGCTGGGTCGCTTGTCGATCAGGCACACCAGGCCGACGGTGCGGCCGGGAACCACGTTGGTGATGAACAGCTTCTCGCCGTTGACCACGAAGTCGTTGCCTTCGAGCGTGGCCGTGGTGCGCAGCGCCGTCAGGTCCGAACCGGCACAGGGCTCGGTCAACGCAAACGCCGACAGCCGCTTGCCGCTGCCCAGGTCGGGCAGGAAGCGTTCCTTCTGCTCGGGGCTGCCAAACGTGCGAACCGGGTCGACGGCGCCGATGCAGCCGTGTACCGAGGCCAGGCCGGCGACGGTAGCGTCGACCATCGCCATCTTCGTGATGAAGGCCGCGAAGCTGGCAAACGGAGCTCCGGATCCGCCGTACTTCTTGTCGACCAGCAATCCCCAGTAACCCACTTCGCCCAGCTCGTCGAGCACCGACTGCGGAACTTTCTTGTTCGCATCCATGTTGGTGCCGGCTTTGACATGCTTGCGCATGACGGCCAGCGAATCTTCCATGACGCGCGACACCTCGGGAGGCGTCGGCTGCTGTGTGCTTTGAAACAGCTCGACCGGCAAGCCGCGATCCCACACCGCGCGGTGTACCGGGCTATTGGTCGTTTGAAAGCGCGTCGCAAACAACCGCTCGACCTGATCATCGGCCTTGTCGATCGCACCGGTGCGACGCGCTTCGTCGTCGCTCTTGCCTCCCAACTTCAAAGCCGTTTCGGCGAACGAGGCCTTGTTGTCGAAGTCCTGATCTTCGGCCGCCGCGGGGTGCGGCTCAGTCTTGGTTTGCGGGTTCATGGATTGACTCGCGGGTTGAAAGTGTGATTTGACATCAATTGTTTATATCCTACCGTCCGGTCGGTCGGAAGGTAAAATCCCCAAAAAGCACGGGAGAGAATCACCCCCCGTTTGGCAGGCTTACTCTTTATACATGGCCTGGATTTCCGAGTCGAAATTCTCCAACACGACATTCCGCTTCAGGCTCAATTTGAACGTCAGCTCGCCGCTTTCGGGCGTGAATCCACGGGACAGCAGTTTGAATTTGCGGACCTGCTCGGCATGTGAAACGTCGGCCAATCGCCGGGTGATGGTCTGGGTGTAAATCTCGTAGACCTGCGGATGTGCCAGGGCCTCGGCCGGTGAAAAGACGGGGATTTGCCGCTTGATGATCTCGGCCCGCAGGTTGTCGGGGTCGGGCACGATCAGGGCCGTCAGGTAGTTCTTGGCGTCGCCAATCACCACGGCCTGGGCGATCAAGGGGTCTTCGGTCAGCAGCCCTTCCAGGTAGGTGGGAGCAATGTTCTTGCCACCGGCCGTGACGATGAGATCTTTCTTGCGTCCCGTGATGCGAATGAACCCATCTTCCAGGCAGCCCAGATCGCCGGTGTGCAGCCAGCCATCCTGAATCGTCTCGGCCGTGTCCTGGGGCAAGTTCCAATAGCCGACCATGATGTGCGGCCCACGGCTGAGGATCTCGCCATCCTCTGCGATTTTGACTTCCACGCCGGCGATCGGTTTGCCCACCGTGCCCAGGCGGTGCTCGGTCATCGTCCCAGTGCTGATCACCGGCGACGACTCGGTGAGGCCATATCCTTGCACCAACACCACGCCGCTCTTGTTGAAAAAGTCGGCCACGTGATCCGGCAGCGCCGCCCCGCCTCCGCAGCACAACTTCATGCGACCGCCGTGCATGGCCTTCAAGGCGCCGGGCTTGTCCGCCAGGCCGTTATCCAACAGGTAGCGATGCACCTTGTCGAAGAAATACGGCACGCCGTTGAGATGCGTGGGCTTGAGCGCTTGGCAATCCGCGACGAGCGCCTCGCGATTGGGCGCCAGCGCCAGCTCCCCGCCGCCGGCAATCCACATGTAGTAATCCGAAGTGCGGGCAAAGCTATGCGACAGCGGCAACCAACTGACGCGCAGGTCATCCGGCTCGACGGTGAACGCCTGCAACACGCCGCGGCAGTTCGACACCAGATTGCGATGGCTGAGCATCACGCCCTTGGGCTCGCCGGTGGTTCCCGAGGTGTAGATGATCGTCGCCAGGTCGTCGGGCGTCGATTCCTTGAGCGCGCGGGCCTGAATCGCCAGGCCCTCGGCATCAGTTACGTCGGCTTCGATCTCGGAGATCTGACGGATGGAACTTTTGCCGATCATGTCGAGACAAGGATCGAACGACAAATACTGAATGTCGGCTGGGAGATGCAGATCCCGGCCAACCAGCTTTTGCGCCTGCTCCGACTTGGACACGACGACGACCTTGGCGCCGCTATTGATGATCTGAAAGGCGATTTGCGGGCCGGTGAGCGTGCTGTGTACGGCCACGTCGATTCCGCGAGCCAGTTGGATCGCCAGATCGAGGATGATCCATTCGTAGCGATTCTCGGAGACCAGGACGACGCGATCGCCGGGCTTAATGCCCAGTCGCACCAGCGCCGCGGCCATCCGCCGCGCGTCGGCGGCGATCTGGTTCCAGGTGTAGGGGACGAACTTGTCGTCCCGCTTGATGAACAAGGCCTTCTTCGGCCCGTCGGCGGCAACGCGGTCACAAAACATCGAGACGAGCGTCTCGTGTCGCTTCTCGTCGGCCATGGAGAGTCCGTCCGCGCGATGAGTTGAACTCAGCGGGAGAAGTGGGGGGTGCCCGCCGCCATCAAGATACCATCGAAGCCGGCGCGATGGTAGCAGCCGCCGAAGCTAGCCCGCCAGTTTTTTCGGAGGTCGACCGGGCAGGGCCTAAACGCGCTCGTAGATTGTGGCGATCCCCTGGCCCACGCCGATGCACATCGTGGCCAATCCATAGTGCGCCCCGCGGTCGATCATCGTATTGATCAGCGTGGTGCTGATCCGCGCGCCGCTGGCGCCCAGCGGATGCCCGATCGCGATCGAACCGCCGCGGACGTTGACCTTTTCGGGATCCATCTTGAGCATTCGCATGCAGGCCAGCGCCTGCGAGGCGAAGGCCTCGTTGAGCTCGACCAGGTCGATGTCGGCCAAAGTCAGCCCGGCGCGCTTGAGGGCTTTTTTCGTGGCCGGAACTGGCCCGGTACCCATCACGGCCGGATCCACGCCCACCACGGCGGTCGCCACGACTCGTACCAGGGGCTTGAGTCCCAGCGACTGGGCTTTTTCTTCCGACATCACCAGCAGCGCCGCGGCGCCGTCGTTGAGCGGCGAGCTATTTCCCGCGGTCACGGTGCCCAAGCCCGGCATGAACGCCGGCTTAAGCGCCGCGAGGCTCTCCATCGTGGCGTCGGGACGAACGCACTGGTCGCGATCGACAAGAATCCGATTGCCGGCCTCGTCGCGGCCCCACACCGGCAACATCTCGCGCTTGAATTCTCCCTTGGCTTGTGCGGCCGCAGCCAACTGGTGGCTGCGCAGCGCGAAACGATCTTGCTCCTCGCGCGAGATGCCCTGCGTCTGGGCCAAAAACTCGGCCGTGACTCCCATGCTCAGCGCGCCCTTCGAGGTGCGCTGAAACAGCTTGGGGTTCAGGTCGATGCCCGCATCCATGGGAATGTGCTGCATGTGCTCCAAGCCGCCCACGATCTGCACGTCCTCGAAACCGGCCATGATGGCGTGCGAAGCCTGATTGATGGCTTGCAGGCTCGAACCGCACAGCCGATTGACCGTCGTGCCGCCGGTGTGCGTGGCCAAACCGGCCATCAAGCCCACGACGCGGGCCGCGTTGAGCCCCTGCTCGCCTTGCTGCTGGGTATTGCCCATCACGACGTCCTCGATCTCGGCCGGGCTGATGCCTGTACGTTCGAGGAGCGCCTGTACGACCAGCACTGCGAGGTCATCCGAGCGGACTTCGCGGAAGATGCCTTTGTCTTTGTTGGCCCGACCAATCGGCGTACGGACGCAATCGACTATGACGGCGCGTTTCATCGGGCACATACCTCGCGGTTGAGAGATTCGATCGCTTCAGGCAATTCTAGTTGTCGTCGATTGAAAGGACAGCCGGCCGGGCCCGCACCAAGTGGGCGCGGCTCAGGTCGCGTAAAACTTGCCGCCGGTCTTGGCCATTTCCAGCAGCATTGGGGTGGGCTTCATTCGCGTGCCCAGATTCTCGAAGGGAGCCAACATCTCGACAATCTTGGCCGCCCCCAACGAGTCGGCCCAAAACAGCAGCCCGCCCTTGAACGGCGGGAATCCGACGCCGAAAATCAGTCCCAGATCCACGTCGCGCGGATCGCGGACCACCTTGGCCTCCAGAATCCGAGTGGCTTCGAGAACCATCGGCAAGAACAGCCGGGCCGTGATCTGCTCCGGCGTGAACTTCTGCGGATTCTTGTTGACGTATTGCTTGATCAGCTCATTGGCCGCCGGGTCGGGCGTGCCGCGGCCGCGATCCTTGTACGAGAAGAAGCCCAGGCCGTTCTTCTGGCCCAAGCGGCCGGCTTTGACGAGCGCCGGCAAAATCGGCGAGGCCGCCGTCCGGTCGGGAAACGCCTCGTACATCACGCGGCCAGCGTAGAACGACGTATCCAGACCGATCACATCGTACAACGTGAACGGGCCCATCGGCATGCCGAAATCCTTCGCGGCCCGTTCGACGGCTTTCATCTCGGCGCCGTCGGCGAGCAACTCCAGGGCTTCGTTCAAATACGGCGTCAGCAGGCGATTCACCAGGAAGCCGGGGCCGTCGTTGACCACGATCGGCGACTTGCCGATGTTCTTGGCATAAGCCACGGCCGTGGCGACCGTCTCGTCGCTGGTTTTGGCACCGCGAATGACCTCGACCAGCGGCATCTTGCGCACCGGGTTGAAGAAGTGAATGCCGCAAAACCGTTCGGGCCGCTTGAGCGACTCGGCCAACTTCGAAATTGGAATCGTCGAGGTGTTCGAGGCCAGAATCGCCTGCGGCGAAAGCTGCGGCTCGAGCCGGGCGTAAAGCTGCCGCTTGACCTCGGGGTTCTCGACGATTGCTTCGATCACCAGGTCGGCTGGGGCGACTTCGGCGTCGGCGGTGGCCGGATTCAGCAAGCCGGCGAAGCGAACCGCCTTGGCAGCATCGGTTCGTTTCGTCTCCTTGTCGTAGGCGACTTCTTCCAGAATCTGCTGAACGCCCTTGGACAACGCCTCGGGCGCAGCGTCGGCCAAAGTCACGTTCAGATTTCGCTTGAGCGAGGCAGCGGCGATTCCCTGTCCCATGATGCCGGCGCCGACAACGGCGACACTCTTGATCACGCCCGGCTTGACGTCTTTGCGGTCGATTCCCGTGTCCTTCTTGTTCCTGTCGGTCAGGAAGAATACGTTTATTAGCGCTCTATTTACAGGCGTGCCGAACAGTGAGGCCATGGCTTCGGCCTCCGCGGCGCCGGCCGTGTCGGCATCGGATCCGGCCGATTCGAGCATCACCTCCAGCGCCGCTTGCGGAGCGGGATACTGACCGCCGGTCTGACCCTGAATGAATGCCGACGCCGTCGCGCCCAGAAAACCCAGTTCCGTCTCGCTGATATCGAGCGGCCCGTTCCAGCGTTTACGGTCGCGCTGCCACTGGCCACTGGCTTGCTCGGCGCGGATGACTTGAATCGCCGCGGCAAACAGCTTCGCCGAAGGCACGAGGTCGGAAACCAAGCCCATCAGAGCGGCGGTTTTAGCGTCGATCGATTCGCCACTGGTGACCAATTCGACAGCGTTGGAAAGTCCCAGCACGCGCGGGGCCCGCACCGTGCCGCCCCAGCCGGGCAACAGTCCCAGCTTTACTTCCGGAAAACCGAACATGGCTTTCGAGTCGCTCGACATAACGCGGCGATCGCACCACAACGCGATCTCCGCGCCGCCGCCAACGCACTGGCCTTCGATGGCCGTAACGGTGACGAACGGCATCTTCGACAACCGCTGAAAGAGTTTCCGTCCGCGATTGATCATGCCGAGAATCTGATCGCGCGGCGCGCCCAAGCCGGCCAGGAACTCCCGAATGTCGGCTCCCACGATGAACACGCCCGGCTTGCCCGATCGAATGACCAGGCCGGCCAGGTTCTTGCGGCCCTCCAAGTCGTTCAGATGCTGTTCGAGCTCGCTCAGGACGGCTTGCGACAGGACGTTGGCGCTGCCGCGCGGATCGTCCAGCGTGAGCACGGCTACGTCCGACTCCTCGATCGTCAATTTCATGAAGGCTGGATCGGCCATGCGTGTTTCACCTCTGGCAAGCTGGCAACGTGGTCGGAATGGGCGCGATTTCGCGCTTTGGGGGAATCCCCAGAACGACACAACGCTTATTGATAACGCCCGCTCCACCGCCCCACAAGTCCCGCGGAGGCGAGCGCCCCACGGCAGTGAAATCCCGGTTCAATTGACATTCTCGGCTCGCGCGCTATTCTGTCCTCGTCGCGGCTGGTTTGCCCGCGATGCGATCCACCCAGCTCTCAACCATCGAGTCCCCCATCATGTTTACGTTCGAGAAGCGCGTCGCTCGCGCCTTGCGATTTCATCCCGCCTGCGGCGTCGTGCTAGCGATTTTGGTGGGGTCGATGCCGGTCACGCCAGCGGCCGCGGCACAAAAGACTGCCACGGTCCAGTTGGTGGTCGACTATGGGGACGGCGCCGAGCAGCGTTTCACGGCCCTGCCCTGGAAGGACGGCATGACGGTCTTGGATGCTCTGAATGCCGCCCAGGCCCACCGCCACGGCATCACGTTTGTTACACGCGGGAAGGGCAGCTCGACCCTGGTCACCAAGATCGGCGACCAGGCGAACGAGGGAGACGGCAAGAACTGGCTGTACTCAGTCAACGAGAAGCGCGGCGAGGTCAGCGCGGGCGCTCAAAAGGTCGAGCCGCGGGACACTATCTTGTGGAGATTCGAGGTATACGAGTAGAATCGCCTACGAGTAGAATTCACAGCCGCCTGATAGTCAGGCAAGTCCTTCGCACGAACCGCATTCGGAGTTGAAATCTTGAAACGCGCACCCGCGATCCGCAATTGGTCGATGAACTGGCTTGGCGACGCAGCCGTGTTTTGCGCCCTGGTCGCAAGCGCAGTGGCCGTGCGACTGGTGAGCGAGACGCCGAATTTCGGCGCCGTCGCGGCCGCCTCGTTATTCGCGGGCTTCTATTTCCGCCAAAGGGCGTGGGCGGTCGCCGTGCCGCTGGCGATCATGACCATCAGCGATCAGTTCCTGGGCGGATACGCCCGGCCGGTGATGCTGGCGGTTTACGGCTCGCTGCTGGTGCCGATCGCCTGGCGCGCCGCGTTGCGCCGCGGACTCTCGTTCACTCGCGTCGGCGCCGGCGCGATCTCTTCGTCGCTGGCGTTTTACCTGCTCACCAATCTGGCCGTGTGGTACGCCTGGTACCCGCACACTTGGGCCGATCTGATGCACTGCTATGCGATCGCTTTGCCGTTTTTCGCCAACACAGTGGCCAGCGACCTGGTATTTGCCGCCGGCTTTTTCGGACTCTATGCCTTGGCGGTTGGATTTCGTCCGGCGCCGGTGGCCTTGGCCGAAAACCTGTAACGCACGAGCGTGAGATCTTACCGTCGCGTGGTGTGCTGCTGCGGATGCTCTTGATACCACAGTTGCCAGCGGTGGATCCGTTCGTCGGTCGAGAACGAAGCGCCGTCGGGTCCAGCCGTTACGTCTCCGCCCACGACCAGCGCTAGACTGGCCAGCGCCTCGCGCTGCACCTCGACCTTATCGGCCAGCATGCCCATCAGGACCGGCAAGAAAGCCGGATCGGCCAACTCGCCCATGGCTCGCGCAACGCGCATCCGCACTTCGAGATTGGCATCCTGAGCCAGTTGCTCGAGCGTGGCCGTGGCCTGGCGGCGTGCCACCTCGGGCAGATTGGCCTGGCGGAGCGCCGCGGCGGCTTCCTGCACCGCTCGGGCGCCATCGGCGGCGGTCCGAACCACCTCGCGGGCATCGTGCCCGACTTGTCGCACGTCGTCGACCACCTGTTGCGTGTCGTCGACGACCTGCTGCGCCCGGGCCTTGGCGGCGATCACGGCGTCGTTGATTTCTCCGTATTGCACGACCCACATGTTGCGCAATTCTTGCAGCGCCGTGGCGCGGCGTTCGGCGACGGCATCGACCGGAAAATCAGCCGCCGGTGGCCAGCGCTCTGACAATTGTCTGGCTGCTGCTCGACGCGCGGCAGGCCCGCCCTCGGCGATCGCCAACAGCAGCATGGGACCGGCCTGCTCGATCGGCCAGTTGGCCATCGATTCGATCGCCTGCACTTGGACCGTGGTGCTCGCATCGCGAGCGACGGCCTGGGCCGTGTCGACCGCGTGCGCGCCGACCTCTCGGCCGCGATCCGCCGCATCGGCCAGCGTATCGCTGGCGGCCTGCTTGGCCTGCGTCGCTGTGGCATTGAAAGCCGCTTGAACTTCACTCGCCAGATCGCGGGCCGCATCGGCGGCGGTCTCGTCCTCGGCCGCCTTTTCGCGGTCGCGACGCGCTAGAAACGGGTTGACCGGGGGCGACTTGCAGCCTGCGCAAAACAGGGCGGCCGCGAGCAACACACAATAGGGTTTGAGCGCGACGAACGTCGCGACGCATCCGCGGGACTTCGTGTCCATGGGCAAATCCTTTTGCCAGATGAGATGTGAATCGGTTCGGCCAGCGCCTATGGGATCGGCGACAACCCGCGAGAACCGCGGATCGCCGCCCCGCGCACTTATTGCTTGGCGGATTCGACGGGTTTCGTCTCCGCCGGAGCCGCGGCCACTTCCTGTGCCGCCACCGGCGCCTTGGCAGGCAACATTCCTTGTAGCTCTTTGATTTTTTTGGCCACGTCGGCGGCCATCGTGTTGGTGGACAGCTCGGGGTCGTCAAGCTCAGCGTGAATCGACTTGACCTTGGTGTGCAAATCCCCAACCAGCTTCTTGTGCGGCGTCTCGGCGGCGGCAGCTTGCAGGCCACCTAGCGCTTCGCGCACGCTATACAGCGTGTACATGATCAAACGCATTTTGAGATCGCGTTTCTCCTGCTGCGCGTGGTCCAGCTCGGCGTTACAGATGTCGACCGCCTGATGGCCCAGCGAACCGGCCAGCGCTTGCACGTCGACCTTGGCGGCCGGAGTGAGCTTGGATTGACCGATGAGTTGGGCCATTTCGCACCGCATGGTGGGCCGGGCCATGGGATCGGCCGCAATCGCCGCAATGGCATTGACGACTTCTGTATTAGTGGCGCCTCCGCCCATTTTGACCAGAATCGCGGCCGCCTGGCGGCGCATCCAATTGTGGCCGTCCGGCGAACGCTTGGGCGGCGGATCTTTTTGCTTAACGAGCGCGAGCATGAACTTCGCGACCTCGTCCTTCTTCTGCAAAGTTCCGGCGACGGCGAAGCGGTCGAGACCCAGCATGGCCGCGACTTTCAATTCGTCCTTGAATTTGGGCGATTGTGCCACCACCCATAACAATGGAAAGGCCTCGGGCAGCGGCTTGCCCTTGCCCGGCTCATCCACGTCGTTCAATTCGCCAATGACA
>JANNQN010000354.1:0-3333 GCA_031400775.1 Planctomycetia bacterium | reverse complement strand
AGTACGGGTTGGGTGACGGGAATCAGATACGAGTCAGGCTCCCTAACGCTCCAACTGCGCTGCGCGGCCGAACCGGACGCATTTTTCCGCTTTTTCCGATCGCGTCGACTTGTCCGCTGCGCGGTAGGCCATGGCGGCAGGGCTCCGCGTTCGGGATCAACCCTAACTGCGCGCCGGGCTACAAAGCGGACGCGAATCCGTATTTTTCCACATTTTCTTAACTCTGACTTGCAGCGGCCACGGAGGGCAGGGAGCATACAGACCGCGAGTCAGTTCGGCGTGCCCAGCGAACTTCTGTTCGTTGCACGTCGGACCGCCAGGGTTCCTCGGAATGAGTGACGGTCATGAGCGATTTCCGCAACGGTCTGCCGCGCGACGCTTTCGCCGCCGATATAGCCGCCGCTCGACAAGGTTGCGAAAAAGCCCTCAACCGCTTGTTCAAAGAATGCCGCTCGTACTTGCTGATGGTGGCCAATCAGTTGTTGCCGTCGGAACTGCGGGCAAAGACCGGCCCCTCCGATCTGGTGCAAGAAACGTTCTTACAGGTGAAAAAGAATTTTGATCGATTCCAGGGCAGCAGCGAAGGTGAACTGTTGGCGTGGCTGCGCGGAGTGCTGTTGAACAACGTGCAAGATGTCAGTCGGCACTACTTGGGGACCGAAATGCGTCAAGTCCGCCGCGAGGTTTCTCTCGATCATGGTCTTAGCGACGCCGACCAGGGCTGCATGGTCGATGTGGTCGTTCCCTCGCCGGGCAGTCAACTCGTGGCCAATGAAGAGGCGGCCCGGCTCAATGCGGCACTGGGCCGTTTGCCCGACGATTATCGGCGTGTGATCGTGCTGCGAAACTGGGAGGAACGGTCGTTCGCAGAAATCGGTGCGGCCTTCGGCCGTTCGGCCGAAGCCGTGCGGAAGCTTTGGGCGCGTGCGATCGAGCAACTCAAAGAGGAACTGTCCGCGGAATCGACGCGCTCGGGAGAGACGCGCGATGGATGATCGTTTTGCAGAACTGCTGGAGCAGCGCCACAATCGCTTACGAAGCGGACAGGAGTCCAGCGACAGCGAAGTCGAACCGGAGGCAGAGGTCAAGCGGCAGCTCGACGAAGCCGAGGACTGCCTGCGGCTGATCGAGCGAGTGCGTCGCGGGCGAACTTACCCTTGCTATGCCGCTGCCGATCCAGGGTCTCTGTCCATTGGAAGCATGGGTTCGGAACAATGCCGGATTGGGCGGTTCGAAATCATCGTCGAGCTGGGCCGCGGCGCCCACGGAATCGTGTTTCTGGCCTGGGACCCGGCGGCGCAGCGGCAGGTCGCTCTGAAGACGCCGCACCCCGACGTGTTGTTCACGCCCGAGCTGCGAGAACGGTTCTTGCGCGAGGGCATCGCCGCCGCGCGGCTGTCGCACGCCAACATTATTTCCGTGTTGGAAGTCGACCAGTCGGGGCCGGTCTGTTACATCGTCAGCGCATTCTGCAAAGGCAGATCACTGGCCGCGTTGCTGGGCGAGACGACGGAATCACTCCCGCCGCGTGTCGTCGCGCAATGGATAGCCCAATTGGCCGATGCCGTCGAGCACGCCCATCGCCACGGCATTTTGCATCGCGATCTCAAGCCGGCCAACGTGGTTCTCGAACCCGGTCCAGCGAGGCTCGCCCTCGGCGACGAATCGTTGCGTACTCCCACCAGGCCCGACAACATCGGGATGGTTCCCAAGCTCACCGATTTTGGGCTGGCCAAGCTGGTCGATTCCCAGGACATGCGATCGCGAACCGGCGTATTGCTGGGCACGCCGGCGTACATGGCGCCCGAGCAGGTCGACGCCAGTTTGGGAACGATTGGGCCGGCCACGGACGTCTATGGGTTGGGTGCGATGCTATATGAACTGCTCACGCTCCACCCGCCCTTCGTAGCCGACAGCCAGGCCGATCTTTTGCGCCAAATTGCGGCTGGAGATCCGCGCACTCCGCGCGAGTCGCACAGCGACCTGCCGCGCGATTTAGAGGCTATTTGCCTGCGTTGCCTGCAACGACGGCCGCGGGATCGCTATCCTTCGGCCGCGGCCCTGGCCGCCGATCTGCGGAGATTTCTGGCGGGCGACGTAACCCGGGCGCGACCGCTGGGATTCGCCGGCCGCTCGCTGAAATGGGCTCGTCGTCGGCCGGCCGCCGCGGCTGCACTGGCCGTAAGCATGTTGGCCTTCTCCCTCCTGGCTGTGGGCGCGACCTGGCATTTCGTCCAGTTAAGCCGCGCTCTCGAAGTCGCACAAGAGGCGCGAGCGCAGGCGGAGCAGCGCGGACAAGAGCTCCAGCAGATGATCTACGTCAGCGATTTGCAGGGCGCCCACCAGGCCCTGGAACAACAAGATGTGCGAAAGGCGAGCTACCTGCTCGGCCGCAATCGACCTGGCGTGGGAACCCACGGAGGTTTTTTGTGGCGCTATCTCTCTGCGCGATGCCATGGTCAGCCGCGCCGGATGATGGCCCATCGCGGTCACGCTCACTCCGTCGATTTTTCGCCCGACGGGCAGTCGCTGGTTTCCGCGGGTAGCGACGGAGACGTGCATATCTGGGAGGTTGTCACCGGGCGACGACGGGCCACGCTCCGCTCGGGTGCCCGCGAGGTCAATTCTGCCTGCTACTCTCCCGACGGAAAAACCGTTGCAGCGGCAGAAACCGGCGGCAAGCTGCGGCTCTGGAATGCCGAGAAGGAGGAAACTCTGTCCGTATGGGATTCCCCGGCGCTAGTGCAGATCACTTGCCTGGCCTGGTCTGCGGACGGTCGTCATCTGGCCGCGGCCGGTTTTCCCGGCAAATCATTCGTGGTCTGGGATGTGGCGGCCGGCCAGGCCCAGGTAATGCCGATGGGACACTCCGACGAGGTGAATTCGCTTGCTTATTCATCCGACGGCCGACGGTTGGCGACGGCTTCCAGCGACGAGAGCGTGCGCATTTGGGATTTCGAGCGCGGCAGCCAGCTTGCCAGTTTGGAGCCCGACCAGACGCATATTACTTGTGTTCGATTTTCGCCGGACGGTCAGGTTTTGGCCACGTCTGGCGCCGAGGGAACGGTTAAGATTTGGAATGTCGCAGATGGGAGTCTTGCCGCGACGCACGAGGCCAATTCCGAACGAGTTGACGCGCTAGCGTTCTCGCCACACGACCCCGTGCTGGCCATTGGCGACCATTTTGGCATCGTGCGTGAGTGGGACTGGAAACACGATCGCGTCGCGAGAGTCATCGATAGCGGCCAGGGTCGAATTCTCTCTTTGGCCTACTCGCTCGCTAGGAATACTCTAGCCAGCGTGGCGCGCGAGGGGTCGTTGTGCATTTGGGAC
>JANNQN010000353.1:0-6776 GCA_031400775.1 Planctomycetia bacterium | reverse complement strand
GCGATTGAATACTCTTTGAATACCGGAGAATCGCAGAGCCTCGATCACGTCGTAGAGACGGATGGCCACCGAATTGGCGCAGTGTGGGTAACATATCAGGTAACAGTCGGCGCGAATGCAGAACCTGCGTCCTACACGCCGTTGCGGTCGTTCATGATCAGCGTCAGGAGCCCGGCACGCTCAGTGCGCAGTTGCTCGACTTGCTCGATCGTCAGCACCGGCTTGGCGATCCCCGCCTTGATTTCCTTCAAGCGCTTGTTGATCGCGGCGCGTTCAGCGGGTGTGAGGCGTCCCATATCGATAGTCTAGCATGCACCGCACCCTCAGCGCGGCCGACCGCCAGCTTCGGCAGCCACCTTCGACAATGGTACGGGCCGTTGTGGGCCAGGTCGGCCTGATTACTGCCGGGGCTGGGACCAGGTTCTCCGCTTCCGTCGCCAGACCCAGGCAGCGAGACCGATAAGGCCGAACGCGGCGAGGACGAGCGTGGATGGCTCGGGCACGGGAACTGTGATGGGATCGCTGAGGGCATGGAACGGCAACAGGGACGCGGTATTGCCATAACCAGAAATGCTGATCCAGTCCCAGGTGGTCGCGCTGGCCAGCCCGACCATCGCGGCAAAATTCGCGCCCAGACCCGTGTTCAAGCCCCGAACTCGCCTGGGCAGACAACCGACGGAGTGGTGGGCGTCCAGCGTAATTTCTGCCATCGGAAAAAAAGCCAAGGTCAAAGTCGATTCCCGGGCCAAGGGCGGAAAGCCGATCGTGAAGTTTGCCAGTGCTCACGACCTACGGCGCAGCTTCGGTGCCCGGTGGTCGTCCTGCGTCATGCCGCAGGTGCTGATGGAGCTAATGAGGCACGAGAGCATCGACACGACCTTGAAGTTCTACGTTGGCCGGAATGCGGAGACGACCGCAGACGTGCTTTGGGCTGCTCACGAGCGGGCCGAGACTGGTAACACTTTCGGTAACAGTGCCCCGATTGGGCCGGGCAAGGTGGCCGATGCGAGTGACGCAAGTCCCACGGAAGATGCGAGTTCCAAAATGAGGCTGCTGGGGCTCGAACCCAGGACCTACGGATTAAAAGTCCGTTGCTCTACCGACTGAGCTACAGCCTCGAAACTGTTGTTGGACGCGGCTCGATGCACCCCGGGAGTTTGGGGGCTGACTGCGGCGCCGGGCAAGACGAGCTGCCAGGGGGGCCACGCCAAGAACGAGTTCCCAAGGTATCAGCCCGGCAGTAGCCCGCCAAGCCCCGCAAAAGCGCTTCGCGATACTCCGGAACTCTGCGAACCGCTGTTTTCCGAGCCAGGTTTTCGCGGGGCGAGCGGCAGGCTCAACTTGCCGCCCACGGTGCGGTTGCCAATCACCCCGCGTCTGCGACAATAAACCGCCATCCGTGGGCTATGCTTGCTTGAGCCGGCGATAGCGCTCGGGCCCGATAGTCTGGCTACTTTGACAAGAGAGTTCACATGACGCATCCCTGGCACGATGTAAACCCGGGCAAGAATTTTCCACGTGAGTTTACAACGGTCATCGAGATTCCGATGGGGTCGAGCGTCAAGTACGAGCTCGACAAGAAGACCGGATTGCTGCGCGTGGACCGTCTGCTCTATTCGGCCGTCTATTACCCGGCCAATTACGGGTTCATTCCCCGCACCCTGGCCGAGGACGACGATCCGCTGGACGTGCTCGTCTTGTGCCAGGAAGCCGTAGCGCCGTTGACGCTGGTCGAGGCGCGGGCCATCGGCTTGATGACGATGATCGACACCGGAAAAAAGGACCACAAAATAGTGGCCGTCGCCTGCGGCGATCCCGAATATCGGGGCCTCGAGAAGCTTGGCGATCTGCCCACGCACCGGCTGGCCATGTTGCGGCGATTTTTCCAGGACTACAAGATGCTGGAGGAAAAAGCCGTCGAGGTCGACGAATTCGAGGAAGCGATCGCGACGCCCCCCATTATGCAAGAGGCGTTCAGCCGCTATTCGACCGAGTACGGCCGCTCCTGATTCGCCTCTTCGGCAGATTCATTTCATACACGGCAGCAGTTCATCCTGTTCAGGTCGTGACGGTCGCACCGCCGCAGACTTGGCCCCCCCGCTCGCACCCCCGGCCTAAGCTTGCCGTAGGCCGATCCTTGCCGCGGCGCTTTACTTTGTCGCGCGCGAATGAGTCGCCTCACCCGGCCGTCCTCCTGCTTCCACACATTACCTGGAGAATTCCCAGTGCGAACTATCAATCGATTTGCGATCGTATCCCTAGCGGCGACGGCGGCCATTTTGAGTTTCCAGGGATCGGCGCAAGCCTGCACCGGAATCCGTCTCCTGGCGGCCGACGGCAGCGTCGTCTACGCCCGCACGATGGAGTTCAGCATCGACCTGCATTCCAACGCAATCATCATTCCCCGGCAGTTCGCCCTGACGGGCACGACCAGTTCGGGGCGTGCGGGGCTGGAGTGGAAATCGAAGTATGCTCTGGTCGGTTTGAACGGCGAGGGGCTGACGCTGATCGCCGACGGTGTGAACGAAGCGGGGCTGGCTGGTGGAATCTTTCTGTTTCCCGGCTATGCCAAGTATCAGGAAGTTTCGGCCGACGACGAAGCCAAATCGATCGCCCCATGGGAGGTCGTGACCTGGGCCCTGTCCAATTTTGCCACCGTCGATGAGGTGCGCGAGGGGCTGGCCGGCATTAAGGTGGGCAACGTCGAGTTCGCCGCCTGGAAGGCCGTGCCGCCGGTGCATTTTGTGATCCATGACGCCAGCGGTAAGTCGCTGGTCATCGAATACGTGGGCGGAAAGCTGAACTTGTACGACAACCTTATCGGCGTGATTACCAACGCGCCCGAGTTCAGTTGGCACCTGACCAACCTGCGAAACTATCTCAATCTGAGCCCGAAGAACGTGCTGACTTCGACCGTCGACGGTGAGCGATTCAGCCCGTTGGGTCAGGGCAGTGGCATGTATGGCCTGCCCGGCGACTTCACGCCCCCCTCGCGGTTCGTGCGGGCGGTCGCCCTGAGTCAGTCGGCTATTCCCGGCGCGACGGGTGAAGACGCTGTTCACCAGGCCTTCCACGTGCTCGATTCGTTCGATATCCCCCTGGGCGCCGTGCGATCGGCCGCCGCCGGCGAGACGCCGCGCGAATACACGCAGTGGACCTCGGCCAGCGATACGAAGAATCGCAGCTTCTACTTCCATTCGCACGACAACCGTCGGGTTCGTCGGGTGGACCTGCTGCGGGCTGATCTGAATGCCGCGGGGGTCGTCAAGATTCCGCTGTACGATCAGGCGGACGAACAAAACCTGACGCCGCAGAGCGCGGGCGAATAGCCCTTTTCGCGGAATCGTTCGGCAAATTCGACGGGCTGGCTCCCGATTGGGCGCGGATTTTCGCGCTCAATTGGGCCGACTCGGTACTTGTCCACTCGCCACTTTTTCCGGCGAGTTTCGGCACGGTCCGATCAGGTAAGGCGTGCGCTTCGGACCGATTCATTGGGGTTTTTGTGTTGGACTGCGCGAGCTGGAAAAGATTGATCGGTCGCGGCCGGTCGTCCGATACCGTAGCTGAAGTCACTTGCGTAGTTCGTGACGTTTCGCGTCACGTCGAAGTACCGGTCCGCAGGAGGTGGAACTTGCAAAGCTTTAACAGCAACACGACTTGGGGCGATAACGATCGGCGATTCTTCGGCTTTGATCTGTCCCCCTGGGCCCTGCTGGCCATCGGCGCCGGAGTGGCGCTAGCCGCGATTCATTTCACCGTCGTGCGGCCGACTTCGCGACAAATCAATCAGTTGCAAGCGCAAGTTCAGTCGCTCGAGACCGGCATCCGCGGACTGACCGGCCAGCGCGGCGCGGTAGGAGCCGCCAACACGCTGCTGGGCCAATTAGCCGAGCAAGGCCGCCAAAGCGCTCAGGCCAGCCAGGCCTTGACCGAAATCTCGGCCCTGCACCAGCGGCTGAGCGAGCAGACCGATCGCGCCGAACGGGCCCTGGTCGTGATGGAGAAGCTTTCCACGCTGGAAGACAACTTGCTCGAAAACGCTGAACGGGTCGAACAAGCCGCCGACGCCTTGAACGAGCTGCAAATGCTGCAAACACGGCTGATCAATCAGCAGTACATCACCGAGAGCAGCCATCGCGCTTTCGACCAGCTCGATCGCCTGCGCCAGCGGCTTGTCAACTCGTCCGACAATACGGTCAGCGCCGAGGCCAGTCTGGACCAGATCGACGCTCTGCAAGGCCGGCTGATCGGCGAGCACGCGTCGAGCCAGTCCGCGGCTCAGACCTTGGACTCGCTGATCGCGATGAAACGCGCCACCGAAGAACAGGCCGCCGAGATTGGCACCGCCCGATTCGCCCTGGAAGGCCTCATCGATCTGAAGGGTTCGGTGCTGGAAAACACGGCCGATCTGCAACCCGCCCGCGACGTGGTCCGCGAGTGGACCCGCACTCAAGCCCAACTGGCCCAGGCTGGCCCGCACGCCGCCGACGCTCGGGCGACCGCCGAAGCGCTGCTGAGCACAGCCGACGACCTGGTGTGCCGTGGCAGCCAGGCCGCCGAAGCGCAAACCGCGCTGGACGCGCTGGTCGACATGCGTCAACAACTCGACGCCCAGGGCACGAACCTCGATCTTTCCCGTCAGCGGATGGAGCAATTGCTGTCACTCAAGGACCAGACGATTGCCCAGACCCGTAATCTCGCCGAAGCGGCCGAGAACCTGGAGCTGATGGCCGACGTGCAGGATCAAATGGCGAAGATCGCCCTCTCGTTCGGTCGGATGCGGCACTGGATCGTCGAGATCCTGGCCTTCGAGCCGACCTTCAACCGAGCGATGCGGAGCCTGCAACCGCTCACCGAACTAGGCAACGTGCGACGCATGAGCGCCAGCGAGCTGCGGCAGGTCATTCGCACGATGAACGATCGCCACCCCTCGCAGGACACTAGCTCGCCCGAGTCCTCGACTGCCGAAACTGAGACGACGCCGAAGATCGAAGCCGCCACGAGTGCTCCAGTGAGCGAGAGTGCGCGGGCCGACTTTTAGGACCGGCCGGGGCCGTTCGAATGCCCGAGGAACTTTGCGGGCTGGTCGATTGCCGCTCCTCGTGGTCGTCGATCGATCAGTGAATCGTCGGCTGACGCGAGGCGGCCTGCTGCTTGTTGGTCAGATCGATCAGGTACTGGGCGACTCCGGCCAGCGTCGGGGTTTCATAAACCCACCAGTCCAGATCCTTGATGTGCAGCCCGAAGAGCTTTTCGACCTCGCACAGAAACTCGATGCCCTCGAGCGAGGTGAGGCCCACGCCGACGGCAAACAGAGGATCGTCGGCGGCGATTTCATTAGGTCGCTTCATGCCGAAGCGATCCGCCAGCAGCGTGCGTAGAGCGTCAAGCGTGCGCTCCAATCCGATTTGCGCTGCATCCAGAGCCATTACCGTGCATCTCCCCCGAGCGTTTTTGCCCGCTGGCGACCGGCGCCGTGCATCTCGGCGCCTCTCTGTATATTCTACCAAAACGGGCAAGCTTATTGCGTGCCCTGCGAACGACGGCGTGGCTCGTCTCGTTTGCTGGCAAGCCCTTTCGGATGCATCGGCGCGCGGCGGCGGCGAACTTGACGCTGTTGGACTCCATCG
Organism: Planctomycetia bacterium; assembly: GCA_031400775.1. Lineage (GTDB taxonomy): Bacteria > Planctomycetota > Planctomycetia > Pirellulales > PALSA-1355 > PALSA-1355. The sequence goes on along the minus strand of JANNQN010000353.1, from coordinate 1,146 downwards.
ATAGATTGACCGGCTCCCTGGGTCGCGGACCAGGGGCCCGAGGGCGCCGGTTAGTCAGGTGATTATGGCAAGTGTGGTTGTGAAGCCTGTAAGCTCCTGGAGGGACCGCAGACAATTTGTCAATTTCCCGTGGAAGTTGTACGACGGCGACCCCAATTGGGTCCCGCCGCTGTTGATGGAGCAACGCCGCCTGCTGGGCTATCGCCGCCACCCGTTTCACGACGAAGCCGAGGTGCAGACGTTTCTGGCCACGCGCGACGGCCGGGTCTGCGGGCGCGTGGCGGCCATTCACAATCGCGCCTACAACCGCCACTGCGGCGAAAACTGGGGCTTCTTCGGCTTCTTTGAATCCGTCGACGACCCTGAGTCGGCTGGTGCGCTGCTGGACGCGGTGCGGGACTGGCTTGCCAAGCGCGGAGCGCGCACGATCCGGGGCCCGGCCAATCCCTCGCTCAATTATGAGTGCGGCTTGCTCGTCGAGGGGTTTCACTCGCCTCCGACGTTCATGATGACCTACAACAAGCCCTACTACGGCAAGTTGATCGAGAACTGGGGCTATCGCAAGGCCCAGGACATGTATGCGTTTTGGGGCCATATCGACATGGTCTCGAAGCTGGACAAGAAGCTGTACTTCATCAGCAACGAGGCGAAGCAGCGGTTCAACGTCAAAGTGCGGACCATGAACCCACGGCGATTTCGCGAAGAAGTGCAGATGTTTCTTCGCGTGTACAACGGCGCCATGGCCGGCAGTTGGGGATTCTCGCCGTTGTCGCCGGCCGAGATCAAGGTCCTGGCCGCGGGGCTGCAACATCTGATCGCTCCCGAACTGGCTGTCATAGCCGAGGTCGATGGCGAACCCATCGGGGCCTGTCTGGGACTGCTCGACTACAGCCCCCGAATCAAAAAAATCAACGGACGGCTGTTTCCCTTTGGCTTCTTGCGTCTGATTCGCAATAAGCGCCAGATAACGAAGATGCGCGTCCTGAGCATTAACGTCGTGCCCGAGTATCAGCGCTGGGGTCTGGGAGTGGTGCTACTGGGCGGCTTGATCAAACCCATGCAGGAGTGGGGTATGCTTGAGGCCGAATTCTCTTGGGTGTTGGAATCCAACACGCTGTCGCGCGGCAGCCTCGAAAAAGGGGGCGC
>JANNQN010000352.1:0-5465 GCA_031400775.1 Planctomycetia bacterium | reverse complement strand
CGATCGCTTCGCGGCCCATGCCCGAGGGACCGACGGCTTGCAGCGCAATCTGGTGGCTGCCGGCCGGCAGCTCGACTCGCAGCACCTGAATCTTGTCGGGCAGCAGTCCCCAACTGCGAGTATCGGCCGCCTCGGTGGCTTCCCAGGCCACGCCCGCCAGATCCAGCCCCACGTTCAACAGCGAATTGCGCTGGCCGCCGACGATCTCCTTCGTGCCGTATACGATGCCTTTCTTCACGACTCGTCGCGCCACGGCCGTGGCGACCACCGTCGGATAGACAGCTTCGTACTGTGCGACCGCCATCCGGCCAATGTCGGTGATCGTGGCCGTGCTGCCCACGCTCTTGTGGTCCACCGCCACGCGAACAAAGCTGATTGTGCAGTTCGGCGTCACCACCTTCGGCTCCTTGATCGGCGCGATCGTGGGGGGCAGCGAGTAGGTGCTGTTGTTGCTCAAGATGCGATCGGCGATCAACAGCGCCACGGTACTGGGAATCTCGAGTGTTTCTTCCTTGTACGGTCCGCGACCGGTGAGCGCGAACACGTACAGCACTCCGTGACCGGGGGGCGAGTGGCGGCCGCGTTGCGCCCGCTCCAGGTCTTGTCGGCCGTAGGCAAAGTCGGGCTGCCAGCTCACGACCATGGCACTGCTGCGGGCCGCGTCGTCGTAATTCGCGTGCGTCTCCTCGCGGATCATGCCGTGTACGTAAGCGCCGAGTGCCACCTGCTTGTAGCCCAGCTTGGGATTGTTGCCGTCCTTGTCGACGGCGGCCTGGATGATCTGCTGCTGCTTGTCGGTGACTTGCAGGCTGTAGGCTTGCGCGTCGTGGCCGCCGTTGACGAGATTCGACAGCGCCAGAAACGCGCGAACCAGGACCTTTTCATAATCCTCGCCGGCGTACGACTTGCGGGTGTCGTCGGTGAGCATCGACAGCGTCGTCTCGCTAATGCTCGTGCCTTCGGCGGCCTCGAGCCGGTCGCGCACTTCGCGCAGGGTTTGCTCGGCCTCGCGCGAGCGTCCGGCCGCCAGGTCGACGATCGCCCGTTCGAGCTTGAGCACCTCGGTCTCGTGGCGAGGGTGCTCGAGCGAGCGGTCGATGGACTGCATGGCGCGATCCAGATCGCCGGCGTAAAAATCGCGACGGATCTCGGCAAGGCGATCGGCATGTGTGGCGCAAGCGCCCAGGCTCAAACAGCAACATGCCAGCAGAAGAATCGCCGAGCGCAACATGAAGGGAAACTGCTCCAACGCCGGCCACCGAATGGTGCTAATTAAAGATCCGGCCCAAGCGCGTCTGGTGGTAGCCCTTGGTAAGCGTGGCCATCTGCTTGTCGTAGTTTCCGCTGCGGACGTCGATCATCTCCATCGTCAACACGTACTCGCGCTGCGAGTTCTGGTTCTGGCGCGTGGTGCCCGAGGTGAGCGTGGCATAGAGCAGGAACTCGAACGGCTGGCCCTGCTGTTCCATGACGCCGACGAACGAGCGCATGTTTTGCGGGACGAAGAGCTGGTCGGGGCGGAGGCGAATCTGCTGCAAGCCGGCATCGACAAATCGCTTGTTGATCGGCTGGAAGACCTGCGACTCGACGATCCGCGTGTCGATCACCTGGTAGATCTGGTCTTTGAAGTCGCCAATTTCCTCGGCGCTTTTGTTCTCGACCGCCACGAAGCAGATCCGCTGCGGCGGCCGGGCGACGTTCTCGGGACCGCCGGTGCTGGCCGGCACGACTTGCGACGGCACGGCGGCGTGCCGGGCGAGCAGATTGCCGACGGCTTCATCGACCAGCGGTTTGAATGTCTCGGAGCCGGCCGCATGGCTACCGACCATTTGCTTGTCGCCCGGCTTGAGCACCTTGGCATATTGCTTGCCTCGGCAGCCGTTCAGAGCAAGCGCGCCCAAGCTCACGAAGCCAGCGCGGATCCATTGTCGGCGGTTCATCGGATTCCTTTCCGTCGAGCCACAAGCGGCATTCTTGCGACGTCACGCGCCGGCACGATCCTTCGCGCTAGCGCAGCGCCTCAATCATGTGAAATCGGCGCGCCTCGCCGGGGGACTGGAGCGTTTCTTGCCCGCGTCGTTGCTGGCTGGCTCGTGCTAGCTGAGAATCAGCAGATCGACCCGATTAATACCGCCACGGATAGACACGCGTCTGCGGGGCGATTCGCGACGTCTGCTCTTTGAGCCGGGCGACTTCATCGTTGAGAACCTGTACCTGCCACTCGAGCTTCTGGTCGAGGGGGGCGCTGGCCAACATCTTGCCCCGATCCAACTGCAGCTTCGCGATCTCGACGCGCAGCTCAAGTCGCTGCACGTCCATCGGATCGACCGTTCCCGGCTGACGCTGATTGGCGGTGCGGGCACTCGCCAGGCTGGCTTCGGCCGTCTTCATATTCGATTCGACGCGACGCACCCAGCCCGGATAAAGATCGGCGTCGGCGGCTTGGCGTGCGCTGTCGAGCTGCGCTTTGGCGATGGCCAGGTCCTCGGCATAGTCGGCGATGACGGAGGCCGAGATCGTGCGGGGAAAGCGCTGGTTCGTGAGCTCGAGCTTCTTCAGGCTCACTTCGGCCAGCTTGAATTGAGCTTCGGCATAGGCCAGCTCGAGGTTGCGTTCCGTTTTGGGCTCTTTGACATCGGCCGCCTTGTTGTCGGCAGCGGCGCCCATCACGCCGGCCAGCAGCACCGGTCCGACCATCAACGCGCCCCAAGCCGCCGCAGTTCGAAGACGACTCATGTCACACCTCGAGAAAAATTTCATCCGGGCGCTCCCCGCCAGATCCCATTCTCGCGGGTGTCGGCCGTGAGGCCGCTCGTCGGGCATTATAACCCGTCGCCGGGCCGCGCTAGAGCGCGTCGCAAAAATGCAACCGCGCGAGCGCGACGTTTCTTGGCTTAAGCAACCATAGAACACAATTGGCGCGGTGCAGCCTTGCGGACCCCTACAATAGGAAGCCGGGCAAGTTGACGACCCGCGGAACAGCCCCTAAACTCAGCCGATTAGGCATACTCGACCCGGCCCGGCCAGGGGAGGTTCGATATAAAAAACCCGAGACCCGCAGAGCAAATACCCAGGATGGCCAAAGTTATCGACAAACGCATTTCCGCGCCGGCCGGAACGCCCGAGCAAGTCGCGATCAATACGATTCGCACCCTGGCGATGGACGCCGTAGAAGCCGCCAAGAGCGGCCATCCCGGAACCCCCATGGCGCTGGCGCTCGTGGCATATGCGCTGTGGAACGACGCGCTGCGATTCAATCCCGACGATCCGGCCTGGCCCAATCGCGACCGCTTCGTGCTCTCCTGCGGGCACGCTTCGATGTTGCTCTACGCGCTGTTGCACCTGGCCGGAGTGAAGCGACTGGTCGACGGCCGGCCGACCGACGAATTGTCGGTGCCTTTGGACGAGATTCGCAACTTTCGCCAACTGCACAGCCGCTGCCCGGGACATCCCGAGCACTTCGAGACCTCGGGCGTCGAGACCACCACCGGTCCGCTGGGCCAGGGATTGGGCAACAGTGTGGGCATGGCGATCGCCCAGCGCTGGCTGGCGACGCATTTCAACCGGCCCGGGTTCGACGTGTTCGACTACAACATCTACGCCTTGGCCAGCGACGGCGATCTGATGGAAGGCGTGGCCAACGAAGCTGCTTCGCTGGCCGGGCACCTGAAGCTATCGAATCTTTGCTGGATCTACGACGACAATACGATCACGATCGAAGGGCACACGAAGCTGGCTTTCGGTGAAGACGTGGCCACGCGATTTCAAGGCCTGGGTTGGAAGGTCGTGAAAGTGGCCGACGCCAACGACCTGCCCGCGATCCGCGGAGCCTACAAGACATTTGCAACCACCACGGATCGGCCCACCTTGATCATCGTGCGCTCGATCATTGGCTTCGGGGCCCCGCACAAAGCCAACACCGAGCACGCTCACGGCTCGCCGCTGGGCGAGGACGAGATCCGCGCGACCAAGAAGGTTTACGGCTGGCCCGAGGACGAGAAGTTTCTCGTGCCCGAGGTGGCCCGCGAGCAGTTTGCTCTGGGCGTGGCCAAGCGGGGCCGCGCGGCGCAGGCCCAATGGCAAAAAATGTTCGAGCAATACGCGAAAGCGCATCCCGACCTGGCCGCCCAGTGGAAGCGCATGGAGCGCCGCGAGCTGCCGCCCGCCTGGGCCAGCCAACTGCCGACCTTTCCGGCCGACGCCAAGGGCATGGCCAGCCGGATTTCCTCGGGCAAGGTGCTCAACGCCGTAGCCACCCAGGTGCCGTGGTTAATTGGCGGATCGGCCGACTTGGCTCCGTCGACCATGACGACGCTCACGTTCGACGGCGCCGAAAGCTTCGAGGCCGAAACGCCCGGCGGGCGCAACTTCCACTTCGGCATTCGCGAGCATGGCATGGCCGCCGCGCTCAACGGCATGTCGCTGTCGTACGTGCGGCCTTTCGGCGCCACGTTTTTCGTGTTCAGCGACTACCTGCGCCCCTCGATGCGTTTGAGCGCGCTGATGGGATTGCCAGTAATCTATATCTTCACGCACGACTCGATCGGATTGGGCGAAGACGGGCCGACGCATCAGCCGGTCGAGCACCTGGCGGCCGCGCGGGCCATTCCCAACCTGCTGGTCATGCGTCCCGGCGACGCCAATGAGGTGACCGAAGCCTGGCGCTCGATCATGCCGCTCACGAACCGGCCGGTGGCACTCGTGCTCTCGCGACAAAATCTGCCTACGCTCGACCGCACCAAGTACGCTCCGGTCGCGGGCGCGGCTCGCGGCGGTTATGTGCTGGCCGACGCACCCGGCGCACAGCCGGAGTTGATCTTGATCGGCACCGGCAGCGAGCTTTCACTGTGCATCGAAGCCTACGAACGGCTCGTGCCCGAGGGCATCCAAGCCCGTGTGGTGAGCATGCCCTGCTGGGAATTGTTCGACGAGCAGGATGCGGAATATCGCAACAGCGTGCTGCCGCCGACGGTCACCGCACGAATAGCGGTCGAGGCGGGAATTGGACAGGGCTGGGAGCGATATCTGGGCGATCACGGTCGGTTCATCGGCATGACCGGCTTTGGCGCCTCCGCCCCCGGCGGGGTTCTCATGAAGCACTTCGGCTTCACGGCGGACAACATCGTGGCGCAGGCGAAGGCCTTGCTGGGGAAGAGCTAGCGCGATCGATTCTCGGCGCCGCCTTGCGGCTAACGCCCGCCGGGCATTTCCATCAGCCGGCGCAGCGCTTCGGCCGGGTAGAGGCAGAAGGCATACTCGCGCGAAGCGAGGATGCCGTTGGTGCGCATGGCCCCGGCGATGTGCTCGCGATCCTCGAGCAGTTGCCGCCAGCGATCGGCGAGCCAGGTCTGCATTCCCTGGTTGGCCTCGATGATTTTATGGCAACGCAGCTTTGCGTTCTCGCGGGTGGCAGGCGTGGCGATCCACTGTTGCTTCTGCCGCACCAGAGGCTCGGCCGCGCCCTG
>JANNQN010000351.1:0-3059 GCA_031400775.1 Planctomycetia bacterium | reverse complement strand
GGACGGCGCCAATTTCAATCTCTTGCGACGGGTGAAAACGGCCAGCCAGCTTTCGGACGAGGCCCTGGAGCTGATCACCGACTTGCCTCGCCTGGCGGGCAGCAATGCCTGGGCCGTCAGCCCGGGCCGCACCAAGAACGGTTCGGCCTTGATCGCATCGGACCCGCATCTGGAAATCAACCGCTTGCCGGCCATCTGGTATGAAGCCGAGCTGCACTGGGGCGATGGCAACTACGTGCTGGGCGCCACGCTGCCCGGCTGTCCGCTATTCGCCGTGGCCCGCACGCACGACGTGGCCTGGGGCGTTACCTACTTGAAGGGCGACACCAGCGACTATTTCATCGAAGACTGCCGCCCGGGCGGCGCGAGCGGCTGGCAGTATCGACGCGGCGAGAAGTGGGTCGACTTTCAGGTCCGGCATGAGCGCATCGCCCGCAAGGGCCGCGCAGCCGAAACGCTGCCGATTTACTTCAATCCACAGGGCACGCTGGAAATCGAACCTCAGCAGGATTCACCGGGGTACTACCTGACGACGTCCTGGATCGGAGATCAACTCGGCGCGGGCCGCTCGATCGCCACCTGGCTCGAAGTGGTGGCCGCGCCCAATGCGGCCGAGGCGATGGACATCGTTCGCGAATGCCCGCTGCCGACCTTGTGCTGGGTGTTTGCCGATCGCCAGGGGCATATCGGCATGCAGGCCAACGGATGGTTTCCGCGCCGTCCCCGCGAGCACAACGGGCTGTATCCGATTCCGGCCTGGGACGTGCACAATCACTGGCGAGGCAAGCTGTCGACCAGCTCGTTGCCGCGCGTGTACGATCCGCCTCAGGGTTTCGTGGCCTCGGCCAACGAAGACATCAATCCGGCCGGCGGCCCGATGCTGGTCACGCAGCCCGTGCCCGACTATCGCAAGCGGCGGATCGACGAACGGCTGGCCCAGATGACGGCGGCCACGGTCGAGGACATGCAGGCCCTGCAATACGACGTGGTGAGCCTGCAAGCGCGCGACTTGCTCAAAGTATTTTTGCCTTGCATGAGCGAGGGCAAGATCAAGGACCGGCTGTCGAAGTGGGATTGCAGCTACACGACCGACAGCTACGAGGCAACGCTGTTCTCACGCCTGTATCGCAACGTGCTGCTCGAAATCTTCGGCCACGAGCAGGGCATCGGCTGGCGGCGGATGATGTATCTGTGCAGCCGCGTCGGGTTCTCGACGATGGTGCTGACCGCGATTGATCGGCTGCTGTTGCAAGACGATTCGCTGTGGTGGCAGGGGCGCGACAAGGGGGCCTTGATCCGCCGCGCGGCAGATAATTTGGCTAGCGAAAAAGAGGAGCCCTGGTCGGCGATCAACGGTTTTCACTTCACGAACCGTTACGTTGAAGGACGGTTCGTGGGCCGCGCGTTCGGTTTTCATACCCGCGAGATGGCTCTGCCGGGCTGCCATGCCACGCCGTTTCAAGGACACCTGCTGCGTGCGGCGCGCCGCGAGACGTCGTTCGCGCCGTCGTACCATTTCGTGGCCGAACTGGGCGCCGACGAAGCCTGGACCAATCTGCCGGGCGGACCCAGCGAGAGCCGCGTGTCCGGCTATTACAAGAACGACATCCCGCGCTGGCGCAGCGGCAAATACAAGCGATTGGCCGTCGAGCAGGGCGGCGCGCTGTGATCGTTGGGTGACATTGGCGTCTTGCCAGCGCATAGCGCGGTCCCACCCCTTACGAATCCACGCCGGCGGCTGCTATGCTTAGGTCATGACCGACTCCGCCCGCCAAGATGATCCGCCGAGCACCTTGCGTTGGACGCCCGCCGAGCCGATCATCGGCACGCACTTGGACGAGCTGGTTTCCGCCGGGCCACAGATGCGCGAGTTGACGCGAGCCGACCTCGAAGGACCGCGACGGCGGCGCATTTATCTGCCGCTGTTCTTGTTCGTGGCCACGTGCCTTTCCACGTTCCTGGCCGGCGCATTGGATTGGAACCCGGCCGGATTTTTAATCGACGAACCGGCCGCCCGCGCAATCGGCGCTAACTGGACGCGCGGCCTGATCTATATGGCTGCGGTCATTGGCATTCTCTTGACGCACGAAATGGGGCACTTCATCCAGACCGTTCGCTACCACGTGCCCGCCAGCCTGCCATTTTTCATCCCCGTGCCGCTGCTGATGACCGGCACGATGGGCGCCGTGATCAGCATGGAAGGCTCGCGGGCCGATCGCAAGCAGTTGTTCGACATCGGCATCTCGGGGCCCTGGGCCGGGCTGATCGTGTCGCTGCCGATCATCTGGTTCGGCATCAAAAGCGCGACGGTCGTCGCGCCGACGGCTGAATTTCAACTCGGCGATCCGTTGATCTTCAAACTGCTTTGCGCCTACCTGCGCCCCGACTTGCCTGCCGAGGCGGTGCTGAACAAGAACAACCCGCTGTTGATGGCCGGCTGGGTGGGCATGCTGATCACGGGCCTGAACATGCTGCCGATCAGCCAACTCGACGGCGGCCACGTGATCTATGGGCTGTTCGGCCGCAAAGCCCGGCTGATCGCGCGCGGCTTCCTGGTCACGGCAATCTTGTTCGTGGTGCTGGGCGATCACTACAACTGGACGCTGATGTTGGTGCTGGTGATCCTGCTGGGGGTCGACCATCCGCCCACGCGCGACGACACGGTTCCGCTTGGATTCTGGCGACAGGCATTTGGCCTCGTCTCGCTCGGCATTCCCGTGCTGTGCTTCACGCCGATCCTGATTTAGCGATTGCTAATCTGTGAGGCACTGGCATCTTGCCAGTGCAGTCGGCTCGATCATCGAACTATTGATAGATAACGCTGGTGGTTGCCGATTACGAAGATAGCTAACCACGAAGAACACAAAGTACACAAAGGGGGAAAGGAGTGAAAAACTTTCCTTCAGCTTTCTCCGTGCTCTGCTATGTAGCCGGGTGTCAAGGCTGGGATGGCTGTTTGGTTTTGGGGAGTTGATGTCGTGCATTCTGCTATTCGATCGTCCGCAACTTGGGCGGAGATCCCTTGATTCTTCGCTATGGGATCGGACTACACTTTGTGA
>JANNQN010000350.1:0-6202 GCA_031400775.1 Planctomycetia bacterium | reverse complement strand
GAAACGCCATCCGCAGCCGCTCGCGCTCGACGATCAGCCGCACGGCCACGCTTTGCACGCGGCCGGCCGAGAGCTTGGGCCGCACCTTGCGCCATAACAACGGAGAGACTTCATATCCGTACAATCGATCGATGATGCGCCGCGCCTCTTGCGCCTTGACCAGGTCGTCGTCGATGCTGCGCGGGTGCGCGAGGGCGTCTAGAATCGCCTCTTTCGTGATCTCGTGAAACACCAGGCGGTGTACCGGCACCTTGGGCTTCAATAGCTCGCGCAAATGCCAACTGATGGCTTCGCCTTCGCGATCTTCGTCCGTCGCCAGAAACAGTTCTTTGGCGTCTTTTAGCAGTGCCTTGAGCTTGCGGACCTGGGCGGTCTTGCCGGGCGGAATAATGTAGATGGGATCGAAGTCCTGGTTGACATTGACGCCCAGGTAGGCCCAATCCTCGCCCTTGAACTCGGCGGGAATCTGCTTAGCTCCCTGGGGCAGATCGCGAACGTGGCCAATGCTGGCCTCGACCGTGTAGTCGCTGCCCAGAAATTTGCTGATGGTGCGCGCCTTGGCGGGCGACTCGACGATCACCAGGGATGTGCCGTCGCGTTTTACTGCCTTTTTCGCCATGCCGCCGCCATTTGGTAAATTGGGTTGTTTAGTGGACCTGTATCATCGAATCTTCTCGGCAAAGAATTCAACAAATTGGCCCCGATTGCAATCCCCATTTGTCCGCTGGCGGTCCTGAACGGGCGGAATAACCGGGAGGATGCATACCATCCCGATTCCTTGGTTCGATCGACCCGCACGGACAAGCGAGGCCAAAAACTCGCGTAAATACGCCCTAAACCGGGAGGCGGCATGCAATTGCATCCGGAGTCCCGGGCCCCCTGAAGTCGGGAGGACCCCGCCCCTGGAGCGCAATTCATTAATGCCCTGCTACCCGAGCTGTCAAGGTATGTTCCCAGCCGCTTGTTCGGCGCTTGCCGATTGTCGGGGCCCTTTCACGCGCCCCAGGCCGGGGCCGCCGGCGCTGAATAACCGGCCAATGCACACTCTTCGCGCGTCACGGGCTCCTTGGGTTCGGGAGCTAAGGGCGTCCAGCATTCTCCAACCTGCAACGTCGCAATCGATTGCCTACGGGAGTCGGTCAATTTTTGATTGAAGCGGTTCGCGTGGACTGCACTCGATGGGAGAACAACGAATTGGTGCAAGCGCGATCCGGACGTTTTCAGTTGGTTGGGGTGGAATTGCGTCGTACGCCGAGCCATCGAGCCGGCGTCGCGTTAAGGCGCCTGACTGATGAACGATGCGATACGCATCAATTGAATCAGGCGCCCCGCGTTCGTTTTGAGTCACGCCCGCGCCCCGCTCGCGCGCGGCAAACCGTGGTCCCCTTTGGGATTGCATTGGCGCGCGGCATGCTCCTACAATCCACTGGAGCGGCCCAAATTGCTGGGCTCGCACTCATCCCAGAACTTCGCCGGCGCGGCTGCCAGCACTTTTGCTTGGCGGCGCCCGACAATCCATAAGGGACCTCTTTGGTGGCAAGCCCATTCGCGGTATTCCGCAGAAATCAGCGCATCTTGGTGGCCATCGCGGGCATCACGGCCATGGTGGCTTTCGTGTTTCTCGATCCGCTCATGAAATACGTGGGCCGCAACACCAAGGCCGAGAATCCGGTGGTGGTCGAGACGCGCTACGGCGGTCTGACCGGCAACCAGTTGGACGGGATGCGCTACTCGCGCGAATTGGTGGCTCGCTTCCTGCAAAACGTCACGGCTCAAACCGTGCTGGTGCAGTTGGAAAAAGGGATGATCGACCCCCGTTTGCGCGATCAGGCCGCTCAACAACTCAATTCGTTCTGGTATCAGACGCTAATGGGCCGCTCGAAGTTGGGCCCCGAAGAGTCGGCCGTAGAAACCCTGGTGATGGCCAAAAAAGCCGAGCAGTTGGGCATGGTGGTCAGCGATGCGGCGATCAACGACCTGATCAAGCAGATCACGGACAACAGCCTGGACAGCGGCACGTTGCAGGCCGTGATCAACCAGTTGCAGGGGGGCCGCCAAAAAGTGAGCGCTGCGCGGCTGTTCGACGCCTTGCGCACGGAGATGCTGGCGTCGAAATTGAGCCAGTTATTCTTCCAAAGCCTGCGCGATATCCCGCCGGCCCAGCGATTTGAGTATTACGAGCGATTGAATCGCCGGGCCAAGGCCGAGATCCTGCCGCTGGCGGTTGCCAGCTTCGTGGATCAGGTCTCCACCGAGCCGACCAACGACGAGCTGCGCGCGTTTTACGATAAGCACAAGAACGACTTTCCCAACCCGGCCTCGCCCGAGCCGGGATTCAAGGAGCCCAAGCGGGCCAGCTTTCAATACTTCAAGGCCGACTTCGCCAAGCTGAAGGACGAGTTCAAGCCCCAGGTGACCGAAGCCGAGATTCGCGAATATTACGAAAAGAACAAAGCGCAATTCCGCGTAGTCGAACTGCCGGGCGAAGATGCCGAGAAGGACAAGGCCGCGGCTGACGAGAAGCCCGAGGAAAAGGCCGCCGAAGGAAAGGCAACCGAGGAAAGCGCCCCCGAGACGCCAAAAACCGAAGAGCCCAAGGCGGAGACGCCAAAAGCTGAAGAGGCCAAGCCCGAGACCGAAACGCCGCAACCGCAGGCTTCGCGCGGGACCAGCGTGTTTCAGTTCGTCAGCCAGGCAACGCCTGCCGACGAAAAGCCAGCCGACGAAAAACCCGCCGCGGAACCTCCGGCCAGCACCGAAACACCGGCAGCCGGCGAGGCTCCTGCCGCGACGACCGAACCGCCGGCCGACGCGAGCGCCGAAAAACCGGCCGAAGAGATCAAGTACGAGCCCTTGGAAAAGGTGCAGGACACGATTCGCGACACGATCGCGGGCGAAAAGGCCAATGCCCGCATGATCGAGATCTTCGACGAGTTGCAGGCCGCGATGCGGCGCTATGCCGACGATCGCGACCTGTTTGCCGCACGGCCCGACGCCAAGACGAGCGTCGCCCAAGCCCCGGTCTTTCCCTTCGAAGAGCTCGCCAAGTCGAAGAACGTAGAGGCCAAGGCACTGGACATGGTCACGTCCGCCGAGGCCGGCTCGAGCGACATTGGTCAGGTGCAACGCACCGTGCGTCGCTCGCAGTTCGATTTCCGCAACGAACCCTTCAATGAGTTCGCGTTCGCCGAGAGCCTGGTGAAGTACAAGCCCGAGGTTGGGCAGGATGGCGAAGGCAATGGCTTTCTATTCTGGAAAACCGACGAGAAGCCGGCCTTTGTGCCGCCGCTTGATACGATTCGGGAAAAGGTCGTGTATGCTTGGAAAATGATCAAGGCCCGCGACCTGGCGCAGAAGCGGGCCGACGAATTGGCCGGGCAGGCCCGAGCGGCGAAAAAGCCGCTCGCCGAAGTCTTCACGGGTCAACCCGATTTGAAAGTCACGGAAACCGCGCCTTTCAGCTGGCTGACGACCGGCAACGTGCCGCAGGATCCGTTTGGTTCGCAGCCGCGTATCAGCGAGGTCGACGGCGTGGAACATCCGGGCGAGGCCTTCATGAAGACCGTGTTCGGCCTATCGCCTGGCGAAATCGGCGTGGCGTCGAACAATCCGCAAGACACCTATTACGTGGTGCGCCTGGTCGACTATGATCGGCCGACCGAAGAGCTGCGCAATGAATTTGCGATCGAGCCGCCGACCCGATACATGGCCGTGGCCGACGTGGACCGCCGCGAGATCTATCGCTCGTGGCTGGCCGATTTGGAGCGAGAGGCCAAGGTCCGCTGGTTGCGGCCGGCCGATTCGGTTTCGCGCCGCGACGAAGCCGACGATATCCCGTCGGAAACGGCTGGGCTCTAACGCCCGCTCGACATGCCGGCAACCTCGCGTCGGCTACTTTGAGTTCGCCGGCTTGGGGTCCAGCTCGATCTCGAAGTTCTTGAAGCGCACCTCGGTCGCGCCGCCGGAGTGGAGCTGCAAGGCGAAGATGCCGCGTTTGGCGCCGGCCGGGTCGTCGAGATCGACGCACAGTTGGCCGTTGATCCAGGTTCGCACCCGGCTGCCGACGGCTTCGATTTCGTAGGTGTTCCAGCCCCGTTTGACGTGTTGCTCGCAGCTGGTGGGCCACAACAGCGCGCGGCCGTGCTCTTCATAAAGCTTTCCCCACCAGTTCTCGCCGATGTCGGCCTGGTAGCCTTTCACGACTCCGTCGTCCATCGCCTCGCTGCGAAACTGGATGCCGCTGTTGCCCTGGTTGTCCACCAGTTGCACCTCGACGCGAAAACGGAAGTCGCCGAAGATCAGGTCGTTCCTAATAAACTCGTTCTGCTTGAGTCCGCGGGTGCGGCCCACGATCTCGCCATTCTCGACGCTCCACAGCGACGTGTCGCCTTGCCATCCGCTCAAATCTCGGCCGTTGAAGAATCCCTTCAGCGTGTCGGCCGTGGCTAACAGCGGCACCTGTCCCGCGCCGGCAAGGTAGGCCATCAGCGATCGCGCTTCGATCGGCGAGAGCGGCTTGAGCAGATCGTCGGGCATCATCGACTGTTGGCTGAGTTGGATCTCTTCGATCTCGCCGCGCGGCAGGATCACCAGCTCGTTGGCGGTTTGCACGGTCACCGCGTCGCCGTCTTGCTGCTTGATGATGCCCGTGACGATCCGGCCGTCGGCCGTGGCGATCACGCTGGGTTGATACTCCTTGGCCATGACCGAGCTGGGATCCAGGATGTTCGACAGCAGGTACTCCAGATTCGCCCGGTTCGAGCCGGTCAGCTCCGGCCCGGTTTTTCCGCCGGCGCCGAACAGCGTGTGGCACTGTTGGCAGGTCTTGGCGAACACGGCTCGTCCCAACGACGGATCGACCGGCGGGTTCTTCTGTTTGGCCAGCGCCGTGTACTTCGCGATCAGACTGGCCTTCTCGCCGCTACTCTCGCGGGCGATACCCCACAGTTCGCCGATCCGCTCGTTGATTGCCGGATCCTTATGATTGCGCAGTTGCCGCACCAGGTCGGCCGACAGGTCCGCGGCCGGGATTTTCTTTTCCGCCACGGCAGCCAGCAGGGCCGACGCGTAGGGTATTCGAGCCGCCAGCGTATTGAGTGCGTCGCGTTTTTCCTCCAGGCTGAATTCGGGATAGGCCGCCAGAATCGCTCCCGGGGTTTCGGCATGATCGTAGGCCGCCAGCCCGCGCAGCGCCGGACTGCGTAGCGCCGGTTCCGCAATCAACCGGGCCAGCTCCGGAGGCAACTGCGGATCGCGGACCGCCAACAGCGCGTCGAGCGCCTGGCGCCGCGGGCCAACCGGCGCTTTGACGTTGCCGAGCACTCCGCGCAGTTTCGCAAGCGCTGCCGGGTCGCCAAACGTCAGCGCCAGTGACGTGGCTTCGGCATCGACCTTGGCATGGTTGCTGTTCACCAGCCGAGCCGATACGCGGCTCCACGCATCCGGCATGGGAACCTGCCGTCGTCCTTTGAGACCTTCATTGATGGCCGCGAGCATCAACAGTTGCCCATCGGCATCGTCGACCTGCTGGAGCCGGGCCGTCAGCACGCCGAGCGCTTCGGGCGTTCCGATCTTGGCGATCCGGCGGACCATGAACGAGGTCACTAGCGGAATCTTGCCATCGGCCGCCAGCTTCATCGCCCGAGCGGCATCCAATTCGGCCAGTGGCTCTGCTGCATACCAGTACATCAGCGGCAAGTTATGGTCGCCGACGTCCTCGGAATGAGCCAGCAGCCCCGGCAGGATCTCCCAGCGCTTTTCCAGCGGCAGTCGCTGTAGCGCCGAGCAGATATAGAGCCGCACCACCGGCGAGTCGTCCTGCCGAGCCAGCGTCGACAATTGGGCAAACACCGCCGACGATAGCTCGCGCTTGCTATCTTCAAGGAGCAACTGGATCGTCCAGGCTCGCACGTGCGCGTTATCGTTCTTCAAGGCGGACATCGCGAACTCGTCGAAGAGTCCGTGCGTGACGTGCAATGCCCACAAGGCCCGCAAGCGGCGAGTCTCGTCGGGGTGCGTGAGCGCCATGGCGGCCAAATGCCGGTGCGTTTCGCGGTTCGGTTCTCGCTCTTGCAGAATCCGCCGCGCATGCCTCACGTACCAGTCGTTGGATTCCAATTGCATGGCAACCAGTGCCTTGTTGTCGAGCTTTTGCAGATCGACCGTCACGGGCTTAGCACTTTCGTGCGAGATTTTGAAGATT
>JANNQN010000349.1:0-50134 GCA_031400775.1 Planctomycetia bacterium | reverse complement strand
CCCCCCAGAACTCGATTCGCAGGCCATACTCCTCGTACGAGGGCCACAGCTCCACGCAATCGCCGCGCACCCGAAACTTGCCGCGCGAAAAGTCGATGTCGTTGCGCTCATACTGCACGTCCACCAGCTTCATCAGCAGGTTGTCGCGGTCGACCGCCATTCCCCGCGCCAGCGGGATCATCATCGCCTTGTAATCGTCGGGCGAGCCCAAGCCGTAAATGCACGACACGCTGGCCACGATGATCACGTCGCTACGGCTTACCAGAGCGCTGGTCGCCGCCAGACGCAGCCGGTCAATCTCCTGGTTGATCGAGGCGTCCTTCTCGATGTAAATATCGCGCTGCGGAATATACGCCTCGGGCTGGTAATAGTCGTAATAACTGACGAAGTAATGCACCGCATTATGGGGAAAGAATTCCTTGAACTCGCCATAGAGCTGGGCGGCCAAAGTCTTGTTGTGCGACAGGACCAGCGTCGGCTTTTGAATGGCCTGAATGACGTTGGCCATCGTGAACGTCTTGCCCGAGCCGGTGACGCCCATCAGCACCTGGTGCTTGCGCTGCTGCTCGAGTCCTTCGATGAGCGCGGCAATGGCCTGCGGTTGATCTCCGGCGGGCTGGAACGGGCTAACGAGCTGAAAAGCCAAAGGGGAGGCTCCGCGGACGGGTAAAAAGGGCGGGGTGGCAACGCGATGACGTCCTTGCATCGACCACGTCAGAAGGATACGCCATCGGCCTCGGCTTGGCTACTGTCGGGCCATGCTGCCCGCCGCCGGCAGCGGGCGCAAGTAGGGCCGGATGCGCTCCAACGTCTTGGGGCCAATACCCCGCACGCGTTGCAATTCGTCGAGATCGGCAAATGGCCCATCCGCGGCGCGCGATTCGACGATCCGCCGCGCCAGCGTTTCGCCCACTTCGGGCAATACCGAGATCTCGGGCCAGTCGGCTTCGTTCACATCGAGTTGGAAATGAACCGTCTGTCGCGGCGCTCGGTCGATCTCGATCAAACGGCCGCTGGCCCCGCCCTGAGCCAACCAATAGGCGCCAATCGACACCAGCGCCGCCAGCGTCAGCCCGGCAATCGCGGCCTGGTCCATGCGTTTGAGCAGCACATGGCGCGGCGAGGGTTCGGGAGTTGTGTGGCGGGGACTCAAGCGGTTGTTCCTGGGAACCTGTTGACGCGTGGTGCGAGAGGCCTTGCCGAGCTAGTGGGCCAGTCGCTAAACGTGGTATTATGACCGATTCTGGGTGTGCCGAAAACTCTCTATCCAAGACGGCGCGTGGCTAAAGAATTCAACCAAATTAAATGGGACGCGGCGGTCGAAGAGGACTGCCGGCAACTAATTCGGCTCGCGGTCCGCGAGGACCTCGACCGCGTGTTCGATTGGACGACCGTTTGCCTCGTGCCGCCGGAGGCAATTGCCCAGGCTGACATTGTCTCGCGAGGGGAGGGCGTCGTGGCCGGATTGCGGGCGGCCGAGTTGGCTCTATCGGAAATGGATACCAATGTCGCCTGGACCGCCGCCGTCGACGACGGCGCCCGAATTTCCCGCGGCCAGGTGTTGGCGACAATCCGCGGTCCGGCGCGCAGCCTGTTGAGCGGCGAACGGATCTTGCTCAATCTGATCGGGCGACTTTCCGGTGTGGCCACGCTGACGCGCCGCTATGTCAATGCCGTGGCCGGCACCGGCGCGCGGATCTACGACACGCGCAAAACCACGCCCGGCTGGCGCCGCTTGGAGAAGTACGCAGTGCGGCTGGGCGGCGGCCACAATCATCGCACGGGCTTGTTCGACGCCATTCTGATCAAGGACAACCACTTGGCCCTGGGAGCGGCTGGGCAGGGTGCGGCCCATTTGAGCCCTGCCCAGGCGGTGCGCCGATCGCGCGAGCTGGTTGAATCCATGGCGACGGCAAAATCGGCCGAGCCGCTGATCGTCGAAGTCGAAGTCGACACGCTCGAACAGTTGGCAATGGTGCTCGGCGAAGGGCCCGATATCGTACTGCTGGACAACATGCCGCCCGAAGTGTTGCGACAGGCCGTAGCGCTGCGCGATCGGGTGGCGAGCGGAGTCGAGCTCGAAGCCTCCGGGGGCGTCACGCTCGAAAGCGTGGCAGGGATCGCGGCCACCGGCGTCGAGCGGATCAGCGTGGGCGCTTTGACCCATTCGGCGGCGAGTCTCGACGTCGGCCTCGATTGGCGCTAGTTGCCGCCGACCGGCCTCTCGCCGGCATCGAATTCTCGGCCGAATTCCACGGCCGCGCAAATCAATGGTTCGATTTGACGCCACAAGCCGGCGACATATGTTTGTGATGCACTTGCGCCTTTGGGGAGGGGCGCCGGTCGACAGGGCGCGGCAGGTCATCTCGAGGGGATCCTGTCGCGCCTTTTTTCTCGGCCGAAAGCGCGGAAAATGCTGCACACGGCAAGTTCGAATTAGCTCCTCCCGGCGGTTGCTACAGCCGGCACATTCGTTACAGCCGACTCTTTCGGCAGTCGCGCGCGTCGTGCAAGTTCCTGGACAATGGCACCCGCTGGCCTAGGCTCCTATTGGACGCGATTGCGCGCCAGCCGCGCCAATTGCGATCGTGCCGACGTCCGCCACAAGTAAGCCAGGGAGTCCAGCCATGAGCAAGAAAGTCCTGCTGTGCGACGACGAGATTCATATCGTCCGCACGGCCGAAATTCGGCTCTCGCAGGCTGGTTTTGCGGTGCGTATCGCCCACGACGGCCAGGAAGCCTGGGAAGCCATCTTGGAAGACCAGCCCGACGTGGTGGTGACCGACTTGCAAATGCCCCGGGTCGATGGCTTTGAGCTGATCCGGCGGATCCGAGCCAACGCCTCGACCAAGGACATGCCCGTGCTGATGCTGACGGCCAAAGGCTTCGAGCTGGCGCGGGAGGAAATCATGGAGAAATGGGGCATTTTCAGCGTGTTGTCCAAGCCCTTCAGCCCCCGAGAGCTGGTGCGGCTGATCGACCTGGCCATCGGCGCTCCCGCCGCCGGCTGAACCGTCGCGATCCGCCGTGGTCTAAAGCCCCTCGTCCAGGGGAAATCAACGCCTATATGCCTGCCCACCGGCGTCTATGCGCCTCAAATGCGCTACCATCGATAAAATACTTCAGAAACCGATTTGAAAACTATTGACGACGCATATTCTCTAATTAGCATAGAATACGTAGGCGGAAGAAGCGTTATCTTCCCTATCTTTCCTCAATGCGTGGCTGATCGCTCATGAAATTCTGGACAGCGCCGTGGCATTCTTTGCACGGGCTGCTTCTCGGAAATTTCTAGCCACGTCACCGGCGGCACTCGGTTCCGCCCGCTCTGACCCAGGTACTTGCTCCGCGGTTTTCGCGCGCAGAAGCTCCCGGGTAGTTCCCTCCGGCAAACGTGGCTAGCAGCGACCGCGATTCATTCCGCGCGGTCCATCTCGAGCAAGCCGCCTCGTCCATTCATCGAGTGCCTGGGCCGATTCATCGCCCGAGCGGTCGTCGTCAGCTCTCGAGCTGGCCTCTTCGCTCGAGCGATCAAACGCGCTGGCTGTCCAGATACCGGCAAGTCGAAATGCGGCGGCTCGATCGAACGAGCCCGTGCGTCAGGCGACCTGGCGGGAGTGTTTTTGACAACCAGAAGATCCGAATCACGGCGTGCTCTCCGGAAAAATCGGCGCTAGCGCCAAGACCTAAAGACTCAAGCAATCTCATGCCAAGACGTGTTACCAATTCGCGCTGGTTCTCCATCGCGCTCGCCGCTCTGAGCGTGCTCGCTACGGCGCAGTCAGCAGGTGCCAGCACGATCGCCTACTCGATGACGCTCTGCGAGGATTTGGGCGTCATGCTGCAGCCAAACAACCAGATTCTGGCCCGAAACGCGGCCATGAAGTCGCAGCACGTGCTGATGGTCCAGCGCACGAATCCGTACATCGAGCTGCGCAACACGGGAACGGAAGATGCACAGATCACGCATCTCACGATGAGCATCGGCGACACGTCGAAGAATTTCGACTGGGTCAGCTTCGTCCAGGCCTCGCCGGGCGTTACTTTTACCGTGCAATCTCCCGATGCCATCGCCGGGTCAATCAAATCGGATACCGTGACCATCAGCTTCGCCGGGTTCGATCCGGGCGATTTCGTGCGATTTCGCGTGGGCCTGAGCCCCGACAATTCCAGCGCCAGCTCGATCGTGGATTATCGCAACACGCTGTTCCAAATGAACGGATCCAACACGAGCAACAATTCGACCGTCGGCGTGCGATTCGAGAGCTCCAGCGGCTCGGAAGTGCTCAGCCGGCTAATGCCCGACTTCGTCAACACGAACCGGTTTACCTCCACGAACCTGAATTCGCTGGACACGATTTGCGGCATGGATAGCATCGTGCCGTTTACGTTCACCGATCAGGGAGTCATTCCGCCGCCCATCCCCGAGCCGAGTACCTTCGTGCTCTTGGGCATTGGCCTGGTGGGGCTAGTCGCCCAGCGTTGGCGGCGACGACGCGCCCGCTAGTTGCTAGCCAAGCTGGCTGCTTGCGGCGACCCAGCTACGGGAATTCGCCTTCGCTCATTCCCTCGCTTGCCTGGCAGACCTTGCCGGTTTTTCTGCTTGTAACGGAAATTCCTGCAATGCGCGTTGTATCGGTGCCGATAACTACGCAAGACCCGAAAACTTTTGCGCCGCACGTCGCACCCGAATTTTCGCGACGTGAAGACGGCCGGATGGCTTGGCAGAGCCATTCGAGCGAATTTTCACGATGAGGGGGGAGCCATGAAGATCGCGATCCGCGCACGAATCCTATTCGTAGCCGCCGCCTGGCTGGCAGCTACTTCGACCCGGGCCGACGAGCCCACGGATAGTCCGCCGCTACAACTGGCTCGTTATCGCACGACTTCCAATGCAATGAGCCGCTTGAGCGCGGCCCCTGAGTCGGCAGGCGCCAGTGAGCCAGCGCCAGATCCAATATCCTCGCCGTCGATGAACGCCGAGGCCGATCCGGCGCAGCCGCAACCCGTTTGGGACGAGCTCGGAGAAGGCTGCGACGACTGTGGGAGCAGTTGTGGCTGCGGACCGATTCGGCGAGGCATGTGGTACGGCAGCGTGGACTATCTGTTGATGCGTCCGCGGCTGAGCCAGGGCGTAGCCGAAGTCCGCCGCACTCTGGTCACGAACACCGATGTCTCGCCCAATACGTCGACCGTCACCGACACCGCCCAAGAGTTCTCGTTTCCGTATCAAAGCGGATTTCGCGCGGCGCTCGGCTATCGCTTGCTCGATTGCGGCGGCGACATTCAAGTAGCCTACTGGCGAATGACGGCCGACTCGCAATTCAGCGACGGACCCGCCGACACCGAAACCGACAATCCGCGATTGTTCGGTCAATTGAAGAACAATCCCGGCGACGGCGGATTCTTGTCGGCCACCACCGGCATAACCGCCAACATCTTCGATGTCGATTTTGCCAAGTGCCTGTCGTTCGGCGGGCCGCAAGGCGATTGCGATGCCTGTTGCTTTTGTCCGCGCTGGGATTTGCGGTTGTGGGCCGGTGCTCGCATCGCCGATATCAGCCGCTACGACAACAACATCACCACGACGCCCGTGGGCACGGCCGCTCCGACCGACGAGATCGTGACCGGCAACATCGATGCCCGATTCACGGGCGCCGGACCGCGCGTGGGCATGCAGGGACGCCGCTACTTCGGCGCCAATGGCTTCCTGTCGCTGTACGCCCGGGCCAGTCAGGCGCTATTGATCGGCGACTATCGCATGAGCCGATCGAAGACGGAGCTCGGCACTCAGCAAGTCCCCACGATCATCACCGACCAGTACGACCGTTACTCGCGCATGATTCCGGTGTCGGATATCGAAATCGGCGGCTCGTGGCAGATCGCGCCGTTCACCTATATTTCGGCCGGATACTTCTTCCAGTGCTGGTGGGATTTGGGCCAGTCCGAAACCGTCATCGGCACGAACTACGGACCGCTCGATACGTCGAACATCCTGGGCTTTGACGGATTGTTCGTACGGGCCGAAATGCTGTTCTGATCCGCGATTCAACCAACAGCCGCCACGCGCGTCGCCAATAACCATCCAGAGAGGACCGAGCCAGAGCATCGGTCCTCTTTTCTTTTCTTATTGTTGCGGCTGTTCAATCGAACGCTGCAAGGAATGGCGCCGAGGGCGTCGGGCAGTTGTCAGCGCGCAGAACGATCAGCGTTGACGGTTGAACTGGAAGAGTTGTCGAATCAGGCTATCGACGACAGAAGGGGCCTACAGGCCCTCGAGCAAGCTGGCTCGACCGCGACGTACGGCCCGCAACCGGGCACGACGGCGGGTCTCGCTGGGCTTTTCGTAATATTCGCGGCGGCGCATTTCCTTCTTGATGCCGCTCCGTTCGACGAGCTTGCGGAACCGGCGGACCGCTTCTTGAATGCTCTCGCGGTCGCGAACGTTCAACTTAACCACGCGTCCTCCTTTGGATTGATAGCGTGAACGCAGTCGGACCCTGCCAAGAATCTACACTGCCCCCGGCGTCGATGTCCAGCCGCGTTGCGGGTTTTTGACCGAGTAACGCGGGCGCCGATCGAACACATGTATCTCCCATTATCGGCTGGAGATTGTTCTACGAGCAACCCGACGACTTGGGTTGGCAAATCGCGCGAATTCGTCGGGTGCATGGCACCGCCAACCGGTACATCCGGACAATCGGAAGGGTTTGCCACGCTTAACAGTGCCCAGGCTGATAACAGCGCCCAGGCCGACAAACCGACTTCGGGCTGGATGTTTGGCCTGTCGGCGGACGATGGACTTGGAAGTCCGTTTCGCGTCCCGCCGCCCACCGACCCTCCCTATGTCCGCGATGGATTCGATCAGCGATACGACGCGCCGCATTCTCGAAATCGAAGCCCGCCAGGACGAAGCGCTGCGCGAATTGGAAGCCCTGGAGCGGCGGCTCGAGCAGGTTCTGGCCGAGTATCTCCCGATGCAGGCCGGTTCCCAGACGCCCCTTGCGGACCGGCGCAACGACGCAGCCTGACGGTTTTTCGCTCCGTCGTGTGGCCTGATGGCACGGCCTTGAATGCCACCCCAGGGCGATTGGGTGCGTTGACGACCGCGGACGCTTCGAGCAAACTGGGGGCTAGCGCCGGGGCGTGTCCCTCGGCCCCGCCGTATTTGGCCGTACCACTGTTTTGGCCCATAGCACAGCGCGACTGCCAGATCTTCCCGCCCACGCTCATCGCTCACCGTGGAAAAGATCGCACGATGAAAGCAAGCCTCGCCCTCCGCGTTAGCTCTTTGGCTCTGATCGTTGGTTTGTCGGCCGCCGCCTCTGCCCGCGGCGAAAACTGGCCCCAATGGCGCGGCGCCAACTTGGACGGAATCAGTCACGAGAGCGGACTGCCCGAGAAGTGGAGCAAAACCGAGAACGTGGCGTGGCGATTTGCCCTGCCCGGCCCGGCCGGTTCAACGCCGGTGGTATGGGGCGAAAATATTTATCTCACTTCGGCCGACGGCGACGACCTGGTGTTGTTGGCCGTCAGCACCCAGGGCAAGCAATTGTGGCGGCAGGTGATGGCCAGCGGCAACCGCACCGTGCGGGGCGATGAAGGCAATCTCGCGTCGCCGTCGCCCTCGACCGACGGCAAGCACGTGTGGGCCATGATGGGCACCGGCGACCTGGGCTGCTTCACGACCGACGGTAAGCCGGTATGGAAGCTCAATCTGCAAGAACGCTACGGCAAGTTCGACATCGCGTTCGGCATGGCCTCGACGCCCGTCCTGGACGGCAACCGACTTTACTTGCAATTGCTCCACAGCGGAGAAGCCATCGTCGTGGCGCTCGATAAGGCCACGGGCGAGCAGGTTTGGAAACAGACTCGCTCCAGCGATGCGCGCGACGAGTGCGAACACTCGTACGCTTCGCCCGTCTTGTATCGCGACAGCCAGTTGGAACTGCTGCTCACCCACGGCTGCGACTACATCGTGGCGCACCAATTGACCGACGGTGCTGAGATTTGGCGCTGTGGCGGATTGAATCCGCGGGGAACGTACAACCCCACGCTCCGTTTCGTCGCTTCCCCCTTGGCCGTTCCCGGACTGATCATCGTGCCCTCGGCCAAGAACGGTCCGGTGCTGGCCCTGGACCCCAAGAGCAAGGGAGATATTTCGAATAGCAAAGAGGGCCATCTCTGGACGCGCGAGCACAACACGCCCGACGTGCCCTCGCCGCTGGTGGTCGACGGCCTGGCCTATCTGTGTCGCGAAGATGGAACGCTGATGTGCCTGGACGCCAAGACCGGCCAGGAATTCTATTTGAAGCGAACGCATGCTGATCGCCATCGCGCTTCGCCGGTCTACGCCGACGGCAAGATCTATCTGACCGCTCGCGACGGGAACGTAACCGTCGTGAAAGCCGGCAAGGAGTTCGAAGTGCTCTCGACGAACGACATGAGCGAGTCGATCTCGGCCTCGCCGGCGATCTCGGATGGCCGCATTTACCTGCGCACGTTCCAGGCCCTGTACGCAATCGGCAAGTAGGTTTAGGCCGTTTGGCCCTCGGGCGCGGTCAATTGGCAGCCCGGCTCTTCGTCGTGGGCGACCTCGAAGCCCAGGTCCTCGATCATCTTGTAGTCGGCCGCCGGCGCCTGGCCCTTGGTCGTGAGATAGTCGCCGACGAACACGGAATTCGCCGGATAAAGCCCCAGCGATTGCAGGCTGCCCAAGTGAAGCTCCCGGCCGCCCGCGATTCGCAATTCGCGATCGGGATTCGCGAAGCGAAACATGGCCAGCACCTTGAGACAATAACGGGGGTTGAGCCGCCGCACGCCGGCCAAGGGCGTGCCGTCGATCGGGTTGAGGAAATTGACCGGGATTGATTCGACCGCCAGGTCGCGCAGCGCAAACGCCATCCGCACCACATCGGCATCTTTCTCACCCATGCCCACGATTCCGCCCGAGCAAAGCTCCATGCCAGCCGTGCGAACGGCTTCCAGCGTCGCCACGCGGTCGGCATAGGTATGCGTCGAGCAGATTTCGCCGTAGTAGTCTTCGCTCGTATTGAGATTGTGGTTCACGCGATCGACGCCACAGGCCTTGAGCCGCGCGGCATCGTCGGGCGTGAGCAATCCCAGGCAGGCGCAGATCTTGAGGTTGTATTGGGCCTTGATCTTGGGCACGATCGAGGTGATTGCGTCCATTTCGCGTTTCGAGGGTCCGCGAGCTGAGATCACGATGCAATACGTTTTGGCCTGCCGCTCGGCAGCTACCCGCGCGCCGTCGAGCAGTTTTTGTTCGTTGAGCAAGTTGTAGCGGGGAATCTCGGCCTCGGACACCTTGGACTGCGAGCAGTAGCCACAATCCTCCGGGCAGAGACCGCTCTTGGCATTCATCAGAAAATAAAGCTGCACGCGATTGCCGAAGAATTTCCGCCGAATCCGATAAGCCGCCGCCAACAAATCGAGCAACTCTTCGTCGGGCGACCGCAAGATGGCCAGGGCCTGTTCGGTCGTCAATGGCCGGCCGGCCAGAACCCCGTCGGCCAGTGCGTGCCATCGCCCCAGTCCGGATGAATCGGGGGCGATCTGCTGCGACGGCTCGGTCGATTTGGACGGCTGGTCGTCGCTATAGCGGTTGATCATGGCGTGTTTTCTCGTGCGAAGAATCAAGTGGACTATCTCGCATAAGTATCGTGCGCCGGAACGTTTACGCAAGGGGAATTTACTTCTGGTGTCGATCCACAAGCGGCGAAAGACCCTGCTTAAACGAAATGGCAAAAAACGGCAGCAGACACAAAGCATTGTCGGCCGATCTTGGCAGAAGGCTCTCCCGTGCGGAGAATGTAGATGTGGAAGCTAAACCGATGACGAGTCGCCGATTGCTCGATACAGCCGCCGCCGTTGAAACCACCGTGGGCCGCCAACATCTGGTCCGCGTAGGCGCATTGGGGCACGTGGGCCGGTTCACGGCCGTCGATGCGGTCCGCTATCCGCGCAACTCGCGCGTCGTCGTGCGAACCGGTCGTGGGCTGGAGGTGGGCGAAGTGCTTTCTCCACCCGGCGAGAGTGCCGACAACGGCAGCGCCGACGGTTCGATCCTGCGGGGACTGACGATCGAAGACCAGTTGCTCGCCGCGCGGCTGGAGAAGAACCGCCAGGCCGCGTTCGAGGCCTGCGCCGCGCGCTTGACGGCAATCAGTTCCACGGCCGTGTTGATGGACGTGGAACATTTGTTCGACGGGCAGACCTTGCTGTTCTATTTCCTGGGCGAAGTGACGCCCGAGTTGGAAGCGATCACCGACGAGCTGGCGGAGCTATATGAAACGCACGTGCAGTTTCGCCGCTTTACCGAAGCCGTCGACACCGGCTGCGGACCGGGCTGCGGCACCGATGCGGCGGCCGGCTGCAAGACATGCGTGAGTGGCTGCGCCGTGGCCAGCGCATGTCACACGCGCGGCGGTCATCAGCACTAACCCCTAAAGCGCGATCTCAGCGACCCGTGCGGGCGAATCATTCGGCGCGCGCGTCCAGATGCACCATCGTCAAAGTGCGCCCGCCGTTGGTCACCACGACCAGGTGCTGGCCGTTCGGCAGCGCAAAGCTGGATTGCAGGTTGAACCGCTCGACCAGTCCCCGTTCGTTCACCGTCCGCGCTTGCTCGTTCACGTCGCCCCAATCGCCGCCGCGATGCCTGAGCAACAAATCCTCGAGGCACTGGCCGCAGGCCTCGAGCGCTGCCGACGCGGCGGGAGTGATGACGATCTCACCCGCCTCGAATTTCATGCGCGGAGCTTCCAATGGTTTCCATCCCATAAGATCCTCTCTGGTTCCGGTTCCGTTTGCCCGCGCTATATTGTCGTGAACCGCCGCGCGTTTTGCAAATCGGCGCGAAGCGGGAACGTCCTAAGTCGAAGCGGTCGAGGCCGCAATTATGCCCAAATCTCTTACGCGGCCATAGGATGTGTGGTATGACCGAAGGCATGCAATACCCCCCGGGACTTGCCGAAGCCGCGGCTGCAATCCAACGGAATATGGTCTCTCCGCTGGAGCTGGTCGAGGATTGCCTGGGCCGAATCGATCAATGGGAGTCGCGACTTTCGGCGTGGGTCGTCGTCGATCGAGATGGCGCACTCCAAGCTGCCCGGCGGCTAACAGACGAATTGGCCCGCGGTACGGTCCGCGGCCCGTTGCACGGGATTCCCCTGGCCATCAAAGACATCGTCGACGTCGCCGGCTTTCCGACGCGCGCGGGCTCGGCCTTGACCGATGCCCAGCCGGCGGCTGAAGACGCGCCGGTCGTCGCTCGCCTGCGCCGCGCCGGCGCGATCATCCTCGGCAAGACGGTCACCACCGAGTTTGCCTGCTTCGATCCCTCGCCCACCCGCAATCCCTGGAACCTGGCTCACACTCCGGGCGGATCGTCGAGCGGCTCGGCGGCGGCGGTGGCCGTCGGCATGTGCGCCGGGGCGATTGCCTCGCAGACGGGCGGATCGATCACACGCCCGGCCAGCTATTGCGGAGTCGCGGGAGTGAAGCCGACTTTCGGACGCGTGAGCCGTCGAGGCGTGACGCCGGTCAGTTTTCATCTCGACCACGTTGGCGTGATGGCCCGATCGGCGGCCGATTGCGCGGCGCTACTAAATGCGATCGCCGGCGATGACCCCCACGACCCTGGCGCCGAATCGCACGAGGAGTTTTCGCTCGACGAGTGCCTGGCGCGGGTCGCGACTCAAAAGCCACCGCGACTAGCAATCCTGCGGTCGTTCTTTTTCGACGGCGCGGAACGGGAAGTTGCCGAATTGACGGAAGCCGCGATACGCCGGCTATGCAACGGCGGCGCCGAGGTCGTTGAGATGCCGTTGCCCGAGGGCTTTGAGCAGGTACATGCCATGCACCGCCGGGTGATGGCGGCCGAAGCGGCTGATTTCCATCGCACGGCATTCGGCGCGCCTCGTGCCGGGTACGGCCCCAACATGGCTGCACTACTGGCCGAAGGATTGGCCGTTTCGATCGCCAACTACCAGGCGGCGTTGCGGCATCAGCACGAATTTCGCCAGGCCGTCGCTCGCACTTTGTCCGCCGTGGACGCGCTGATTACACCAGCCACGCCCACCGCTGCGCCGGCCGGACTGAATTCAACTGGCGATCCGCGTTTCAACTCGCCCTGGAGTTTCGCCGGCCTGCCGACCGTCTCGATACCGATAGCGCTCGTGCAAGCGGGGCTGCCGATTTCCTTACAATTGATCGGCCCGGCCTGGAGCGAAGCGCGCCTATTGGCCACGGCTATCTGGTGCGAACGGAAGCTGGAGTTTTATCTGCGGCCGCAAATGCCCGCCGAATAAGAGTTGGCTCTTACTCCCCCAGCGCGCCCAAGCTGGCAAGAAATTCGCTCATTTCGCCGGCGGCGTGCGCGTTGCCAGCGGCGCGGGCGTGCTCGATGCCGTCGCGCAGAGCCGTGCGGGCCTCGGAGATGCGATTGAGCCGAGCGAACTGCTGCGCCGCCATGAAGAAGGCCGGCACATAGGGCGGTTCCGCGTTCATCAGTCCGCCAAACTCGGCCAGGCTGCGATCGTGGTTGCCTTCCTTCTCCAGTTCCAGAGCCAGGCTGTAACGAAGAAACTCGTCCGACGGATCGTCGGCCAGCATGACTTCGATTTTCTCGCGGCGCGTGGGGGCGTTCATCGAGGGAATTCTCGTGCGGCGGGAATTATGCCTGGAGCGGCGCCATACCGTGGGCCGTTTCGTAGGCCGCGATCTTGTCGCTCTCGGCCAGCGTCAATCCAATGTCGTCCAATCCGCCCAGCAAACACTGGCGGCGAAACTCCTCGACTTCAAAGGGAATCTTCAAGCCCGCCTCGTCGGTGATCGTGCGGGCTTCGAGATCGACCGTGAGCCGGTAGTGGTCGCCCGCGGCACGTTTAAACATCTCGTCGACCGTGGCTTCGTCCAGGCGAATCGGTAGCATGCCGTTCTTGAAGCAATTGTTGTAGAAAATATCGGCAAAGCTGGGAGCGATCACGACCAGAAAGCCGTAATCCTGCAAGGCCCAGGGGGCATGCTCGCGGCTCGATCCGCAGCCGAAATTGCGCCGCGCGAGCAGCACGCTTGCGCCCTCGAGCGCCGGCCGGTTCAGCTCGAAGTCCGGATTCGGCGAGCCGTCGTCGCGAAAGCGCCAGTCGAAAAACAAGAACTGGCCAAAACCGGTTCGCTCGATGCGCTTCAAAAACTGCTTCGGAATGATCTGATCGGTGTCGACGTTGGCCCGATCCATGGCGGCGACCAGGCCCGTGTGCTTTGTGAACGGCTGCATCGTGAAGAGACTTTCTGGCGTTGTGAAATCAAACGAACGATAATCGGCGAGGCGAGTTAGTTCTTGTAATCCCACTCGCGGATATCGACGAAGTGCCCGGCGATGGCTGCGGCGGCGGCCATGGCGGGAGAGACCAGGTGCGTGCGGCCCCCCTTGCCTTGGCGGCCCTCGAAATTGCGGTTGCTGGTCGAAGCGCAGCGCTCGCCCGGCTCCAACTTGTCCGGATTCATCGCCAGGCACATGCTGCAGCCGGCCTCGCGCCATTCGAACCCGGCCTCTATGAAGACGCGGTCCAGTCCCTCGGCTTCGGCCTGGCGCTTGACCTGTCCGCTGCCGGGCACGACCATCGCTCCGACGCGGTCGGCAACATGATAGCCGCGGGCCACGGCCGCCGCGGCGCGCAAGTCTTCGATGCGCGCGTTGGTACACGAGCCGATGAACACCCGGTCCAAGGCAATGTCGGCAATCGCGGAGCCCGGCTTCAGGTCCATGTAGCAGAGCGCGTTGGCAATCGTCTTGCGATCCGTTTCCGTGGCCAACTCAGTAGGATCCGGAATCCGACCCGTCACCGGAGCCACTTGCCCGGGATTGGTCCCCCAGGTCACTTGCGGCGAAACGGCGGCGGCCTCGAACACCAGAACTTTGTCGTAGACCGCGCCCGGATCGGAGGGTAACGTGCGCCAGCGGGCAACGGCCGCGTCGAAATCGCGCGGGGCGAATTCGCGGCCCCGCAAATAGGCATAGGTCGTCTCGTCCGGCGCGATCATGCCGGCCCGAGCGCCGGCCTCGATGCTCATGTTGCAAACGGTCATCCGCTCTTCCATGCTCAACGCGCGGATCGCGCTGCCGGTGTACTCGATGCAATAGCCCGTGCCACCGTCGGTCGTAAGCTGGCCGATCAGATAGAGGATCAAGTCCTTGGCCGTCACGCCTTTGGCCAATCGACCGTCGATGCGCAACTCCAAGGTTTTGGGGCGCGATTGAAGCAGGGTCTGGGTCGCAAGCACGTGCTCGACTTCGCTGGTGCCGATGCCGAAGGCCAGCGCGCCCATCGCGCCGTGCGTGGCCGTGTGGCTGTCGCCGCAGACAATCGTCATACCCGGCTGGGTCAGACCCAATTCGGGGCCAATGATGTGAACCACGCCCTGGTTCGGATCGTGCAGGTCGTAAAGGCGGATGCCGAACTGGCGGCAGTTCTCGCGGAGGGTATCGACCTGTTGCTTCGAGATCGGGTCGGCGATCGGCAGCGCGCGGTTCGTGGTCGGAATATTGTGATCGGCCGTGGCCACGGTCAACTCGGGGCGGCGAACCTTGCGGCCGGCCAGCCGCAAGCCCTCGAAGGCCTGAGCGCTCGTGACTTCGTGAACCAGTTGCAGATCGATGTAGAGGATCGTCTGTTGTCCGGACTCGGCCGAGACGACATGATCGTCCCAGATCTTGGCGAACATCGTTCGCGGTTGCGACTTGTTGACCATCGGCATGTGAATTCAGTCGAGGAAAACGGGCAGAAAACTCCTGTAAGTCCAGGATACTCTATTATAGGCCACTGCCGCCAGCGGCTCGTAGCGACCGTGAAACGCGCCCGAACGCCAATCGAACAGCGGGCTAAATAGCCGTGGCGGCCATATGTTCGGCGTCCGCGTCGGCGGCGCCGTTGGCTTGCCACCACTCGGCGGCATCTTCGTGCGTCCAGCCGCCGGCCGCGACGCACTCGGCAAGCGCGCTGCGCAATTCGGCCGCGGTTTGAAAACGGTCGGCCGGATTCTTGGCCAGGCATCGCAGCACGATCGCCTCGACGTCCGCGGGAATCTCGGATCGCAACCGCGACGGTGGCAACACCGGCTGGTGCGCCTGCGCCATGATAATCTTGATCGCCTTGTCGCCGTCGAACGGCGGCACGCCGGTCAACAGGTAATACGCTACGGCGCCCAGCGAGTAGATGTCGCTGCGTGCGTCGGGTTCGCTGTCGCCCAGCGCCTGCTCGGGGGACATATACAACGGCGACCCGGTGATCGAACCTTCCTGCGTCAATTGCACCGGCGCCACGTCGGCCGCGATCGGCTTGGCCAGGCCAAAATCCAACAGCTTGGCCACATCGTAATATCCGCCACGCTGCGCCGAAAAAATATTGCCGGGCTTGATGTCGCGATGAATCAGTCCGCGTCCATGGGCCTCGGAAAGCGCATCGCACGCCTGCAGCAGCAGATGCACGGCGCGGGCCGCTGGGAGCGGACCATGTTTATCGACCAACTCGTTCAAGCTTAAGCCGGGCAGGTACTCCATGACGTAATAAAACGTGCCGTCGTCGGTCCGGCCATAGTCAAAAATCTCGATCGTGTTCCAGTGGGAGAGCTTTGCGGTGGCGCGGACCTCGCGCTCGAATCGGGCCAGCGCCTGCGGATCGGCCGCCTTGCCCGGATGGATCAGCTTGATGGCACAAGGTCGCTTCATCATCTGATGCTCGGCCAAATAGACCTCGCCCATGCCGCCCGAGCCGATCTTGCGGCACAGCCGATATTGCCCCAACTGGCGAGCCGCGAAGGCTTCGTTGCGCAAGGTATTGATGATATGCGTGCCGTAGGTAGCCGCCAGGAATGTGACGCTGAGCAAGATCGAAATCTGGGCCAGAAATCCAGTACCACTGCCTGCGACTCTGGCGAAAACCGGATCGGTTATCCACAGATACGCAATCAGCAGCGTCGGCGCGAGACAGATAGCGCCAATCACGACCGCGGCCCGACGCCACGTGTTGGGGATGAACATCGCATAGATATACACGGTGCCGATCCACAGCGCCAGCGGATCGGGAACGTGACCGCGCTTGGCCATCACGGTGAGCAGTTTGTAGTCGTAGCACAGGAAGTACGCCACCGAAAGCCCGAAAATCGCCAACTCGTAGGTGCGCAGCGTCGTCAACGAGATCTCGCAGCGGCGGCAGAGCAGGAAGAACGATGAAATCAAAACGACGGTCACGCCGAAGTGAAAATAAAACGAGAAGTTGTCGGAGCCACCCGGGGTATCGCCGCTTAACAAGCGATAGACGAAAAACAGGCCGAATCCGAGGCCCAGCACTCCGGCCGAGGCGCGCAGCCGGCCGCGCAGCAGATCGGCCGTCTCGCTGGCGATGTGAGGTCGGCTGCCCTCGATGAAGCCGACGCGGTGAAAATCGGCATTGAGAGCGTCGGCAACGCCACCAGGAGAGACGTCGAGGGTGTCGGCCGACAGCAAAGGTTCGGAGGCTTTTGGCACCAGGCCACTCGCGGCAGGGTCGAGGAGGGAAGCACCCGGGGCACGTAGCTGTATCATATCCAGTTCAGCAAGCCGGAGGGAGGGTAAAGCCCGCAAAACCGGGTCGTTGCTGGTCCAATCGGCAAGCAATTTAACTACTTGCAAGCTGGACACCTTCCGGCGCGGACAGGTTCTCTGCGCCGGGAGAATACGCGGGTGAGAAGTCGACTTAGGCCGCGCGGCGCGTTCGTCGCGGCAGCGCACGCTGGGCAATGTCGGCGGCGGCGAGCAGGGTCAGCCGAGCCACAGCGGTTCCGGCATCCCTCGATTCGAGATAGACGGCCGAGTTGGCGTGAAGCATGCGCGGCAAATAAAACCACGCCCCGGCAAGCGACTGTTCGTCGTGTTCGGCCGAGATAATCACCAGATCCATGTTCTGCAGCGAATTCGCCGATCGGGCCAAAGCCGCGGCCGGGTCGCCGGGGATCAACTGCACCTGGGCTCGCGTCGACTTCAGTAGCCGATGGGTTTCCTTGAGCGGCAGTCCAGGCGTGCTTTCGGCGGGACGCGCTTCGAACAAGTCGATGGCGGCATAGCGGACCGATTCACCCTGACTTACGCGTCCGGCAAGATCGATCATTCGCAGGGTGCGCCGCGACGGCCCCATGCCGATTTCCAGAATCTTCCGCATTTTGCGACGGCCAATCGCCCGGTAGAGAACGCGATCGGCCGCCGGCTTGGAAAGATAGGAAAGATACAGATACTTCAAACGCTTGGCGTTGAGCAACGTCGCCCTCCCTGGCGGCTGCAACCTTCGGTGAGTTCAATCACTAGTTTCGGTTGACATTGGACCATAAATAGAGCGGAAATCGTTTCGCCCAATCGGTCCGACGTGGGTTGTTCAACTCCGATGCGAATGTTATGGATACCTAGCCAGTTGGGTTCCACCCGCCGACAAATCTAAGCCGGGCAACGATCGCGCTTCGATACGCAAATAAACGGTTGACTACATGTCGGATCATGCCGAGGAGATTGCCCGCGGAGAGCGCTACGAGTTCGGAAAAAACTGGCAACGATTCTTAGGTCTGCTCAATGCCGAACGCATCGAGGAAGCCGAACGCTCGCTGCGCACGATGCTCGGCGTGGATGATTTGACGGGCACGTCGTTTCTGGACATCGGCTCGGGCAGCGGGCTGTTCAGCCTGGCGGCGCGAAGAATGGGCGCCCGGGTCTATTCATTCGATTACGACCCACACTCCGTGGCCTGCACGCGGGAGCTCAAGCGACGGTTCTTCGCCGAGGATCCCAACTGGACCGTCGAAGAAGGCTCGGCACTCGATCCCCGCTACCTGGAAAGCCTGGGCAAGTTCGACCTGGTCTATTCTTGGGGTGTGCTGCATCACACCGGAGCGATGTGGCAGGCCCTGGCAAATGCCACGATCCCGGTGACCAGCGGAGGCCGGCTGTTCATCGCCATCTATAATCACCAGCTCTATTGGACTCGAGTGCATACGCTGCTCAAGCGCGCTTACGTCAGCTCGCCGTGGCCGCTCGACTGGCTGGTAGCGGGGCCAATCATCGTCTTCAACGTCCTGCGGGGCCTGGTCAAAGACCTGTTGCTACTGCGAAATCCGCTGGCGCGCTATCGCCAATACAATCTCTCGCGCGGCATGTCTTGGTGGTACGACTGCCTGGATTGGATCGGCGGGTATCCGTTTGAAACCGCCACACCGCAGGCCATCTTCGCGTTTTTTCAAGAGCGCGGATTCGTGCTCGAGCGCATGACCACCTGCGGCGGCGGCCCGGGCTGCAACCAATTCGTGTTCCGCAAGGCCGTGGAACAGTGGAAATGGAGCAAGCACCCCTACTTGCTGCAGGTTGCACCGGCAACAGACGGCAACCAGAAGTCAAGCGGCCAATAGCGAATCGTACACGGCCACTATCTGCCGGTTATTGTTGACCGTGTCGAAACATTGCTCGGCATGCTGCCGCGCGGCCCGACCCATCGACGCCCGTAGCTCGGCACTGTCGATCAAGCGCGCCAGGCATTGGGCAAAAGCATCGGGGTCTTTAGGTGGGCAAAGAAAGCCCGAATCTCGAGTGACGACTTCTCGATTGCCTTTGGCGGCGCTGGCCACGATCGGCAGGCCCACGGCTTGGGCCTCGATGAGCGAGCGGGGCAATCCTTCGGCCAACGAAGCCAACAGGGCAATGTCGGCGGCATGCGAGACGCTCAACGGATCCTCCTGCCAGCCGATGAGCGTTACGCGATGCGTCATTCCCAACGCGGCCACGGCTCGCCGCAGGCCGGCTTCGTCTGGGCCGCTGCCGGCGACCACGAGTCGCCACGATTCGTGCGGCCGCAATCGCTCGAGTCGGTCGGCGATTTCCGCCAGCAGCAAGGGCTGCTTGGGATACTCCAACCGGCCCATGAACAGAATGATGATCTCGTCGTCGCCGGCCTGCCATTGGGCCCTTTGGACTTGCCGATGCTGGGCAATATGACGCGGATTGACCGCTTCCAAGTCGGCGCCGTTGTAGATCGTCTGACAATCGGCCGCCGGCAGCCAACCGCGCTGGATCACGAGGTCGCGCTCTTCGCTGTTCACAAACAACATGCGATCGCAATGCCGCGCCACGAGGCGCTCGATCGTGGAGTACAGCCAGCGATTGTACCAGGGGCTGTATTCGTGAAAGGCAAAGGCATGAACCTGGTGGACCACGGCGGGCACCCCTACGCGACGCGCGGCCAACCGGCCTAGCACGCCCGGCTTGGACGAATGCGTGTGTACGACGTCGTACTTGCGGGCGGCGAAGATCCGGCATAGCTCTCGGTAGGCTTTGAAATCTCTCCAGGGATGGATCGCGCGATCGAGGCTGGGTGCGAAAAACACCGGGATCCGCAAGCGGGCCAGTTCCTCCGTCAAGGGGCCAGGCTCCTTGCACACCACTTCCACCTCGTAGCGAGACCGATCAATTTGCTTGAACGTCTCGAGCATCGAGCGCTGAGCGCCACTCATCAGCGGAAATACTTGGAGGTGGCAGATACGCGTCATGTCGATCCCTTGATCCGAAAAGTGTGCTTGATTGATGTCAGATTTTCCGCGGCGATACACCGGCCGCTGTCATAAGTCTTTAGGCTGCATGTTGTCGATCGTGCCGTTGCGGATCGATTCCGCTCCACCGCCCTGTGGCTAATTGGCGCCACAAACCCAAATGGCGCGCGACCACGCGCTCCTGCGAGAAGTTCTCCACGATTCGCTCGCGCGCCCGCCGGCCCAGTGCCCTTCGGGCGCCTTCGTCTAGAGCCAACAACTCGCACACGCCCGCGGCCAGCGCGGCGGGGTCACCCGCAGGAACGACCCGTCCTGTATTGCCGACCAGATGGGCCGCGTCGCCCACGTCGGTCACGACGCAAGGCACCCCGCACGCCATAGCCTCGCCCACCGCTCGCGGAAACGCTTCGGTCAACGAGGCACACACGGCCACGTCCAGCGCAGCCGCAAGCCGCGGCACATCCTCGCGCGGGCCCAGAAAGTGACAAGCATCCCGCACGCCGTTCTGATCCGCCCAGGCTGTCAATTGGCGATTCTCGGGCGAGACACCCTCGCCGCAGAGCAGCAACCTTGCCTGCGGATTGCTAAGTCGCACGCGACCGGCCGCGGCCAGAAACGAACCATGGTCCTTATCCGGATGAAAGCGGCCCACCAGTCCAACCAGTTTCGTTGTCGGCGCTAGACCCAATTCGTGGCGAACATGCCGCCGCGCGGCCGGGTCGGGACGAAACTGATCCGAATCGAAGCCGTTGGGAATGACGCTGGAGTGCGGGCAAGCGTAGCCCAAAGCTGCGTGGCTTTCTTGAGCGGCATGGGCCACATAGACAACGGCGTCGGGAACTCGCTGCGAGAGCGCGCCGCCGACCCTGGCGATCCAGCGCGTCGAGCGCTTGCTGCGACGAGGGTCGAGCCAGGTGTGTCGGATGTTCCAGACCACGGGAATTCGGTCGGCCAGCTTGGCCGCCAGGCCGCCAATCAAGTTGGCATGATACATCCAAGTGACGACCAGATCGGGTCGATCCGCGCGCAGGCGTCGCGCCAGCCGAACCACGGCGCTGGGATCGGGGCGGCCGGGCCGCATGGCCAGTGTTTCGACCTCGATGCCCTGCCGGCGCACCGAATCGATCAACGCCCCGCCGGAAATTAGCGCCACGATTTTCATCTCGGCTAGTGCCGGATCGATGCTCGCAACCAGGCTGCAAAGCGCCCGTTCGGCGCCCCCCACATCGAGGCTGCCGATGACGTGCGTGATTCGGAGGCGATCCGGCCGGATTGTCTGACGCAGGGCGCGGATCATGGCATATTCCCTTCACACGCGACCAGTCCACCACCGACCGTGGCGGGCCACGCACGGGCCAGCGATTCGCAACGCGGGGTTCGCACTGCCGCATCAATGGGCATCATTTTCCAGGCAAAATGAAACTGAGCCCAGGCAAACAAGAACGCCACCTGAAATCGCTGTCGCGGACCCAGTAGCTCTTCCGTTATGGCATACAGCACGACCAGGCAGGCCAGGTAGATGAAGAACAGGCGGGCATATTTCGACTCACCCCACAGGAAGCCGGCGCCGACGAGCGCGGGAACGAACGACAACCAGTGCAGCGACGTGGGAATAACGAGGTATTCGTACACTTGCTCGACGTTCCACGGGATCGGTGTCAGCGTAAAGCGGACAACGCCGTAGAACACCGAGTCAAACTGCCAATAGTCGGTCGCACCGCCGATCATGGGCGCCACAAAGTAGAAAGCCAGCGCACCGACCGGAATGAACAAGTATTTTCGCGAATCGTTCCATTGCGTCAGCATCCAGATCATCACAGCGGTCAACACGATGACCGGCACATAGAACCGAATCCACCAGAACAATTGCGCGACCACGAGGAATCCGACGAGAAACCGCGTCTTGCGTTGGACGATAAAGCTCACCAGGAAAAACAGGATGGCGATCGTGAGGGTCTGCACCAGCACGTCCTTGATGTTCAACAGCGACGACCAGGCAATCAGATCCCAGTGCAGCAGCCAGAAGATTTGCAAGCCCAGGCAGTAACCGGCGCCGAATCCCAATTGCCGAACCGTTCGCGCCAACAGCGACCCGCCGATGAACGTGACCACCACGTTCAGAAAAACGGGCGCATAGTAGTGCTCGCCGAAGAGGCTCATGGCCAACAGGTTCCACCACCCGTACATGACGTGATGCCCCTGGCTCAAGGATTGCAAGTATCCTCGTCCGTGGTCGTGCAATAGGACCGTGAAGGGGTTGTAGCCGCAATTCAGCAGTTCGCGGCCGTGGGCTGCGTAAACCAGGTCGTCGCCCACGTTCCACGTGGCGTCGAAATACCAGGCGAAATAGACCACCGGCACGCTCACGCGAACCGTCGCCAACAAGAGCGACAGCGGCAGCGGCATGTCGCGCCCGGCAATCAATGCCGACGCGCCCCAGGCGCAGAATGCGAGCAGCACCAGATCGGTGGTAAACCCTTCGAGCACGGCGAAATGTTCCCTGGGGAAGCCGGGCAAGCAGACGAGAGGCGGGAAGAATAGCTACCCCTCAGTTCCTCCTCAAGGTCAATGGCCCAGAGTTGCATGATGCCTGGCGGCTCGCCACGGGGCTGATCTGGTGAACGGCGGCATTCGACGGCTACAATCGGCCTTCCGAAGCCCCGGTCGGGCGATGCCCGCCGCTTCCAGACACCGACACCACGCTATTCATGGGCCCTCGATGGACGAGTCCGGCACTTCCGACGCCGCTCCGGCCCGGCCATTAGGGCTGGCAACCCACGGCCGCGTGCTGGCTAGCGCGGCAATGCTGGGCGGAATGGTGGTGCTGGTCAAGCTGGTGGCGTTTGCCAAGGACTGGTTGGTTGCACAGCGGTTTGGTGCTAGCGATGAACTGGATGCTTATCTGGTGGCGCTCGTCCTCCCTTCCTACGCCGTGGTCGTGCTGGCGCAAAGCTTCGGCATGGCATTCTTGCCGACTTACATTCGAGTCGCTCATCGAGACGGAACGCCGGCGGCGAAGCACCTGGCCACCAGTGCGCTTGTGTTGGGCGCGGCGGTTTTGATCGCCATCACGCTGGCCCTGGCGGCGGCCGCCAGGTACCTGTTGCCGTGGATCGGCACTGGCTTTGACGCGTCGAAGCTTGCGCTGGCGGCCTCGCTGTTCTATGTCTTGACCGGCGTGCTCATAGCCAGCGGCGTCTCGACAATCCTGGCCGCGGTGCTCAATGCCAACGAACGCTTCGCCGTCGCCTCGCTGGCGCCATTGTTCGTCCCGCTGGTGACGGTCCTGGTGTTCTGGTTCGGCCAGCAGCGCTACGGCATTTACGCATTGGCCGCTGGAACGCTGTGCGGATTTATCTGCGAGACGCTTATCCTGAGCGTCGCGGCGCTCGGCCGCGGATTGCTGGCGTGGCCCCACGCGGGCGGATTCGATGCCAGCTTGCAATTCATAGGCAAACAGTATGTGCCGGTGGCTATTGGATCGCTGCTAATGAGTAGCTCGCTGGTGATCGACCAGGCGATGGCCGCAAGCCTGGGTAGCGGTAGCGTATCGGTGCTGAACTATGGCAATAAGATCGTGGCTTTGGTGCTGGGTGTCGTGGCGGTCAGTCTGAGCACGGTGCTGTTTCCGCGATTTTCGCGACTGATCGCCGAGGGGCGACTGTCAGAATTAAGGCACACGATTCGCCTCTTCAGCGCACTGATCGTCGTGGTTTCGGTCCCCATGATTGTCGTGCTGGCGATTCTCTCCGAGCCGCTGGTGCGGTTGGTGTTCGAGCGCGGGGCGTTCACGCCCGAGACCACCGTGGCCGTCAGCGAGGTCCAGCGCTGGTTGCTCCCGCAGATACCATTTTACGTGCTGGTGATGGTCGGCTACCGGCTGCTCAGCGCTCTGGATGGCAACGCTCTCTTGCTACGGATCGGCGCGCTCAATTTGCTCATGAACGTGTCCGGCAACCTCGTGTTCATGCACTGGTTCGGCGTGAAGGGCATCGCCATGTCGACATCGCTCGTGTACGTCGTGGCGACGTTGGCGACCTTCGGCGCGATCAAAATCAAATTGGCCGAAGCGCGCCCGCCAACGTTAGAATCCGTCGAGAAAGCGTGATGAACCGCTCAAGCTGCCCGGCGCCGCACGGCGATCGTCGGCTGCGCTTCGAGCCGCGCAATCAACAGCGCCTTCGCTTGCGACGGCAATAACCGTGGGCTCGACGGGATACGCATCTGAAGCACGATCGGATCGCTCGGCGCCGGTCGCCACACGCCCAACAACTTCAACAGCCAAAGGCCGCGCACTCCAGCCAGGCGCGGCAACGTGGCCAGCACAATCCGCGCGTCGAATAAGAGACTCGCGCCCTGGATATATTCCAAGTCAAGGTGCAGTTTCTTGCACACGTCGTCCACGTGCGTATCGGCTGACAGATTGATCTGCGCCAAGCCGGTAATGCCAGGCCGCACGGCCAAGCGGCGCGGATAGTCGGGAATGTCCGCGGCCAATGACTGGGCGATCTCCGGTCGTTCGGGCCGAGGGCCGACAAAAGCCATGTCCCCTTTGACGACGTTGAGCAGTTGAGGCAGTTCGTCCCATCCGATCGCCCGCAGCAACCGGCCGAGGCGCGTCACGCGAGGATCGTTGACGCGGGCCCACACCGCTCCGCAGGCACACTCGGCGTTGGCCACCATGGTGCGGATCTTGTACATCACGAAGCGCCGCCCGCTAGCGCCGAGCCGCACCTGACGATAGATCGCCGGCCCGGGCGAGGTGCAACGCACCAGTACGATTGCCAGCAAAATAACCGGCAGGGCCGCGGCCAGCATCAGAGCTGCAAGAGCTCGGCCCGCCAGGGTGTAGCAGCGAGACTTCCAGCGCTTCGTCAGATCGTCGCCGCGTCGCACGCGGTCCGGCCCCGCGCGGCGGATCGTTTGGGCGGACGAGTCCAGCAGGGTAAATCGAATTCCCGACGCGTCATTCATCGACCTGTCCTCCTTGAGAGCGCGCCGCAAACGGGGCGCGTCGCCAAGTCACCTCTGTTTCGTAATACACGCGATCACAAGCCGATCTGGCTTGCTTCACATTCCGCCATCGTTGAACCAATTCACGAGCTATCGCCAGCGCACCTGATCGTGGCTGGCCGACACCCGCTCTCCGCCGATGCGACCCTTGACGGCATTGGCCAACAGCTCGCGCAGTTGCTGGTCCTCGACCCGCCGCTCCAAGCACCATCGCAGGTGCTGCTCGGACTCGGCAAACTGTCGCTGTTCGAATAGGGACACGGCCAACAGATGTCGTGTCGCGAAGTCGTTTGGCGTTAGTGTTGCCGCCTGTCGCAAGGCCTCGATCGCTGGCTGCGGACGCTTCAGTTCCCGATAAACATTGTGCAGTTCCAGCCACAGCGGAGCCGCCTGCTCGCCCGTGGTGGCCTGCGCCGTCTGCTCGCACTTTCGGGCGCGAAAAGTCAATAACGTGCGAACTTGTTCGTCCTGTGCTCGCGCGGCGTAACAGGCTTGCATCAACCGCACGGCGGGCAAGTCGGGATCGAACTCGCTCAGAATGATTTCCACCGGAAGCTGCATCTGGGCCCACATTTCAATAAATTGCCGCTGAGCGATGGAGCCCGTGCGAAAGGCTCGCCGCCAATATTCGAGCGCTCGCGGCAGATCTTCTGCCAAAGCCGCTTCGCTGCCTGCGCTCATCAATACCGATCCGCTGTAGGGCCGCACGCGCAGGGCTTGATCTACCAGCGCCGCCTTCCGCATGTCATTCGAGCCGTTCAAGAAGCACAGTTCGGCCAGGTAGACATACGCCTGACCTTGCAAGGGGCAACTCGCCAGCGCGCGCCGTGTATGCCACAGTGCCGAGTCCAGGAACTGGCGGTTCTCCCCAATCGCGCGTGCCAGCCAGGCGTCCAAGGCTTCTCGCGACTCAAACCTCGAAGCCAACGCGGCGTCGCGAATCTGACCCAAGGGCATGGCGTTGGCCGAAAGAGCCTGCACGCGCTCGAAGTGTTGCAAGCAGGCCTCGGCCAGAGCCAAATGAGCCCGCGCGTCTCCCGGCGTCCAGGATGTGACTTGGCGCAAATGCTCGATGACCTGCAAATCCGGTTTGACGTGTCCTGCCTTGGCCTCGGGCGTCAGAGCAAATCTCAGGTAGGCGTCCCAGTGGGGCGCGGCGATGGCGGCCACTGTGCGATCGCGAACCATCCAGGCGCCGGCAATCGCGAGCAGTCCGCAGGCGACCAGCGGCGCTGCTCGCGGCAACCTCCACGGCGCCGGGGCTCGGTCCGGGCGATTCAATTGCCAGAGCCGCAGCGCGCAAGCGGCCAGCACCAGCGCGATCGTCATGCAGGAAGGAACGTACCAAACGAAGTCGACCAGCGAATGCACG
Source organism: Planctomycetia bacterium (assembly GCA_031400775.1). Lineage (GTDB taxonomy): Bacteria > Planctomycetota > Planctomycetia > Pirellulales > PALSA-1355 > PALSA-1355. Next base: position 24,165 of record JANNQN010000349.1, on the reverse strand, counting down.
GCGCTCACTAGCAGACTGGCCGTTACCGCCGCGGCGCATGCGAACAGCCGTTGGGAGCGAGGGTCTCGTAGTGGACCGGCGCACCAGGCGCCGATGTTCGCTAGCGCGATCAACAGCAGAGCAATGCCCGGAATGCCGCATTCCAGCGCAATCTGCAAATAGCTGTTCTCGGCATGCGTGAATTCGGTCTCGAACGGCTCGGCCAGGTGCATCGGGTAGACCTCGCGATGGCTGCCAACGCCCGATCCAAACACGAAATAGTCCTTTAGCGCCACGGCATCGGCCTGCCAGATCGCCCGGCGACCACCGTCGGTGTCCAACGCCTCGAACGACACGGCCGCGTAGTCGTCCAACCGCTCGGTCACTTGCCGGTGTCCGTGAATCGCCAGCGAGGAACCCACAAGCAGCGCGATGCCGGCCATCGATCCGAGCGACTTCCAGCCCAGCAGGCCGGCACGATACATCGCCGCGCCACTGACCGCGCCGGCCAACACGATCATCGCCACTCCGCCGCGGGAGAGGCTCATCAGTCCGGCGAATACCACGATGGCCAGTCCAAGTGCGACGACTGCTTTGCGCCAAGGCCGCACGCGTTGGGCGAGCCTTTCGAGTTCCGATTTGGGGGCACCGAAGTCGCGCGCCAGGCACCACACCAGCGGCCCCACGCCCAAGGCCAATAAATGGGCAAAATGATTCTTGTTGATATACATCCCGGTCGCAGCGGCGCCGGTGTACCGAAACGGATGCTGGTACACCCACAGGAACTTGCCGTTGTCGGTTAGATATTGCACCAGCCCGAAACCGGCCATCAGCGTCACCGATAGCGCGACCCAACGCAGCACGCGCTCGACGTCCTCCAGCCGCGCGATTCTTTGCACCGCCGTGAGAAACAGAAGTCCATAGGCCAGTAGCAAGACCAAGGCCGTCCGCGTGGCCTGTGGCGTCATGCTGACCTGATTCCAAATTCCTAACCCGGCGGGACCATCGCCGGTCATCCACAGCGGCAGCCGGGCCGGCGAGTGCGGCGAGAGGACTTCGAAAACGCTAGTGGGCAGCGGCGTCAATTGAATCAGCACCAAGAGCACAGCGGCCGGAAATATCGCGTCGGCCGGTGATCGAGTCCAACCCAACGCCCCCGCGCTCAGCCATTGTCGCCCGATCCAGGCCAGGCTCGCCGCCAGCGCAAACACGACCAGAAACAACTCACCAATTGGATGTCGTCCGCCCATGCACCAAGGCACGATTAGAATGGCGCCGGCCAGGCTACCGTCGACAACTCGCGACAAATTCCCATCCAGCGCACAGGCAGGCGCGTGGTGTCGCTCGCCAACGTCGAGGGTTCGTCGCAGGGTGGTTGTTATCGGCATCGTATCGGTTTCCGTCGAGTCGTCGTCGCCAGCGTGTTCAAGCTGCGCGCTTCTCAAGATTATCGTTCAGTTGCGAATCGTGACGGCCTGGGCCGTCGCCGTCGATATCGAGCGTGTCCGCCGGGTCTGAGCCGCCTTTGAGAGTATTGGAATCGCCGTAATCGTAGCCGTATCCGTAAGCGAAGTTGTAGCCGTACACGGAGTCGGTCTTCTGGGAGTTGATGCGATTGACGACCACGCCCAACAGATTCACGTCCAGGGCCGTGAAGCTCTCGACGACGTGCAGCACGTTGCGACGCTGCGTCTTGTTCGGTTGCACGACCAGGACCAGACCGTCCACGAGCCGGCCAATCATCGAGGCATCGCTGGCGGCCAGGCCAGGCGGGCTGTCGATCAGAATCTGGTCGTAGCGTGACTCGGCCCAGGCGAGCAGTTCGGCCAGTCGATTCGAGGCCAGCAATTCGGCCGAATCGGGACGGCGCGTGCCGGCCGGCAGGAAATCCAGCCCTTCCAAACCCAAGGTACGAATGTGCTCGACGCCGCTTTCGTGCACGTTTGTCTTCGAGACCAGCAGATCGGACAGGCCGTGCTGTCCTTTGGCGTTCAAGAGCGTCGTCAAGCCAGGTCGCCGCATGTCTGCGTCGATCAACAGCGTCCTCTTGCCGGATTGGGCAAACGACACCGCCAGATTGGCCGCCACCGTGGTCTTGCCGTCGCCCGGCTCGGCGCTTGAAATGACAAGCCGCGTGGTCTCTTGCTTGTTCAGGCCCAACGTGGTTCGCAGCGTGCGGAAGGCCTCGCTCTCGGCGGCATTCGGCGACTGGTATACCTGTAAGCTCTCGAGTCCGGTGCCGGCGCCCGGCATTTCACGAACCATGGCCAGCAGTTCGATTCCCAGTTGCGCTCGCATTTCCTCGGGCGAGCGGAAATGGTCGTCCAGCACATCCAGGGCATAAATCACGACCAGTCCCACGCCCAGTCCGCCCAGCAGGCAGCAAACCCCGACCAGCGGCAGCTTGGGCCAGACCGGCGATGACGGCAGCACCGGTTCGCTGACGACCGCGGTGCGAATGTCGCCGTGATCCTGCTTCAAGTCGACGTTCGCGATCTGGTTGAGCAACACGTCGCGCAAATCGCGGAGCCAGCGCAAGTCGTGCTCCAGGATTTCCAGCCGCGCCATGTCGCCGTTCAGATTCACGGCCTGGTGGCGGGCCTCTTCGAAGCTGTTTCGCAATGAATTCTCGTGCTGCCAGGTCTCGTTCAGCCGCTGGTGAACCATCTGCGACAACATCGGCCCCAATTGCTTATCGCGAATTCCCAGCAGCTTCTGGTCGAGCCGCGACTGATAATCGGCCAGGTAAGTCGAAGTGATGCGGATACGGTCTTGGACGGCCATCACGCGCGGATGGGCGGGCCCAAAGAATCCTTGCAAGGTTCGCAACTCTGCCTGGCTCTCCAGCAGCGTTTGTTCCAGATTGGATTGCGACTCGACGTCGCGCGTTCCCATGCCGAAACCGGCCAACAGGAATTCGCGGCCGATCACGCCCTCCAGCGAGAGCAACTGAGGGCGCAAGTCCTCGCCATTGCGCAAGGCGGCCTGCAAGGCGCTTTGCGAAGCTTGCAGTTCGATCCGCTTCTGTTGTGTTTTCACAAGGGCCTCGTTCAGGCTGATCGCCCGCTGCACCATCGGATGCACGACATTGCCGCCTGCGCGAATGCCTAAGTCGCCAAAGCGGCGCCGCGTTTCCAGTACCTCGGTTTCCTTGGCGCTTAAGCGAGCTTCGAGCTGCGTCTTTTCGCGGGTGATGACTTCGATGATCTGTCCGGCCGTGCCCTTGTGCGTGCGGTCCATGAAGTCGAGATACGATCGCAGCACGGCGTTGACAACTGCCACGGCCGCCGAGGGGGTTTTCGAGCGAAAGGCGACTTCGATGATGTTGGTTTGCCGCTGAGTGGACGCGGTCAAATTGGCCCGCAGAATGTGCTGCCACTTGTCGGGCGTGGCTCCCTCCAGGTCGGCGCGCTGCGTCGGATCGAGATAGCGAAGCGCGCCTTCGAGCACCACGGCGCTGCCGAAAAGTCGTTCGTAGGTCGGCATCAGCCCTTGCCGCACTCCCTCGGGACTCATGGCCGTGCTGGTTACGTCCGAACCGGTTTGCAATACCAGCAGCGAAGCCTTGGCCTGATACGCTCGCTTAGCGGTCGAGTAGTACAACCCGCCAAGCATCGCCGCGATTGCCAACGTCGCGATCAAGATGCTTTTTCGATAGCGGACCACACGCGCAAACTGCATGAAACCCTGCAAGGCATGAGTTGCCCGCGGGCCGGCTGGCTGCGTCGGTTGAAGTGCGCTGCTCGTCAAATTTGTTTACCGGATGAACGGAATCAGGGCTGCGATCGAATAAGGAGCGATCGCTCGGAACGCCCCGGTCGTTAGAGTGGTCGGCGTCTGCTCGATGCTCACCACGTCGCCGGGGCCAAGTCGCAGGTTTCCCTTGCCTTGCTGCTTGGCTTCCTTGATGCTGATCTCCACCACGACCGGCTCCTGCTGGCCGGGAACGTGGCGAATCAAGTGGGCCTTGTCGGCCCAGGCCGTGCTCACGCCGCCGGCCATCGCCACGGCATCGAGAAAATACAAATCCTTATTGGCCGGCAATTCGAATCGGCCAGGCTTGGTGACCAATCCCAGCACGTCAAACGGCTGCGGATCGCGCTTTTGCACCATCACGATGTCGCCGTCTTCGAGTGCGTGGACGGTTCGATCCTGCTGGGCGGCCTCGATCAGATTCACGTGAAACGCCACGGGTTGGGCCGACGCCGGCGGATGCTGAAAGCCGGCGGCCGTGACCCGGTCGTCTGGCGCTCGGGGAGCGCCGCCGTGGGGCGGTCGACGGATTTCGACCGAAGTCCCCGCGTTCGTGGAAAGTCCGCCAGCCGCGACGAGCGCCGTCATCAGTGAGCTCGATCCGCGCGGCAGCTCGTAAATGTCCGGCTTCTCGACGGCGCCGATGACGGTCACCCGGTTCGTGCGCTGCCGCTTGATGTCGACCGTTACGGTAGGATTGCGATAGACCCCGCGCTGGACGGCGGCGGCGGCAATGACGCGTTCGGCCGCTTCCGGTTCGAGGCCGGCCAGCGACAGTTGGCCAATTAGCGGGATCGTCGCGTGCCCATCGTCGCCGACTCGGGCCAGCGCCGAGTCGATCTGATCGGCGTAGCCGGTATCGACGGCCACTTCCAGCAGATCGCCCGGACCGATCAGCTTGCTATTGGCCGCGTGGCCGGCCAAGCGAGAGAGATCGATCGTTTGCACGTTTTCCACGCCCGGGGCCAGATATTCCTGCGGAAGCTTGGCGACGCTATAGATGCGCGAACTACCGCACCCGCCGCAGCCGATCGCCAGGACCAGCCACAGCAAGAGCGAAAACGTGCCCGGACGGAACCGCCCGGGACGAGTGTGCAATGCCGCTTGTGCCATTCGCTTCGAACGAAGAACGAGAGATTTGAATTGAATCGTGTCGCGCTTGTGACCCGTGTCCCCGATCTTACGGCCGCTGAGAGGGGCCGTTGGAAGGAGGCCAGGCAAAGAGCGAGAAATCTAGCTGCTCGACGGTTCCGCGTTGTCGGAGTTGCTGATCGCAATCGGAATGGCAATCGCCGCGGCGATGATCGCCACCAGCACCGCCGCATCGGAGAATACGAGCGAGCCGAACTTCCGTTGACCGCGCACCACCGTCGAGCTGCCTACGACCAAGGCGACCGAACGGGCCGCGGGCGGGGCGGCCGAGGCCTCCCACACGCGCAATGTCGTCACGCCCTTGCCAGCCGCGACCTGGTACACGCCGCCGCGCAACGCGCCGCTGCTGAACTGGCCCAGTGCATCGGTCTTAGCGCGGCCCACGACCTTGCCGGCTTGAGAGATCGTCACTTCGGTGCCGGACATGGGTAATCCCTGCGCGTCGACGACCATCCCATATAGCTTTCCGGCGTCGTGCAGAGCGACGTCGGCGATCAGTGTTTTGGCAGGAGTTGGTTCGGTTTTGGCGGCAGGGGCGGTTGGAGCTTGAGCCCGGGCAGGCAGCGCCGGAACGAGCATTCCCAGACACGCAAGCCACGCCGCACACCAAGAACTGTGTCGCAGTTGCATCGCAGCACCTTTGTGGAATTGAGAATTGACTTGAGCGCGTGGCCGAATTGGCCATGTGCCGAAGAACTTCGGCGGAATATGGAGGCGGGATGCTACTCGAAACCCAGGCGCAGGTGAAGGCCAGGATCAGAGCGGATGTCGGTGCCAGAAAGTCGTAATCGGGCCGCCAGTGCTAGCGGCGGTCACGACCGCGACTGCCCCCGTTCAGGCAGGATTCATCTCGGCCAGGCCCGAAAATGCTCGACCAGGCGCCGTTCCACCCCCGGCAAGCGGCTTTCCAATCGCGCGCTCAACTGGCCGGGAGCGGCGCTGGCGCGAATATCGGCCAGGAATCTCACGAGCTCGTCGTGTGCTTCGGGCGGTCCGTGCAGCATGAAGTGAACCCAGGCCCAAGCGTCGCGATAGTCCCCGGCGGTCATTTCCGATAGATCATGTCGACTTTCCAGTCGCGCGAGACGCGGCGCCCGGCCCAGTCTCAAATTCCACTTGAGCGCGTCGTGGTGCGGATTGCCGGCGGCTCGCTGTTCGGCGGCGACTTCGAAATATTCGGCCAGGCCTTCGTCGAGCCACAGGGGCACCATTGGCAACGTGGCGTGCAGCAGGCCGTGCGTACTCTCGTGCCGCACGTCGACGGGCAGCTCCGGACCACGAAAGGCGTACACCGTGCCTGGCCCGGCCGCCTTGACGAATAGCGCTCGTCGAAACGGAACAGCCGGGAAATGCTTTTTGCCATAGGCCCGATAGGTCGCCTCGTCGCGAAACAGGACGATATGCACCGCCTCGCGCGGCGGCGGCAGCGCCAGCACGCGTGTGACTTCGTTCTGCATCTGAATCAGCTCGTCGAACAGCGCCGAATACTCGGCCAGCGGAAAGTCGGCCCGCACGAGAAACGGATAGGCGACTCGACTGTCGACCGACTGCGCACGGCAAATCGACGCAGCGCTCAGCGGTGCAATAAGTCCCAAAATAGCCAGGAGCAAGTGGCGAAATGTGACGGCAGGGCGCATTCAGGCCGCCTGCTTTCGACCGAGCCAACCCCTCCAACCTTTCGCGGCGCGTTTGGCGTATGAACTTCGTCGAACCTGCGGAATGGGCACTCCCTCCACGACGCAAGCGGGATTGCGACAGCACAAATCGTGCGCCGTCTCGGCGTCGGACAAGTTTGCGACGATCTCGAACGCCTCGCGCAGTTGCGGCCTGCGGCGTTTCGTTCCGTGTGCGTCGGTGCTGACGAAATGCACCAGCCCACGATCGACCAGCCGTTCGCTGAGCTGCCGACTCCGCGTCCCAAACGCACCCCGCAAGCTATCAGCCGTAATTTGCAGCAAGCACCCCTGGGCCACTAGCGGCGTCAGAACCTCGGGATCGGCGAGAATGCCTTCATTGCGCTCAGGGTGAGACAGAATGCCTTGATAACCGGCGGCCGAAAGTTCCGCCAGCAGTCTGTCCAGGGGAAAGTACATTTCGTGCGGCAGTTCCAACAGTACATGACTACCGTTGTCGGCCAGTGTCAAAACTTCGCCGCGCTTCAGCCGGGCAACCAGATCGGCCTCGATGCGCACGTCGGCGCCGGGAAGAACTCGCAATGGGATCTGCTCGGTTTCCAATCGCGCCTGAAGGTGCTCGACTGCAAGCCGTATCGCCGGGGCGTCGTTGTGCGAGAAGCTGCCCAGTTGATGGGGAGTGGCGACGATCACGCCGATGCCATCGGCCACGGCCATGCGGGCCATCGCCAGCGACTCCTCCCAGTTGGCCGCGCCATCGTCGATTGCCGGCAACAGGTGACAGTGAATGTCGACGAAGGGTTCGAGCGGTTGCACGCGAGGGCTCCGCGAAGGATGTCCGAAGAACGAAAGTTGACTGTTGTGGACGAACGTCCGCGATTGCACAGGAGGTGACTTGTCCAGTCCGAACTGGGCTTTGTCGCCAGCAGTGGCGGCACGGCGCCGGCATCGACAGCACGCCGCGAATCGATTGATCGATGGGACAAGACTTTTGCGGCGGGAGAGTATCGAGGGCCGAATGGCGTGTCAAGGCGTTGCCGGGGTGGCAATCGCGGCAGACCGCGAACCTTGCGGCAGAATCGGCCCGGCGGTTATCATCGCGGGGTGACTTTCTGGTCCGGCACTGGGTCCGCTCGAGGGCGTTCGATCGGTGAAATACGCGGCAATCGGTCCCATCGCAATACACCTGCCCGTTCGGGTCGAGACGAACGACGAGCTTGCCGCCCTGTTCCCAAGATGGGACATGGACCTGATTTACAGCAAGACCGGCATCCACACTCGGCACATTGCCGCGGCGGACGAGTGTGCGAGTGATCTGGGAGTTGCGGCCGCGGAAAAGCTATTTCAGGAGCACGATATCGATCGCGGCTCGATCGACTTCCTGCTGTTCTGCACCCAGACGCCCGACTACCCCTTGCCCACGACGGCTTGCCTGATGCAACACCGCCTGGGCTTGCCCACCACCGTGGGCGCCCTCGATTTCAACTTGGGCTGCTCGGGCTTCGTGTACGGACTGTCGTTGGCCGAGGGATTGATACGCGGCGGAATGGCGCGGCGAGTCTTGTTGATCACGGCCGAAACGTATTCCAAATACATCGATCCGGCCGATCGTTCGCTGCGCACGATCTTCGGCGACGCCGGCGCGGCCACGCTCATCGAGGCCTCCGACGTGCCTTCGTTGTCGGCTTTTGCCTTTGGCACCGACGGCAGCGCCGGCGACGCGCTGTTGGTAAACTCTGGTGGCGCCAGACCGCCGGCGACCGCCTTGCAGCCGCGGACCCGAATGCGTTGGGCCAGCAAGCTCTACATGGACGGGCCCGGGCTGATCACGCTGACGCTGGAGACGATTCCCCAAATGGTCCAGCGCGTGTTGGCGGCGGGACAAGTCGGCATGGGCGACATCGACCTGTTCGTCTTCCATCAGGCCACGCTCAAGCTGCTCGACTGCTTGCGGCAGGAAATGCAGCTAGACGAGACTCGCCTGCCGACCGTGTTGGGCGAATTCGGCAACACGGTGTCGTCGACGATTCCACTGGTGATCGACGAAATGCGCAAGAATGGGCGGATTCGCGCTGGCACGCGGTCGCTGCTGGCCGGCTTTGGCGTGGGTTTCTCCTGGGCCGGCTGCCTATGGACCGAGACCTGGAAGAATAAATCTGCCAGCGGCGCCGACTCGACCGCGGTCTAATCACACCAGACTGCAGCGATCAGAACACGATCTTTGCCGGGCCCTGGGGCGGAGCCGGTTTTTCTTGCGGCGGCGCGCCGGCCGGGGCGGGCTTCGGCAAGAAATCGTTCAGCAGCCGGTCGTCGTTGCCCCCCAACTGCGCCACACGCGCGAAGAACACGCTGGCGCGCTCGGCCTGACCATCGAAAAACAATTGCATCCCCAGCGCCATCAGCAGATTGGAGTCCAGCGGATTGGCTTCGACCGCTTTGGCCAGTGTCTCGATGTGGCTCACCTTGGCGATCCGATCCGGACCATAAAGTTGATCCAACCGAAATGGAGAACCGCTCCACTCGGGGCGAATCCGCAAGCCGCGACGAAAGGCCTTGACCGCGTTCTCGTATTGCCCGAGCGCAACCAGTGCGTGGCCCTGGCGAAGATATGGATCGGCCAGGTCGGGCGCAATTCGCGACGCCGACTTATATCGCTCGATCGCCGCCAGATACTTCTGCTCGGCGAAACTTGCGTCGCCAAAACCAAGGAACTTGCCGGCTCGCGCTTTTTGCTCGGGGCTTGTGCTCTTGGGCGTGCCCTTGAGGGGCGCATCTTCCACGGTAGGAGCCGGCGGCTGCGCCGGTTGTCGCAAAGGCGCGGCGAAGGGCTCCATGTTGGGAATCCATCCGACCGCGGCCGGATAGACCGGCGCGAATGCCGGCGCATAGCCCGCGCCCCAAATAATTGGATAGCCTCCGCCCAAGAAATAGCCCGGAGTCGACCAGCCGCCCTGCCAACGATGGTCGTGGCCGTAATGTGCATGGTCGTGGCCGCCATGATCGTTGCTATGCGAGCCTCGATCCTGGTCGCGCGCGTTGTCGGTGGCCGGCTTAGCCGGCGGCGCTTGCACCGAATGGGTCACGCGATAGGGCTCGACGTATTGCAACTTCAGGTGGCGCGCCGGGAGCGAACGCGGCGGAGTGGCGTTGGGAGTCGACACCTGAGCGAATGAGAAGGCGGCTCGAAAAAACAGCCCAACGCAAACTACGACCCAACACACGAAAGAACGTCGCATGGGCCCTCCTTGCGGCCAACGACGAAATGGGGTGTCGCCACCTGTCATTATGGGCCTGCGCGCGTGGGAAGCAAGACAGGTCCGCCGTCCGGACGACACAAAGGCTCTCAACGGCTCTCAACCATGCCCTGGCCCGACGACCTTGACCAATGCGGCCAGGGCAATCTCGCCGACCTGCCGCGGCGGGATCCGCCAGATCTGCGGGTTCATCACCTCGACCGAAACGCATCCGCCATAGCCGATCTCGCGGAGCCGAGCCGTCAGTTGAGAAAACTCGATGTCGCCATCGCCGGGCAGCACGCGGTCCGCGTCGGCGGCAAACTCTCGCGCCACGCCCGCCAGATCGCAAAGCTGCACGTGAAACAGATTCTCGGCCGACAAGTAGGCCAAGTCCTCGGACTTGCTGCAGCCGACGTAGTAGTGGAAGGCGTCGAAGCAGATTCCCAAATGGGGACTGCCGACCTCGGCGACGACCGCGGCCGCGGTTTGCAGATTGTTGATAAAGGCGGCCCGGGCTTGAAACTCCAGCGCCAGCCGCACACCGTGCTCGCCGGCCAACCGCGCGGCCTGGGTAAGCGAAAGCTGAATACGCTCGAGATCCTGCTGTTCGAGCGGTCCGACCACGTCGCCGGCCAGGACCAGCGTGCCGATGCTTAAGGAACGGCACTGCGCCAACCGCCGCCCGAAGGCGTCCCAGTGTTGCTTGCGAAACTCACCCTGGCTGGTCAGTAATCCGCCTTGAAAACCGGCCACGGGCGCCGTGACCTGGTGCTCGTCGAGTAACCGCAGCAGATCGGCCACACTGTGGCGTTCCAGGTAGGTATCGAGCTTGCCCACCCAAAGCTCGATGACCTTGCAGCCGCCGGCGGCATAGTCCTCGATATCCTTCTCGAAAGGAGCTTCGAGCGAACAGACCTGGCTGATGGCAAGTTTCATCGGGGCGCGACAGAGTGGAAATAAGCTATCTGGACGTGAGGCTACTCGGGCGTGCCGGATTGGATCAAGCGGCTAATTTCGGCGACGCAATCGTCCGCCTTGATGCGCCATTGACGCAGCGTGTCACGATCGCGAACCGTGACGGTCTGGTCGGTGAGCGTCTGGCCGTCAACCGTGATGCAATAGGGGGTGCCGGCCTCGTCCTGGCGGCGATAGCGGCGGCCCACCGCGCCTTTCTCGTCGTAGAAGACATTGAACCGGGATTTCAGGTCGCGATAGATGCGCTGAGCCACCTCAGGCATGCCGTCTTTCTTGACCAGCGGGAAGACGGCCGCCTTGACCGGCGCGATGCGGGGATGGAACTTCATCACGACGCGCTGCTGCATCTTGCCGTTTTCGTCGGGGGCCTCGTCTTCAGTATAGGCCTGGCAGAGGAAGGCCAGGGTGGCGCGATCGGCGCCGGCCGAGGGCTCAATGACGTGCGGAGTGAAGCGCTCGTTGGTGATGTCGTCGCGATAAGTCAGGTCCTTGCCGCTGCCGCGGTGGCGCGGCTTGCCGTCGGCGCCGGTCTCCACAACCAGATTGTCGCCCTGCCGGACCAGCTTGCCTTCCATGTGGCTGCGAAGGTCGAAATCGCCGCGATGGGCGATTCCTTCCAACTCGCCAAATTCGCCCGGCGGCAAGAAGGGAAAAGCATATTCGATGTCGGCCGTGCCGCACGAGTAGTGGCTCAATTCATCTTGCTCGTGATCGCGCAGCCGCAGTCGCTCGCCCGCCAGCCCCAGGCTCAGGTACCACGCATAGCGGCGGTCGCGCCAGAACTTGTACCACTCGGGCGATGACTTGGGATGGCAGAAAAACTCGATCTCCATTTGCTCGAACTCGCGCGAGCGAAACGTGAAGTTGCGGGGCGTGATTTCATTGCGAAAGCTCTTGCCCATTTGCGCGATGCCAAACGGCACCCGCACCCTAGAGCTGTCGAGGACGTTCTTGAAGTTGACGAAAATGCCCTGGGCCGTCTCGGGCCGCAAGAAGGCTGCCCCTTCCTCACCGCTGAGCGCCCCCACGTAGGTCTTGAACATCAAATTGAATTCGCGCGGCTCGGTCAGAGTGCCGAGCTCCTTGGCGTCGGGACCGAGGACTTTCGAGAATTCCTTCACGGTGGTCAACGACACCAGCTCGCCTTGCCAGAGCAACGAATCGACGTCCTTGCCGCGGAAGTTGAAGTACTTGAGCGCGCGCTGCTGCGTTTCGGCCAGCCCCTCGTCGCCGCCGCTCTGCGTGGCGACGAAGATCGTCTGGCCTTTCGCCTCGACCCAACGACCTCGAACCTGGTCGTGGCGATAGCGCTTCTTCGATTCGCGGCAATCGACCATGTAATCGTGAAACAGGTCGTAATGACCCGAGCATTTCCAGACTTGCGGGTGCATGATGATCGTGCAATCGAGACCCGTCATCTCGTAGGGTTCGGGCGCGCCGGTCAGCGTGGCCAGGTCGTCGTGGCCGCGCACCATGTCCTGCCACCAGGCCTCCTTGACGTTGCGCTTCAGCTCGACGCCCAGCGGTCCATAATCCCAGAATCCGTTCAAGCCGCCGTAGATCTCGCTCGACTGAAACAAAAAGCCGCGCCGTTTGCACAATGAAACCAGCTTTTCCATATCCATGAGCGAAAATTGTCCTCTGAGAAACGGCGTCGTTGGTGGGAGATGCAAAAGTTTACCCCCCGCGACCGGCCAAGGTCTATGCAGTCTGTTGAAAAATGCCCTCGTCGCATTTTTCAACCTCGCCAGGTGCGGAGCTAAGCTCCGCACGGCTCGCAAAATAACGACTTGCGTCGCTATTTTGTCATCGCATCCGTGCGATGTAGCAGCCTGTTGAATAAATCAACAGGCTGCTATGCCATGTGGCCCGGTGCGGGATCGGCCTCGATCCGTCCGGAGACGGGGTCAAACCGGGGCACAATCGTGAATCGATCGATCTGGGCGGCCAGCTCGATGTCGCCCGACATCCCAATCGCGATCAAGTTTTCGCCGCCGCGGCTGGCGCGCATGGCCTCGATCAGCCGAGCGGTCAATTCCCCATCGGTCGCGCCGGTAACCACGGCCAGCCACGCGTCGCGAGCGGCCCAAGCCTCGCCGTTCAGTTCCCATTCTGGCTCGGTGCTCGATGGTTCGACGGTCAGTCGGTCCACGATCGCGCCGGCGACGAGCACGTCCTCCCGCGTAATCTGTCCGTCCGTGCCCGCGCAAACCAGGTCGACGTTCTGCCTTCCAGCCAAGACCGAGCAAAGTGCCGAGAGGTTCACGAACGATCCCATGAGGATGCGTTCAGACCCGGCACACTGCAGCAGCGCTTTGGTGCCGTTGGTCGTCGTGAGCACGATTGTCTTGCCGGCCACGATGCGGGGTACGTACTCGGCCGGCGAATTGCCAAGATCGAATCCCTCGATGGACCGCCCGCCACGCTCGCCTCCAAGCACAACCCCATTGGACGGCAGCGCGCCAGCCGCGGCGCGGGCGTCTTCGATGGTCAGGCAAGGGATCACCGCGCGGGCGCCGGCGCCCAGTGCATGCACGATCGTCGTCGTCGCGCGCAACACGTCGATGACGACCGCCGTGCCATGCTCCACTTGGTCAGTGGCGAGCGATTCGGGCTCGGCGGCGACCGATTCCGGCAAATAGTGGACTCGCAGTTGCAAGATCGGACTCTCCGGCCGAAAGCGTCGAGCAAAGTCCCATGATAGCGGCTGACGTAAAACGCGAAATGGCCCGGGTCGACGAAGTTCTCGCCGAAGCTCGGGGTGCCCGGTTTTGCCCGCTCGGGCTACAATGTTCGACCATGCCGTACAGTTCACTTGCCGAGTTCTTAGAAGAGCTTTCCACGCGTGGCGAATTGACGCGCGTGGGCGTGGAAGTGAACACCGCGCTGGAAATCGCCGAAATTACCCGCCGCGTCGCCTCCGTCGGTGGACCCGCGCTATTGTTCGATCGTCCCGCCGGGCAAGCGACCGCCGTGGTCACGAACCTATTGGGGACCGAGTCGCGCGCCTGCCGCGCCCTGGGCGTCGAATCGCTCGATGAGCTGAGCGAGCGGATCGAGTCGCTGATCGACAGGAACACGCCGCACAACTGGTTCGAGCGGCTGAAGATGACCGGCGACGAGACCGGCGCGAACAAATTCCGCCCCAAGTCGGTTAAGAGCGGGCCGTGCCAGCAAGTCGTGCGGCTAGGCCGCGACGTCGATCTGGCCGGACTTCCGATGACGAAGCAATGGCCGGCCGAGTCGGCCGCTTCAATCACAGCCGGGCTGTTGATCACTCCCGAGCGCGGCGCCGAAACCCGTGGGCTGACGACGTGCCCCTTGATGGCCCTGGACGAGAATCGGCTGGCGATCATCGACGACGGGCATTCAAGCTTCGCCCGGCACTGGTCGGTGTTTCGCGCGGCTGGCGAAAAAATGCCGGTGGCGGTCGTGCTGGGAGGCGATCCGGCGGGTTTTGTAGCGGGCTCGATCGTCGCGCCCCCCGGTGCCGACGCTTATCACCTGATCGGCCTGCTGCGCGGCAAGCCACTCGACCTGGTGAAATGTCGCACGCACGCCTTCGAGGCGCCCGCCGAAGCCGACTTTGTCATCGAGGGCTACCTGGATCCCGAAGTTCCTTCGGCGACGGTTCAGTCGGCCGGCAGCGGAGGATTGCACTATCGCACGGTCGAGTCGGCCCCCGTCCTGCACGTCACCGCGATCACGCACCGCAGCCACCCGATCTGGCCGGCCGTGATCGATAGCGGCGCGGTGGGCGAGTTGGCTTTACTCGCCAAAGTGCGGGAGCGGCTGCTGTTGCCGTCGATCCGCGCAATCGCGCCCGACGTGGTGGATTTACACATGCCGGCCCTGGGGGGACTCGATCGCTACGCATTCGTCTCGTTTCGCAAGTCGTTTCCGCACCATGCCCGGCAGGTTGCGGCAGCGCTGTGGGGCTCGGCCTCGCTGCAATTCACGAAGTTCCTGATCCTGCTCGATGCGAGTGTGGACGTTCATGACGTGCGGCGAGTCCTGGCTGAAATGGGGGCCAATGTCGCGCCCGAGCGGGACATTTTCACGCACGACGCCGCGGCGCACGCCTCGGACCACGCCAACACGCTGGGCCCGTTGGGGCGGCACGTGGCCATCGATGCCACGACGAAAATCGCGGGCGAACGATCGCAGGACGCTCCGCCGCCATTGGCCGCTGGGGAGGACATCGCGCGGCTCGTCACGGAGCGATGGAGCCAGTACAACGTGGACCTGGCACGGCCGCCCCGGTAGCCACTGACGTGTCCTCGCCCCAGGGGTTATGATCGATTGGGCGCACCGGCGACGATATTGGGCGCCTGCGAAGATGGCGCGCCAGACACGGCTCGCGGTTCGAGAGAGTTCATGGCGGTCGACAAGTCGGAAGCTCGCGTGCGGGGGATGTTCGGCCAGATCGCCGCGCGCTACGATTTTCTCAATCACTTGCTGTCGCTTGGCGCGGACGTTTATTGGCGCTGGCGCACCGTGCGCAAGGTCCCGCCGCTCGGCGATGCTCCGATCCTCGACTTATGCACTGGCACGGGCGATCTGGCTTTGGCCTATCATCGGGCGGCCCGCGGCCGCGCGGAAGTGATCGGGGCCGACTTTTGTCATCCCATGCTGGTCATCGGCAAGTCGAAAGCAAACGAGACCAAGGCCAGCGGGACCAAGAACAAGCCGGTCGCGTTCATCGAAGCCGACGCGCAGCAATTGCCCTTTGCGGAGAATCGATTCCAGATCGTGTCGGTCGCCTTCGGCTTGCGGAACGTGCGCGACACCGATCGCGGGCTGCGGGAGATGGTTCGCGTGTGTCAACCGGGCGGCCGGATTGCCGTGCTCGAGTTTTCGATGCCAACCTGGCAGCCGTTTAAGGCGATTTATCGCTGGTATTTCAGCCGCGTTTTGCCCCGCATTGGCCAGGCGCTGGCGCGCAATCGGCTCGATGCCTATAATTACTTGCCGCAGAGCGTGGACGAGTTTCCCTCCGGCGAAGCGCTGGCCGAGCGGATGCGGGCGGCAGGGGCCAGCAACGTGCGGTTTTATCCGCTCACGCTGGGAGTCGCGACTTTGTACGTGGGCACAAAATGAACGGCATTAAATGAACAACGTCACTAGTGCCATTCCCGCCCATGTCGTCCTGGCCGTGACCGGCGCCAGCGGCGCAATCTATGCCGTGCGGCTGCTGCAAGTGCTGCTGGGTGCCGTCAAACACGTTCACCTGACGATCAGCCCCTCGGCGGTGCTCGTAATGCGGCAGGAATTGGGGATCGACGTGGATCTCGATCGCTTCGAGCCGCGACGTTTGCTCTTCGAAGCCGATTCTCGCGAACGGGCCCAACTGCCGCCGGCAATCGCCGACGCACTCGCGGACGGACCGTCGTCAGGCGCGCGCGGCGAAATCATCTACCATCATTTTCAGAATCTGATGGCGCCGATCGCCAGCGGTTCGTTCCTCACCGACGGCATGGTGATTTGTCCGTGTTCGGGAAGCACGCTGGGGGCGGTGGTGCACGGCACGGGCGAGAACCTGATCCACCGTGCCGCCAGCGTCCACTTGAAGGAACGCCGCAAGCTGATCGTCGTGCCGCGCGAAACGCCACTCTCGACGATCCAGTTGGAAAACATGCGCCGGGCGGCCGAGGCCGGTGCGATCGTGTTGCCGGCCATGCCGGGCTTTTACCACGGGGTTACTTCGATCCGCGATCTGGTCGATTTCGTCGTCACGCGGATTTGCGATCAATTGGGCATCGATAATCAGTTGATGCGGCGCTGGGGCGAGTAGAGCAAACCATGTTCGAGCGCTTGCGCAAAATTCTGGAGATGATTCGCTTCAGCCATACGCTCTTTGCGCTGCCGTTTGCGCTTTTCGCGGCGGTGATGGCCTGGACCCAGGGCGCCCGCAGCGATCCTCCGCGCGGTTGGCGATGGCAGGAATTGGTGGGCATCGTCCTGTGCATGATCGCGGCTCGCAGTGCGGCCATGGCATTTAATCGGCTGGCCGATTGGCGACTCGACGCGCGCAATCCGCGAACCGAGTCGCGGCACATTCCCGCGGGCACGCTCTCCCTGACTTCCGTGGCCGTGTTTGCCGCCGGCTGTTCGATCGCGTTTGTTTTGGCGACGCTGTTGTTCCTGCCCAATCGCCTGCCGCTGTACCTCTCATCGCCGGTACTGGGGTTTCTGCTGGCGTACAGCTTCACGAAGCGTTTCACGGCCGCCGCCCATTTCTGGCTGGGAGCGGCGCTAATGCTGGCCCCGATTTCGGCCTGGATCGCGATTCGAGGGCAGCAGGTGATGGAGGATCCGCTCGATCTGTTGCCGGCCATCGTGCTGGGGGGCGCGGTCATGTTGTGGGTCGCCGGGTTTGACATTATCTACGCCTGCCAGGATGTCGATTTCGACGTGGCCGCCGGTCTGCACAGCGTGCCGGCACGTCTGGGCGTGGCCGGGGCGCTGCGGTTGGCGGCCCTATGCCACGCGGGCATGGTCACCCTGTTAGCCCTATTGCCCTGGGCCTATCCACACTTCGGCTGGATTTATGCCACGGCCGTGGCCGCCGTGGCGCTGCTGTTGGCTTACGAGCACTACCTGGTCCGGCCCGACGATCTGACTCGCGTGAACGCCGCGTTTTTCCAGGTAAACGCCGTGGTCAGCATCGGCCTGTTTTTGGTGGGCAGCTTGGACTTGCTCACCTCGGCCAAGCTGTTAGGCTAAAGTTTGTCGTCCGCGAAAAACCGCGGACGAATCCACCATCCAAGGCGGAAAAATCGATGATTCGAGCCACCGAACCCACGCTGCAATCGATTCGCGAGAAAATCGACGCCGGGGCGCGACTGACGCTGGAGGACGGCGTTTTTCTCTATCGGCCCGACGTGCCGCTGGGAGACGTGGGCGAATTGGCCAACCTCGTGCGCGAGCGAAAGAACGGCCGCCGGACCTACTACAACATCAACACGCACCTGAACCCGACCAACGTCTGTGTCTACCGTTGCGTGTTTTGCGCCTTTCGCTCCGACCTGCGCAGCCCCAAGGGCTACTTGATGAGCGACGAGCAGATTCTGGCCCGGGGCCAGGAAGCCGTCGATTGCGGCGCCACCGAAATGCACATCGTCGGCGGTCTGCACCATCAAATGAAATACGACTGGTACTTGAACCTGATCCGCATTTTGCACGACACTTTTCCGCGACTGCATTTGAAGGCTTGGACCGGCGTCGAGTTGGATTGGTTCGCGCGGATGACCGGCAAGTCGATCCGCACGGTCCTCGAAGAAATGATGGCCGCTGGGCTGAGCAGCCTGCCGGGAGGCGGGGCGGAGATTTTTCATCCCGAGGTTCGCGACCGGATCTGCGAGCACAAGGCCGACGCCGGCCGCTGGATCGACATCCACCGCACGGCCCATGCGCTCGGCTTGCGGACCAACGCCACGATGCTCTACGGCCATATCGAAAACTCGTTTCATCGCGTGGATCACATGATCCGGCTCCGCGAGCTACAAGATGAAACCGGCGGCTTCCAGACGTTCATCCCGTTGGCCTTTCACCCGGACAATACCGGCTTGAGCCATATCAAGAAGGCATCGGGCCTGGACGATCTGCGCACGGTGGCCGTGGGACGGCTGATGCTCGACAACTTCGACCACGTAAAGGCCTATTGGATCATGCTGGGCGTGGGCACCGCGCAAACGGCGCTGGCCTATGGCGCCGACGACTTGGACGGAACGGTCCGCCACGAGCTGATCTATCACGACGCCGGCGCCACCACGCCCGAGGTGCTCTCGGTCGAAGTAATCCGGCGGCTCATCATCGAAGCCGGTTACGAGCCGATCGAGCGCGATACGCTGTATCATCGCGTGATCCGCGACGGGGCGAACTGGGAAAGCGCGGAGTTGCTGGCGACGAGCTAGTCGATTTGCTCGTCCTCGACTCTTTCAGCGTTCGCTCGGCACAACCGGACGGTGGCGGTCGACCATGGCCTTGAAATCGCCCAGATTCCACCAGTAGGTCGGCTCGTCGAGATCCACCTCGGCGATCGCCAGAGTGCCCCACTCGGTGGCTTGGGCGATCGGAAGCCCCTGCCGGTCGTAAACCGCCGTGATGGTCCAGTTCAGGCTCACTTCGGAGTACGTGCTGCTCACCAGGTACACGTGGTTCTCGCACGCACGGGCCTGGGCCAACATGGGATTGCAGCCCGCCACCGGCCAGGCGATGACTTCCGCGCCTCGATTGCTCAACTCGCGCGCGACCTCCGGAAAAAACCCGTCGTAACAGACCATCATGCCGACTTTGCCAAATCGGGTTTCAAACACCGGATACTCGCGGCCCGGGGCGACTCCCATTTCGACTTCGCCACGCGGCAGCGTCACTTTGCGATACTTGCCGACCAGCGTGCCCTCGGGACCCAACAGCACGGCGACGTTGTAGATGAGGTGTGCGTCGCGCTCGACCAGACCGGCCACGATATACAGGTTGTGCCGCTTGGCCAGCGACGCGAAATAGTCGGTCGAGGGACCGGGAATCGACTCGGCCACTTCGGCATAGCTCTTGCCGAGTCCGGTTTGCGTGAGCGTTTCGGGCAGCACGACGAGGTCGGCTTTCTTGGCGGCCGCTTGTGCAATCAAGGGCTCGAACGCGCGGCAATTGTCTTGGGGCGTCGTGCCTCCTTTCGGCGTCAGATGCACGGCGGCCAGGCGAACCTTGCGGCCGGCCGGGGGCGAGCTCGGCTCCAGATCTACGTCGCTCCACTCGACCTTGCCGCCGGGGGCCCATTGCAGATGCAATTCAACGACGGCTCGCGTGGCTTTGCTGGGAGCAAAATAAACGCCGGATACTTCGGTCCAACCTCGACCGTCCGTGGCGCGATCGATCGGATGCTCCGCTTCGGCCTGCACGTACTGGCCCGCCAGCAAATGTGTTTTTGAGCGGGCGATCTTGCACGACGGGCTTGCCCTGTTCGTCCTGCCACAACACGCGGGCCATCACGCTGCGGCGCGGCGCCGGCACTTTCGCGACCCGACGAGCCGCCGAAAAGCGAAAATAGCCGCCCCCTTTGATCGGATAGGTCCGCGTCCAGTATCCCTGCAAACCTTCGCGCTGCTCGCTGGCGATCGTAAGCGCGCCACGACCGTCGCGCCCGCCCGTCGCGGAGTATGAGAAGTTCGGACGAATCTCGTCGCGCGGCGATGCGGATGTCCAGCCGTCAGGCGCCGCGATTTCAACTGCGCGGACAGGTGCGAACGGGGCAAGAATCGACAGCGCGGCCCCAAAGTGCAAGAACCAACAAAGTCTGCACGGCGAACTGGTCATACCGATTACAGTACGTCGACACTGCGGCCGAGGCAAGCCACGGCAGAAATGGGTCGTGGGCCAGTTTGAATCATGCGTTTTTCCAAAATAGCGCATGAAAAGGGCCGCTTAGAATCATTGGCGCAGGTCATGGCTGAGACTACCCAGCCGTCGATTAGCCTCCCCGGCTTTTTCCGGATCAACCGCGACGAACTCGATATCGCGATCCGCCTCTGGAAAAAGTGCGATGATTCGATCCACTTCCTCTTTCGGCGGAGATTCCGGAATCATCAAGAAACGCCGCCCTGGTTCGCCCAACCAGTTTAGCGGCCACGGCGCATACCAAGGGACGATCTCCATTCTTATCGTGCCGTCAGGCTCGACCACACCAATCTGCCCAATGCAAAAACCCACCTGGGCATTATGCCTTTCGTGAATCCAATTCAGGTGGTATCCGACCCAGCACGCGAATATCAATCCGGCTGCCGAAAACCCCAACAACGTGGACCGGAGCCACCGGCGCTTAGCGGCAGGAGCCAGGCCGAAACTTGCGTCGTCCATTTGGATAGACCCTCGCACGGAAGTAAGCGGCTTGCGTTTTAGAAATGGGCGGGGAATGTAGCAGGACGCTGGTCCGCCGGAAACGGCAGTCTAGTGCTGGCACCGCATGAAAAGGGCGCCGACCGGTGCTAGGCCTCAACCCACGTCGCCCAAGTCGAGCGATTTTCCATACCGCACAAGCGCCATGCGACGCAGGGCCCGATGTTCCGGCAAGTCCAAGCCCGGGTCGGCACCCACCAGCTCCCGGGCATTGCGACGGGCTTCTTCGACGACGACGGCGTCGCGCACCAGGTCGGCGATGCGCAACGGGGGAAGCCCATGTTGCCGAGTGCCCAACAGATCGCCTGGCCCGCGCAGGGCGAAATCGATCTCGGCCAGGTGGAAGCCGTCGGTCGATTCGACGAAGGCTTTGAGCCGAGCGACGGCCTCATCCGACAGCGCGCCGGCAAACAGGCAGCAATAGCCGGGAAACGCTCCCCGGCTGACGCGGCCGCGCAATTGGTGCAGTTGCGCCAGGCCGAATCGCTCGGCGCCCTCGATCGTCATCAGCGTGGCGTTGGGCACGTCGACTCCTACCTCGACCACCGAGGTGGCCACGAGCACTTGCGTTTCGCCCCGATGAAAGGCTTGCATCGCCGCGTGTTTTTCCGCGGGCGTCATCCGCCCATGAATCAGGCCGATGCGGAACGCCTCAAGCTCGCCGTTGGCCAGGGTCTCGTAGGTTTCGTTCAGGCTGGTCGCCTGCACCTGGTCCGATCCTTCGACCAAAGGGACCACAACGAATCCTTGCCGCCCCTCGCGCAGCTTCTTGCGAAAAAACTCCCACCAGCGCGGGCGCTCTTCGGCCGGTGGAAAGTAGGTGTGTACGCTCTGCCGCCCCGGCGGCCCGTGCCGCAACGTGGTGACGTCCAAGTCGCCGAAGATCGTCATCGTCATCGTGCGCGGAATGGGCGTGGCCGTCATCACCAGGTAGTGGGGCTGGACCGCCAGGTTCTTGAGCGCCGCACGCTCGCGCACGCCAAACTTGTGCTGCTCGTCGATCACGACCAGTCCCAATCGGGCGAACGGCACCTCGCCCGACACGACGGCCTGCGTGCCGATGACGATTTGCGTCTCGCCGCTGGCAATGCCGGTCAGCGTTTCCTGACGAGCTCTTGCCGACTGGCCGCCGGTCAACAGCCCAAGCCGGGTGTGGCTGCCGGCCAACAGCCGCTCCAGCGTGTCGACGTGCTGGCGGGCCAGCACTTCCGTGGGCGCCATGAGCACGACCTGCGACTTGTGCGCGACGGCTAGCAGCATCGCATAGACGGCTACGATCGTCTTGCCGCTGCCGACGTCGCCCTGCAACAGCCGATTCATGGGTCGCGCCTGGGCCATGTCGGTCGTGATTTCAGCGATCGCTTCGTTTTGCCCGGGGGTTAGCTCGAAAGGCAACAGGCGGCGAATTCGGGCGTCGATCTTGGCCGTCAGTTCCAGGGGAAAGGCCTGTGCGTTGTCGTGCTCGGCCTGACGCTTGAGCGCGAGCGCCAACTGCAGCACAAACAATTCCTGGTAGATGAAGCGGCGCTGCGCATGTTCCAGATTCTCGCGGCTAGTGGGAAAGTGCAACTCCTCGAGCGCCTTGCCGATCGGCCAAAGCCCGTGAGCATCCAGATAGGCTGGTGGAAAGACTTCTTCGAGCCGCTCGCCGCAGGCATCCAGTGCCGCGCGGACCAGCCGCCGCAGGTGCCGGTCCTGAAGGCCTTCGGTCAGCGGATAAATGCTCAGTAGCTGTCCGGTCGGAATCTCCTCTTCGGAATCGACGACTTTCACTTTCGGATGCACCATTTCCCAGCGCGTCGTGCGGCGCTTGGCCCGCCCAGACAAGAGCAGCGTTTGGCCGCGGCGGAATTTTTCTTGCAGAAACGGCTGATTGAACCACACGGCCCGCAGATGGTCGTTGCCTTGGCGGACCAGCACCCCCAGAATCGAGCGGCCCGGCCCACGGCCGGACAGTTCGACTTCTTCGACCGTGCCCAGCACGCTGACCAGCGAGCCTTCTTCCAGTTGTTCGATGGAGCGCAAATCGGTCAGATCCTGGTAGCCGCGCGGAAAATAGAAGAGCAAGTCGCGCACGGTCGCGACGCCCAGCCGGGCCAGCAATTCGGCCCGCGCAGCGCCGCAGCCCTTGAGGAATTGAACCGGCGTGGTCAGTTCGAGCGTGGGCGATTTATCGGCGCTTCGCGGCATGCCGGTATTCTACCGCACCGATCGAATGCTTCGCGACGGGTAGCGCACGTTACTCAGGCGGCTTGGGGGCATCGGGCGTTACCAGCCGTATTCCAAGCCGACCATAGCGCCGTGGAAGAACACGCTGCCAGCGGTGTTCGTCGCGAACGTGCTCTCATCGAATTGCCGCAGTTGGTCCGTTGCTGTTGCAACGCCAGCCAACCACAGGAGTTGATAACCGCCGCGAATCGACATGTTCCTGGTCAATTGCCAGGCGGCGGATACGTTGATGTCGCCAACAAATGCCACCGCGCCGCGAAGAGCGTCGCGAGAGTACCAGAAGCTGAACTGGTTGGTTTGCGCAATGGTTGTTTCGACGCCCGACGCGGCATTTCCATAGATTCCCGCCTTGAGCGCGCTTTCCAACTTAAATCGATTGAGACTGAACAACAAAGCCTCGCTGCCGATTTGAAATCCAAACAGGCTGTTGCGCGTGAATGAGTCGATGCCAATAAGTTCTTCCGGGGCGTATTGCCTGAGCATCCACTGCTCGTTGAATTCGACGTAGCGAAAGCCGGCCAACAGCGCCACATTTGGATAGACCTCGCGCCTTAGATTGAGCTCGAAGCTCTGCAACCAGGACACGACTGCCGCGCGACTCTCATAGGGAGTTTCGACGACGAATGCGTAAAGTTGTGGAGACGGTGCATAGACGGCGGGGGGAACGGGGGGAGCTGTTAGGGGATTTGGCCTGCCCAAATCCAGACCGAAGCGCCCGTAGACGCTCGACTCGACGACGTAATAGTAAGTCTCGCTGTGAGTCCCGGTCAGAGGGCCAGTGTCGGCCGTCGCCCGACTAACGCCGAAATAACGAAAATCGATATCCGCCCAAGGGGCCGCCTGCCTGATCGACAAATCGATTGCGCCGGCGCTCAGTAGATTCAGGTCGCCCGCATTGATCGTGCGTTCTGTGTAGCACAAATAATCACTAACGCACTGAGATGGCGGGTTGCTCCGATCGAAAACGATCGCGCCAAAGCGCACTGCCCAATCCCCCCAAGCGCGCTTTTCTGGAACTTCGTCGTCGATCGACGAGAACTCATCTCCCACTTCCACGAAATCGAGCGGTTCGAGAAGAGCCGCACCCGGGTCATCCTCGAATTCTTGCGCATGACCGAGCGAAACCAAACGTGCAATACTCAACGTCTCGCGACTAGTGATATATGATGTGTGTATCCAGCCATCCGGCACTTCCCCTTCAATCATAGTGGCCAAATCATCTGACCACGAAGACTTGGAAGCTATCTGGGACGAGATTGCGGCGGTTTTAAAATCCGAATTGAACGCGGATGCGTATGTCCGCTGGTTCCGAG
>JANNQN010000348.1:0-1876 GCA_031400775.1 Planctomycetia bacterium | reverse complement strand
TCCATCAGCAGTTGTTGCAACGCCGTCCGAGCAGTCATCGTCACCGGTTCCATCGCCCGCCTCCTTGAGTAAACTGGAATCAAATTCAATGCCCAATTTACTCAACCCCCGCAGAGAGCGCCAGAGGTTTTCAACGCGCCCACCACACTCGCCAGGGCAACACCGGATGAGTCATCTCCGCGCCGCATCGTCGCTGTCGCGCATCCAATGGGGGTCCGCAAGTCGGCAAACAGGGCGACATGCACCGGAGTTTATCGGTTGTGGCCGTTTAGATCGCCCGATATACTACACCGTTTCCACGGTTTCCCGCTCCGATCCCGCGTTGTCCCAGCGCCCATGCATTTTACGTTCGTCGATCGCGTGCTCCAGTTGCAACCGGGCGTGAGCATCACGACGGTCAAGTGCCTGTCGCTTGCCGAGGAATACCTGGCCGACCACTTTCCACGTTTCCCGGTGATGCCCGGCGTGCTGATGGTTCAAGCGATGACCGAGGCCAGCGCTCTATTAATTGGCGCGACCGAGGACTTCGCACATAGCATCGTGACGCTCAAAGAAGCGCGCAATGTCCGCTTCGCCGATTTCGTCGAGCCCGGCAGCGTGCTCACCGTGAAAGCCGAGATCGTGTCGATCGAACCGCGCGACGTTCAACTCAAGACGCAGGCCACGATGGCCGGCCGCGTGGCCACCAGCGGGCGGCTTGTATTGGAGCGTTATAACCTGGCCGAGACCCGTCCGGAGTTGGCGCCGACCGACGCCTATCTCAGAGAGCATCTTCGAAATCGTTTGTCGCTCGTGTATCGCGCGGAGCTTGCTGGCTCGGCGCCGATCGCTCCGGTCAACGCACCGTCCGAGTCCAGCCGAGGCAAGGTTTGATCGATGCGTTTACAGGGAAAAACAGCGCTTGTCACCGGTGGCAGTCGGGGTATTGGCCGCGCCTGCACAGAGCGCCTCGCCGCCGAGGGAGCGCGCGTGGCTTTCCTCTATCATCACAGCCAGGAAGCGGCCGACAGCCTAGTCGCACTTCTGCGCTCCAAAGGTCACGAGGTGAAAGCGATTCAGGCCGACGTCGTCGACACCGAGCGCGCCGAAAAAATCGTGGCCGACTTGTTGGCCGATTGGCAACAGATCGACATTCTCGTCAATTCGGCCGGCGTGATCCGCGATGGACTTTTTGCCACGATGAGCCCCGATCAGTGGCACAGCGTCATCCAAACCAACCTGACGGGCACCTACAACTATTGCCGCGCCGTCGCACAACCCATGCTCTCCAGCCGCAAGGGAAGCATCGTCAATATCTCCAGTGTGGCCGCCGAGTTCGGTTCTCGCGGGCAAGTCAACTATGCCGCGAGCAAGGGGGGCATCGACGGGCTCACTCGCTGCCTGGCCAAGGAGCTCGCCAGCCGCAAGGTCCGTGTCAATGGCGTCGCGCCCGGCATGATCGAAACCGACATGAGCGCCGCGGTGCGCAACCTGGCCGGCGACCGCATCAAAGAGGCCATTCCGCTCCGCCGCGTCGGTCAGCCGCAAGAGATTGCCAGCGTTGTCGCCTTCCTGGCCAGCGACGATGCCAGCTATATTACCGGACAAGTTCTGCGCGTCGACGGAGGTCTGAGCCTGGGCGGCGCCTGATGCGTTAAGCAAGTAAAACCCGACGTGGCTGTCGGACTGAAACAAAGTCGCCCTGCGGCGGAACTGCTTATTACACGAATCATGCATTCAGAGGGAGTAGAAGATGTCGACGAAAGAGGAGGTATTTTCGAAGGTTCAGACGGCGTTGGTGGATGCGTTGGGGGTGGATGAGGAGGAAGTGACTCCGCAGGCGCGACTGGTGGGTGATCTGGGAGCTGAATCGATCGACTTTTTGGATATCGTGTTC
>JANNQN010000347.1:0-3447 GCA_031400775.1 Planctomycetia bacterium | reverse complement strand
CGTGGCTCGCTATGCCGCTCGCCTGGCGAATCTCGATGGGTGGCGGGACGCGGAAGGCAATTGAGCGAGCGTTCGGATCGCGTAGCACGAATACGAAACGCGATTGTGCAGCAGCGCCGACCGCCGTTGTGCTACACTGTAGATCGGTGAAACCAGCAACTTCGGGCTCCACACATTAGCGGAATGATTCGAACATGATTACTGTCGGCATGAACTACCACGTGCTGCCCGGCAAGCAGCAAGACTTTGAGCAAAAATTCAAGGCCGTTCTCGACGCGCTCAAGGCGGCTGCCGGTCACACCAACTCCACGCTGTGGAAGGACGTCGCCGACGATGCCTCGTACATGATCACCAGCGAGTGGTCGGACGAGGGGGCCTTCAAAGACTTCATCCAAAGCCAGGCCTTTCGCGACGTCACGACCTGGGGCAAAGAGCAGATCCTCTCGGGCCGCCCGCAACACAAGATTTACAAGCACTAAACCGACTCGCGCAAGCGCGCGTCGAATGGCTATTCAGCCTTGGGCTTCTTGGGCGCGGCCTTGGCTTTTTTCGCCGCCGGTTTCGCGGTTTTTGCCTGCTCGGCCCGCAGCAGCGCGGCATCCTGGGTTTGCATGTTCTTGATGTGGCGTTTCCGCTTCTTGCGAAGGTTGACTCCGGCGCGATTGGAACCCATGTTGGCTCTCCTCGGTTGGCTAGCGAGCTAGCGAGTGGGACACGTGGAACGTCGAGGCGTCAATCGTATCAGAAGGCCGCCTGGGCCGTCGAGACGCGTGCCGCGGCCAGCTCGCCTTTAGGTGCTGCCGGGCGCATGTTCGACTTCGGACGTTCCGCGCACGTAGCGGCACGATGCGCCCTGGCAGAGGGGATGCACTTCGCCCTGGGCGATCGACGCGCGAAGCTCTTGCATGGGCCGACCATTCCAGATTTCCTCGACCGATTGCCGCTCGAGATTTCCGACCGTGCCCTGCAGGTAGCAACAAGGAAGGCAGTCGCCCCGATTGTTGACTACCAGCCACCGCCAGGGGGCTTCGCACTTCGAGATCGTCGCGCTCTTGGGGGCGGGAATGCCGTTGGCGCCGTCGATGCGCCGCCGCTCGACGGGGACCTCGCCCGTATCGCCGCCTATTTTCAGTTGCACGAGCTGTTGGGGCACAGGGGTGGCTGGAATTGAAGACTCACGCGAAGCCGCATGCGGGCGATAGTCTTTGTCGATGCGCTGCCCTGCGTCGCCGACAAGGACTTTTTTCTTGAATTCCTCGTCCAATGGCATGTTCAATTCGCGAGCCACGGCGACGGCCTCGCGCACCTTCGCGGCAAACAGGTTGGGATAGTGCTGGGGGCTTTCCTCGCCATACGAGAACTGCCAATCTCCCTTGGTCAACACCCAGTCCGGCCGCTCGTAATTCTCGCCCTCGTTCAATCCCCAGAAGCTCACTTCGTCGGCGCCGAGGCGGTGGGCCAGACGAACGAACTGGGGAAGCTCCTCGACGTTGGCCCGCATCAACGTCATGTTGAGGATGATCTTGAAATCCGAACGGCGGGCCGCTGAGCGGGCACGAACCAGGTCTGCAACGTTGGCCACCAGCCGGTCGAAATCGCCCCCTCTGATCTTCTCGTAGGTTGCGGCCGTGGCGGCGTCGAACGAGATATTGATCTCGCGCAGCTTCGAAGCTAAAAGCAGTGCGATGTTCTTTTCGGAGAGTAGCAGACCGTTCGAGTTGAACGAAATGTCGGGTGTGCCACGATGAACGGTCGTGATCCGTTCGAGGATTTTCCAAAACGCCGGCGACATCAGCGGCTCGCCCAGACTGTGCAGTTGAAATCGAGAGGCGGCGGACATGAACGGCGCGAGTCGATCGACGAGGTGCTCGGGAAAGTGCCGCTTGACGACCATTCCGTCTTGGGAATGCTCGCACATCACGCATCGAAGGTTGCAGAATGTCGTGCTCTCGATCGTGATTTCGCAGGGCATCGCCGTCAGCACTCGCGACTTCAGTCGCAGCTCGCGGCCCGCGCGGCGGCGATTCGCCAATTCGGCGAACCGCGCTGGCCGCAACAGAATCTTGGCTCGATCGGACAGATGGCCGAGCGCAGTTCGCAAGAACACCCGCGGGCCCTCGGAGCGAAGCACTTCGATCGCTCTGGGAAATCGCATCCGTTCGATTCCGGCGGGCCGTGGGGCAGGGGACGCAAATCGCCCGGGAAATATAGGCGCGATAGGTCGAGCGACGCAAGGTCAGCCTGCAAAGGGAGCGATCCCAAGCCCCGGTTTGGGCTGGGACCCGGCCCACCGCTATACTGAGTCGTCGCCGATCTGAGCCCTGGAGCGCCCATGACAAGTCTCTACGACATTGACGTCACGACCATCGACGGTCAGAAGCAAACGCTCGCGGCCTATCGAGGGCAGGCGCTAGTGATTGTAAACGTGGCGAGCCAATGCGGGTTCACGCCGCAGTATGCCGGCTTGGAAGCCCTGTATCAAAAGCATCGCGCCTCTGGTTTTTCCGTCCTGGGTTTCCCGTGCGATCAATTTGGTCATCAAGAACCTGGCGACGAAGCCGAGATCAAGCAATTCTGCACGCTCAAGTACAATGTGACGTTTCCGATGTTCGCCAAGATCAAGGTCAACGGGGCAGCGACGCATCCGCTCTACGAATTCCTGAAATCGTCTCGCCGGGGCATTTTGTTCACGAAGGCGATCAAATGGAACTTCACCAAGTTCTTGATCAGCCGCGAGGGTGCGGTGATTGGCCGCTATGCCCCAAACATCGGCGCGGAGAGCATTGAAAAAGATGTGCTGCCGCTACTGGCCGAGAACGCGGTATAGACCGCCAACAGAATCCCGCCGTCGAATGAAAACCGAGTATTCCGTCCGCCCGCGGGACAAGTGGAAAGGGCTCAATGGTGTCTAGCGACGAGGCTGTTTCGAAATCCCGGACTCTTTGCCTCGATCAGTTTCTTAAATTGAGCTCGATCGCGGAAACGGGAGGCCACGCCAAGGTGATGATCCAAGGCGGCGAAGTCAAAGTGAACGGCGAAATCGAAACCAGGCGACGCCGAAAGCTGGCTCCGGACGATGTGGTCGAGGTCGGCGGCGACACGTGGCTGGTCAAGGATTCCGCGTCGTTCGATTGAGCCAGCCGATACAGCCATCTTGGGGCACGCTCGGAATCCTTGGCCCTAAGCCAACAAGCAGGGCTTCAGTGTTGCAATCCCGGTCGGTTATGATGCGGGGATGAAGCCGGATTCGCAGTTCCCGATTATTGAAATACCGTCGTCAGCCACTCTGTCACCAGAGGCTGTAATTGAATAGGGCGTAACTCGCATCCCTCGCGTGCTAGCTGGCTGATTCACAAAGAGTTGCGTTGGGTGCTGGCGTGGAGATGAAGAAGGGGGCCTCCGCGGGTAGAACGGGTTGTGATGGCAATCCTTCCCACGCACACCGGA
>JANNQN010000346.1:0-3198 GCA_031400775.1 Planctomycetia bacterium | reverse complement strand
GTGAATGGATGTACTCAATTGCCACAGTTGTGCCGATAGGCGCTGCAAGCCGAACTTGTCCTGAATCGTAATGCTTCTCGTAGTATGGCGCGTCAGGGCCTCCGCCGTAGTGCTTCCAGCGAAGCGTTGCCTGTCGAAAACCTTCAAATACCAGGTCGGAATTCTCGATAAAGACTCGGACCGGCCCATCAAATCGCAACACCGTGTCAGCGCTTAGGCGGAG
Source organism: Planctomycetia bacterium (assembly GCA_031400775.1). Classification (GTDB taxonomy): domain Bacteria; phylum Planctomycetota; class Planctomycetia; order Pirellulales; family PALSA-1355; genus PALSA-1355. The sequence goes on along the minus strand of JANNQN010000346.1, from coordinate 2,975 downwards.
CACCAATTCGTCAGCTAACAACTGCACATCCACTAAAAAGTATGTATTGTCGTGCGGACGTCCGAACCAGCCGTCCGGCAATAATGGCCCACTAACTTGTACAGCTTGCTCAAACCAATTCCGCACTAGACTGTCTTGTGTTTCAATTGTCACGGCTTCACTCAAACTGGATTCAGAAAAGGTGGTAGGAACCAAATTCCCTTTGCCGGTAGCACACACTCTGCTCAGGACCGCTCTTACCCGTAACGCCCTTCGATGTACATTTCCGTCTCCTTGTGCTGCGGGCGCAAGAAAATATCCTTGGTCGTGCCGTGCTCGACCACCTTGCCAAGCAGCATGTAGATGCACTCTTCGCTGGCCCGCGCGGCCTGGCCCATATTATGGGTCACGATCACGAGCGTGTATTTTTCCTTGAGCGCGTCGATCAGCGTCTCGATCGCCTGGGTTCCCTCGGCGTCCAAGGCGGAGCACGGCTCGTCCATCAGGATCACCCGCGGCTTGAGCGGCAGCAGCCGAGCGATGCACAGCTTCTGCTGCTGCTCGAGCGTCAAGAGCGTGGCCTTGCTGCCGAGCTTGTCCTTGACGTCTTTCCACAGAAACACGTCCTCAAGCGCCGATTGCACGAACTCGTCCCGCCGCGCGCGGGAGAAGGCGTGCCGATCGGTGTGTACCCGCAAACCGAACAACACGTTTTCATAGATCGAGATCGGCAGCGGATTGGGCCGCTGAAACACCATGCCCACCGTTTTGCGCAACTCGCCCAACGAAACGTCGGCGTCGTAGATGTTCTTGTTCAGGATCGAGATTTCGCCGGTCGTTTTCACATTGCCGTACCGCTCGTTGATGCGATTGAAGCAACGCAACAGGCTGGTCTTGCCGCAGCCCGAGGGTCCGATCAACGCAGTCACGCACGACTGCCGAATGCGCACGCTGATCTGCTTGAGCGCTTGAAAATCTCCATACCAGAGATTCAAGTCCCGCGTCTCGATGCTGTAGCGCGCGTCGTCGGACATCAACCGAGGTTCCCCGTCAACCGATGTTGCCTGTCACATAATCGTACGTCAGTTGATTGGCCGGCTTGGTGAAGATTTGCTTCGTGTCTCCCACCTCGACCAGCCGCGAGCTATTGAGAAACGCGGTTTGCTGGGCCAACCGCCGGGCCTGCTGCACGAGATTCGTGACCAGCACGATCGTCATCTCTTTGCGCAGCTCGAGCAGCACTTCTTCAATTTTCATGGTCGTGACCGGATCGATCGCGATCGAGAATTCATCCAGGCACAGAATATCGGGCCGCAACGACAAGGCCCGGGCCAATGTAAGCCGCTGCTGCTGCCCTCCCGAGAGCTTCGTACCCAGCAACGTCATCCGGTCCTTGACCTCGTCCCACAGCGCCGCCTGCCGCAGGCATTTTTCAACCAGCGCGTCGAGTTCTCCTCGCTGCTTCATGCCGGCCATCCGCGGGCCATACGCGACATTGTCGTATACCGAAAGCGGCAATCCCACCGGAAGGGGAAACACCATGCCGATCCTCCGCCGCAATCCGTACACGCTGGCCACGGTGCGCACGTCCTGCCCGCCGACCGAGACCTCGCCCTCGACGCGCGCGGTGCTGATGAAGTCGATCGTGCGGTTGATGCACTTGAGCAGCGTGGTCTTGCCCGAGTTGGCCGGGCCAATGATCCCGAAGATCTGGTTCGGCGGGATCGCGAGCGTGATGTCTCGCAAGGCCGGTTTGCTGCCATAGCTGACCGAGAGATTGCGAATGTCGATTCCGATCGAGGCCATGCCTTACCACTTTTTGCGAGATCGTAGATAAACTCGCAACCCGATCGACACGCTATTGACCATCAGCACCAGCCCGATCAGCACCACGGCCGTTCCATATTGCAGGTGCTCAAGCGGAATTCCGTCGCCCGAGGCGATCTGCTCGGGGCTCGCGCCTTTGACCTGGGTGAGCATGACGTGCAAGTGATAGGACAGCGCCATGCAGCTATCGTTGAGCGAATAGGGAAACCAGGAGCGCACACCCTTGTTCGGCACGCTCATGAAATAGGCCGCCCCGGTGAACAAAATGGGGGCCGTTTCGCCCGCCGCGCGCGAAACCTGCAAGATCACTCCCGTCAAAATTCCGCTGATCGAGTTCGGCAATACGATCGTGCGAATGGTTTGCCAGCGGCTGGCCCCCATGTTCCAACAGGCTTCGCGGAACGTCATGGGCACGCTGGCCAGGGCTTCCTTGGTGCTGCTGATGATGACCGGCAGCGTCATGATGGCCAGCGTGCAGGACGCCGCCAACACCGACTCGCCCATGCCCGCGAACATCACGAATGCGCCCACGCCAAACAGCGCATGCACGATGCTGGGCACGCCGGCCAGGTTGACCACGGCCAGGTTGACGACCCGCGTGAACCAGTTGTCGCCCGCGTATTCGTTCAAGTACACGCCGGCCAGAATTCCGATCGGCGCGGCCGCGGCCAGCGAGATGAAGACCAGGTAGAACGTGCCGATCAACGGCGCCCACACGCCGCCGGCCGTCATGTTGTTCTGGGGATTCTCGAACAAGAACGACGCCGACAGCACCGGCCATGCCTTGACGGTCAAGTGCGTGAGAATCCAGAACAGCGGAATCACGAGCAGCAGCGTCATGCACAAAAACACGACCCGCGCGATCGCCTCGTGGCGGCGTTTCTTGCGGTCGTTGGGCGTGGTCGAGAATACCTCGCGCACGCGCAAGCTCAAATGCTCGCCCGGCGACAAGGGCAGCGCCCCCTGGGCTGCCAACTTCGACACGCCCGAAATCGCCGATTCCAGGTCGGGCCAAGGCAACTGCGCGGTCGAGGAGGTGCCGGGCGTCAATTGCCAGGAGCGGACGCGGGAGGAACTAGTCGACACCCTCAAAGTGACGCTCGCTGAGGCGATCGACTTGAATAGAGCGGAAGCGAGAAGGGCCGCGGGGAGCGGATTCGAGGAGCTCG
>JANNQN010000345.1:0-8349 GCA_031400775.1 Planctomycetia bacterium | reverse complement strand
GAATTCTTCTTCCTGAACTTTCGTTAGTGTCCTTTTAGGGCCTATCCGAGAACTGTCCGGGAGAAGGGGACAGTCCCATTTTACTCCCAGGGCACCGTAAAATTGGGACAGTCCCCGACAGTTCTCGGATAGGCTCTTAATGTGTTGTCCCACCCCTCGTTCCTACCGCGGTCGCCACGAAGGCTGGCGTGCGATCGACTCAGCCCACGTGATACGACATGACCGTCACGACGCTTCGCTGGCTAACCGCCGCGGCAGCCCTCTTCGCGCCACTTGCCGTTGCCATTGGCTCTGAACCGGAACCGCTGTTCTCAGCCCTAAACGATGTCTCGGCGCCATCGGCGAATACGCCGAGCGACTCCGGCGGACTGCTCGACGAAGTTCCAGCGGCAGACGTGACGCAGTCAACAACGGGCAGCCTGTTGGACGATCGCCGGCTGTCCGGGCAGTCTGCCGATTCATTTGCCCATACGCCTCCCACGCTGATCTTCCCGCGACTCGGACTTTTTCCGGTGCCGCCCACCGGGCCAGGCTACTACTCGGCGTGGGACTACCTCCGGGGCGAGTATCGTCAAAGTCCACCACCCTTTCCGTGGGGCAGAATTAGTCTCAAGCCGTTTCCGTTCTACGACACTGACTTTCGCTACCTCGACAATCCGAAAAACACCTACGAGATGTGGTCGGATGGGCTCAAGCGGCAGCCGGTCGGCGACGACTGGCTGTTTTCCACCGGCGGTGAGGTGCGCGACCGCTACATGAACGAAATCGACAGCCGCCTGACGCCGTCGGTCAATCGCTAAGAACAGTTGCGGACCCTCGCCTACGGCTCGCTCTACCATCGCGACGATTTTGGATTCTTCATCCAGTACCTCGACGCGCAGCATTTTGGCGCGGAACTGGCGCCGCTGCCCATCGATCGCGACCGCTCGGATCTGGTCGACTTGTTCGTCGACTTGAAACTGTTTGAGTGGAACGATCGGCCAGTTTACGTACGCGGAGGGCGGCAGGAAGTCAGCCTTGGCTCCCAACGTCTCGTGTCGAATCTCGATTGGGCCAATACGCTGCGCACCTTCCAGGGCGTGCGCGTGTTCCGACAAGGCGAAAAGTGGGACGCCACGGCCTTCTGGCTGCAGCCGATCATTCCAAACCCTACCTACTTCGACTCACCCGACGAGCGCCAAAACTTCACGGGCATCTGGACCACGTATCGCTCCAAACCGGGCCGCTTCTGGGATTTGTACGCGCTCAATTTGGAAAACTCGAACCCCGTGGCCGTCGGGCAGGGAGGCGTCGTGGGCGGAACCAATGTCACCACGCTCGGTACGCGCCTGGTCGGCGACATTGACAATACCTTGCTCTACGACGCCGAAGGCATGGTACAGGTTGGTCGCTACTCGAATCAGGACCTTCAGGCCGCGGCCGCGACCACCGGCATCGGCTACAACTTCAAAGACGTCGAGATGACTCCGCAGTTCTGGATCTACTACGATTTCGCCTCGGGCGACGCGCAACCCGGTGCGGGCGACAAGTTCGGCACGTTCAACCAGCTCTATCCGTTCGGGCACTATTATCTTGGATATCTTGACCTGGTGGCGCGCCAGAACATTCAGGATTTCAACATGCAGTTCGCCTTGTTTCCAACCAAGTGGACCTACTTGATCGTGCAGTACCATAACTTCCACCTGGCACAAGCGCGGTCACCACTGTTTGGCGCAGGCGGAGGTGTGTTGCGCTTCGACCCCAGCGGCGCGGCTGGCACCGACGTTGGCGACGAGCTCGACGTGCTCTTCAACGTCCATCTGACGGCCCATCAGGACATCCTGATCGGATTCTCAAAGTTGTTTCCAGGGAGCTTCATCAGCCAAACCGGGGCCGATGTCTCGCCCGAGCTCGTCTATGTGCAACACCAGGTCCGCTGGTAGGCGCCGCAGCCATCGCTCGTTCCACGTCGGAACAGCCCGAGTGACCGTCGCCAGTCGAATTCCGAAGACGCCCGGAAAGTGCCGGCAGCCGAGTGAGCCGCATCGCGGGCAAGGACGAGAAGTAACGGGCAAACTGCCTTGTGGCTGCATCGATTGCGCAATGTGCCGCGCTGCACGGGCGCTGCATACTTGTCGCCCTGATTCCTTGATTCAGGAGGCCTTTTTCGGGCTGTCCTTCAGCAGCCCGAGCCGCACCAGGCTCTCTGCGGTGGCGACGATTGCCTCGTCGGAGGAACGCGGCGACCAGCCCAGCATACGCTTGGCCTTTTCGTTGGTGGCATTCTTCGTCCTACCGAGCTCGGGCAGGATCTGCTTCACCGCCGGATCACGGATCGAGGCGATGCGCACCAGCCAGTTGGGCAGTTGGCGGGTTGGCACTCTCTTGGCCGCCGCACCCATGCGGCCCTTCAGCACCTTGGCGATGTCGAGCATTGACATAAAATCCCCAGCGACGGCCAGGAAACGTTCGCCCTTGGCGGCCGGATGCGTCATGGCGCGGATGTGCAAGTCGGCGACGTCGCGCACATCGACGACGCCGAAACTCAGCCGCGGGCAGCCGGGTATAGCCCCGTCCATCAGCCGCTGCACCAGCAGGATCGAGGTCGAATAGTCGGGCCCGAGCGCGGGACCGAACACGGCCACGGGGTTGACGACCGATAGCTCGAGCGCGCCCCCTGCGTTGGCGATGAAATCCCAAGCCGCCCGTTCGGCCAACGTCTTCGATTTCACGTAGGGACGCACATCGTCGCCATCGGGGTCCGTCCAGCTCGTCTCATTGAACGGCGTGCTTTGCGGCTTGTGGCCATAGCCGATCGCCGCGAACGACGAGGTGAGCACCACTCGCTTGACTCCGGCGTCGCGCGCGGCACGCAGCACGCGGAGCGCGCCTTCGCGTGCGGGCACGATCAGCTCGTTCTCGTGCTTGGGGATGTGTTCGGGAAATGGCGAGGCCACGTGCAGCACGTACTCGCAACCGGCCACGGCTTCCGGCCAGCCCAAGTCATTTTCCAGATCGGCGGCGATGAAGCTCAGCCGATCTCCCGGCTCGGCGCCGCCTTGCTTGAGCATGGCCCGCACGTCGCTCTCGCGCTTTAGGTTCCGTACCGTGGTGCGCACCCGATGCCCCGCGGCCAGGAGTTGCAGGATGCAATGGCTGCCGACGAAGCCCGACCCGCCGGTAACCAGAACAGTGCTCATCGCGGTCTCCTCCATGAATAACTTGCTGAGTCGTGGCCACAATTGTCACAATTTAAGGAATGGGGAAGCCAATGGGAACGGAATTCTGATTCGATGAGAAGTTTCAGGGCTTCGAGACCGTTGGTGGCGGTCAACCTTTGAATCGCCGAGCCGAAAGTCCGAGATCGGGTCTCGAGTTAAGCTATATAGGTGGAATTCGGGCGCGTTAAGAACGCAATATTTCCAGCTTGCGTTTTTGTAATTTATAAGTTACAATAGGTAGGGCGATGATTGACGTGCAACGCTACGTCACCGAATCCGGCGAGGATGTGTTTGGTACGTGGCTGTCGAAGCTGGCCGACAATCGCGCACGGGCAAAAATTGCAGCCCGTGTCGCGCGATTGGTCGCAGGCAATTTTGGTGATTGTAAAGCGCTCCGCGAGGGAGTCTCCGAGCTTCGGATCGATTGGGGGCCCGGGTATCGCGTCTATTTTGCTAACGTCGGGCGGAGCGTCGTATTGCTCCTCTGTGGTAGCGACAAACGTCGACAGTCGGCGAATATCGATCAGGCGGTCGCCTATTGGAAAGATTTCAAGCGGAGAACTAAGAAGCCATGAATCGCAAAGCGAGCGTTTCACACAGTAAATCCATTGTCCGCGAGCTGCGGGAGAATCCTGAGTTTGCGTCGGAATATCTCAAAGCGGCGCTAGAGGAGTCCGATGAGCCGCAAGTGTTGCTGATTGCGCTCAGGCACCTCGCCGAAGCCAGAGGCGGTCTCGCAAAGGTCGCCAAGGCGGCAGGCATCGAGCGTGAAAGCCTCTATCGGGCACTATCGGCTCGTGGGAATCCCCGCTTGTCGACGCTTGTCGCGGTTACCAAAGCGATCGGCCTCAAGCTAACCGTTGAGGCAATGCGGTGAAAAGGACGCGGCTACGCCTTCGCTCCAGCAGCACACCCGGACAGAAAACGGGGGCATTCCACGGCCTATCGGACGCCGCGAGAATCGAACTCATATCGACTATTCGAATTCGCAGGCAGGGCCGCCAAGAATTCGGCCAACTGTGTTTGACTTTTAAGCCAGACTAACGGCACAATGACAGGCGCGGACTAAATCGGCAACCGGAACTGTCGAAGGGGTCATTGTCATGAAAGCCACATCACTTGCGGCGCTGGTCCTGTTTCTTTTGGTTGGCTCTCCCCTAACCGAGCAGTTGAGGGCCGAAGTCAAGCTGCCCGCGGCAACCGCCACACCCGCCGAACTGGTCAAGGCGGCACTCCAAAGCGAGCTTGACGGCGCGAGCTCGTTGCGGGCTACGCTGCTGTCCGACGCGCTGGCGCGCGATTCCAACTTCGCCCCCGCCCGGTGGCACTCGGGCTTTGTCCGAATTGACGGCGACTGGGTCAAAGTCGACGACGTGCCCGAGCGGGCCGCCTCCGACAAGAAGTTGACCGCCTATCGCAAGCTTCGCGATGCGATGGTCGACACGGCCGACAATCACCGCGCGCTGGCCCGCTTTTGTCACAAGAACCAACTGCCGGACGAGGAGCGGGTCCACTGGGCCAAAGTGATGGAGTTCGAGCGCGGCGATGCCGAAGCGCTCGCGGCGCTGGGCTTGAAGTTGCATGAAGGACGGTGGTTGACCCGCGCGCAGATCGATGCAGAAAAGCAACGGGCTGGTGAGCGACTGCGAGCGGCCCGCCATTGGCAACCGCAAATCACGAAGTGGCGTAGCGCCATAGACCGCGGCAATTCCACGGATCGCGACAAGGCGCTGGCCGCCTTGAGTTCGCTCAACGATCCTGAAGCGATTCCGGTGTTGGAAGCGGTGTTTGCGGTCAAAGGCGACTCGCCGAAAGCCAGGCAATTGAATCAGCTCCTGATTGATACCGTGGGCCGGTTGCAGCATCCAGAGGCCACGCAGGTTTTGCTACGGCGGGCGATCGTTCCCGATGCAGAAGAAATGCGCGCGGCCGCCGCCGACGAGTTGAAGAAGCGACCCATGCACGTTTTCGTGCCGCAGCTCATCGCGGCCATGCCCGGCTCGCTCAAGACGCGATTCCACGTCTCCGTGCTGCCTGGCGGCATGGTGCTCCACGAGCACGAGTTTTACCTGGAGGGCCAACAGGCCGATTTCGCGATCAACTACGAGTCGATCGTCAATCCAACGGACGCGATGACGGCCATGCTCGTCACTCCCCGGGCTCTCGCGCGCGAACTGGCCACCGCCGACACGCTCGAAGCCCAGGCCAGCGCGGTCCAAGCGCCGGCCGACTGGATGCGTGACCGAGTTCGGTTCGCGCTTGAGCGCACGACAGGCTTTTCGGCTGGGGATGACCCGCGATTGTGGGAGAAGCAGTACAACGACTACAACGGCTGGTCAGCACCAGCGCAGGAGAAACCGGTCTATCAGCAGAATTTGTGGGAAATTCAGTCGTACTTTCCACTGCCCTCGCAAACCACCATTCGTCCAGAAACCCGCCTCTGGACCTATGTACCGCACGGCGTCTGTCCCCCCTGTTGCTTCCCTGGCGGGACCATGATTCTGACGATCCAAGGCCCTCGGCCGATCGAAGAGCTCAAGGTAGGGGACCGCGTGCTGTCGCAGGAAATCCGCACTGGCGAATTGGTGTATAAGCCGATTCATACCACTAATTTGCTGCCCACGACGCCGGTCTTGAAAGTCTCCTTCGCCAACCAGGCGATCTTGGTCACCCCCGGTCACCCGTTCTGGGTCAATGGCCTCGGCTGGCGCCCGGCAAAGCATCTTGAAGCTGGGATGTCGTTGCACGGCCTGGAAGGCGGTATGACCGTCGAGAACCTCGAGGCGGTGCGTGCCACGGAGGTCTATAACCTGATCGTAAGCGAACACCACAACTACTTTCTCGCAGGCCCGCGACTGTTAGTTCACGACAATTCGCCGATCGAGGGCTCGCCGATTGTAACCCCTGGACTTATGGCGACAGCACGGTGATGCCCAAGCCCCGATTTCGGCCCATGCGATCCGAAAAGCAGTTTACGCTCGCAATCGCGATTGCTTTGCTGCTGACGGTCGCCTTTGGTCGTTTGCTACCCGCGCGCGAACTGGCGCCGCAGGTTGCCTCGTTGTTTCAATTGGGCACGAAGAACACTCCATCGGCCGTGGCCGCCGCGAAATCGCACTATGAGCGAATGAAACGCGACAATCCGCGCGATCGACGAATCGACTATGCATTCGCCATCGTTCTGGTGAATCAACACCAGTATCTCGAATCCGTTGAGCTTTTGACGGGGCTCCAGCAGCGCAGCAAGCCCGACGTCGCCGCAAGCCGGGCGAAGGTTTGGGCACAGATTCAAGGCCGTAGAATTACCGACGCGCTCCAAGAAATGGCGGCGCTCAGCCAGAGTCTTAAGGGCACTGGCGACAACGATTCCGTTAGCAAGTCCAACGATGAAACGGCCCGTTTTATCGGAGCCATGTTTGGCTTCTTGGAGTTGGTCCGGCCTGGAACTGTAGACAATGAATTACGATCGAAATACCGGAGCATGGTGCTTGAAAACCTGGGTGACCGGTACACTCCGCTGTTCGATGCTGGGCATGCGGATGTGGCGGAACGTCTCGATGGCCTCCAATCCGATCGCAAGCTGGCTCAAGAGCGAAAGGCAGCGTCGCACACAGCGCGGCTTGATCGAGACAAGGCTACTTTGGATGACGCTCTTGGTGAGATTGCCGACAAAGAAGAAGCCATGCAATGGCACCAGGAAAGCATGCGCGACGCGCAGCGCGAATGGAACGTTGTGAAAACGCAGTTGGATTCCTTGCGAGCCGATCGTACTCGACTCACCGCGCAAATAGTTACCGTGCAGGCACAGATTTCCGAGTTGACTCGCAACAGAACGACCGTCTTGCCAACAACCGTCATTGACCAGCGGCGACCCGGTACTCCCGAACTGGACTTTAGCACGACGACCACGACGGCTACCAATAGAATTTTTGGACCGACCACTCCCGAATTTGCGCGAGTTGCAGCCCTGGCGGTATCGCTGGGACGTCTCAACAAGCAAGCCTTTGACATGGACCGCCGGCTCCTGTCTCTTCAGCAGCGCTCTGCGGAACTTTCGGACCGAGGCTTGCGAGATGCCGACGCGCTCGACCAGCACGATGCGGCGGCGCAACGAACCGCGAAGCGTGCCAAGGCGCTCGAGAAGAAAATCAACCGCGAGTCCGCGGCGCCCAAGGCTTCGACGCAAGTGCCCACGAGCCAGATGACGGCGCTCTCTACCTATCTGCCGTTTCCTTACGAGCAGGAGCGTAAACGGGTGCTCGCCTGGTTCGAGAAGTAACGATCGAAGTAACGATCATTGCCGACACACGCGAAGCTGAGCAGTTGATCAGATGAGCAGGCGACCGCAGGAGTGCGGGCAAATCGGCGCTCTTCGTTTCCTCTGTCCTTCACCTGCTCAACTGTTCTCCTGCTCGATTTAAGCCTGTGGACCGAACTTCCGGACCACATACAGCAAACCATTCTCACTTTGCTCGACGCCGCTCAGCAGACTCAGCAACCTGGTCGCGGCACGTGGTGATTTCACCGCCTCGCACGACGGTTCGCCCAACGCTTTCCCCACCGCTAGCCGGCGACGAAAGTCGACGTAATTGACTGTATCGCAGTTTTGCGATATCATCAGTTTGCATGCTACGATAGGGTGTAAGGTGGAACGATTCGTTGTGGAGAATCCTATGAATGAAATGGCCCAGCCGATGACCGAAGACGAGGTGCTCAAACGCATCACCGTGGACCCGGCTATCTTCGGCGGCAAGCCCAATATTCGCGGCCTGCGAATCGCTGTCGAACACGTTCTCGGCATGTTGGCCGCCGGCGACACGCCGGAAAAACTTCTCGCCGAGTATCCCTTCCTGGAACCTGCCGACATCCAGGCATGCTTGGCGTACGCCCACCGGTCGCTGTCCGGCGAACAAATCCATGACCGGATTTCGAGGGCCAAGGCGTCGTGAAGTTTCTGCTCGACGTTTGCGTGTCATGTCGCTCGCTCACCGCTTTTCTTGTCGCTCAGGGGCATGACGTGGTGTCGGCGTTGGCCATTGACCCATCCGCCAGCGACGAGCAACTTCTTGCGTTGGCCTGACCCCCTCCCGATTTCAGTACCAGTGTCTGTGAGAGAATCGGGTCCTGTTTAGTTCGCGTGTTGAGTCGT
>JANNQN010000344.1:0-7736 GCA_031400775.1 Planctomycetia bacterium | reverse complement strand
GGCCGTGGCGGCCGAACGGGCCGTGCTCAGCCGCATGCGAGAAAGGGCCGAGCCGGGGGTCGCCAACACGTGGATAATCAGCTTCGGCAGTAAATATTCGGTACACAACAGCAGGCCGCCGACCAGCATGCTGATTGTCAGCACATAACTGCCGGCGCTGGCAAAGTGCATTTCCAGAAAGCCCCGTCCCGCCGCGCCCAGGTATCCCCCCGGCCCAATCACGGGACCCGGCGACCACCCTTCGGCCACGAGCGCCACCAGGGTCGACAGAGCCACGAAGGAGAGTACCCATCCCACGGCCCGCAAGATCGGCTCGGAAATCGGTCGCCGCGCAAGCAGCCAACTGTCGACCACGGCTAAGGATAGGACCAGGTACCAGCCCGCGACTCCGCAGGCCTGGAAGACGACGTCGGCCACGATGGCGCCGGAACGGCCGCAGGCGTTGGGCGTATGCTCCCGCGGCGGATAAACCAGCGCGTCGAGAGAGTCGGCCGGATTGTATGTAAACAGCGACAGCCCGAGAAACGCGCACATCGCCAACAGCGCGAGCGCCAGCAAATCGAGTTTCACGTTGCGTCGTTCGGCCATAATCGCTTGTCAGTGGTCCATTTTCGCAAACCCCGCAGTCGGGGCCGGCTCAAGCGGGGGCGTCGCCGCCCCTGGTGAAATCCATCTCTTGGCGTTAGCTCAGGTTGGTCGCCGGTGAAGGCGCAGTTCGGCAGGATGTCGCAAGGCGGATGCTTGCTCCACTGGAAAGCCTAGCACGCGCTTTGCCACGGGGTCGGCTGGGCAACGGTTTTCCCACAGATGTGCGGACGTGCCGGAAGCGATCGCAGCGGAAATAGCGATCGTAAGGGCCGCTAGCGGGCTGCAAAGAACTTACTGGGCGTGTATTGCCCGTCGTCGCGGCGGCTTAGAATCGCCACCAAACGGCCGTCGGCGTCGAGTGCCGCGACGGAGCCGGAGTCCACCGATGCATGGTCGGCCAGTTGGACTCCCTCAATCGGCAGGCCGTTTGCCAGCCGGGCGAGGTCGTCTGTCGACACCCGGCACTCGGGCATCAGACCCCGAACGGCCAACACGGCGGGCAGCAAGTGCCCGTCGATATTCCCCCGCGAAAGCTCCGCCGGCCGGATCGCCCGCTCGAGAGCGAACGGTCCGATCGCGGTCCGCACCAGGGCCGACATCACGGCAGTCGTGCCGGCCAATTCGACCAGGTCGCGCCCCAAGGAGCGGACGTAGGTTCCCGATCCGCAATCCACGTCGAAGCAAAGCTCCGGATACTCGTATCGTGAGATTTCCAGGCGATGGACCCGTATCGGCCGGGGCACAAGCTCGACCTGCTGACCGGCGCGAGCCAAAGCATAGGCTCGCCGGCCTGAGACCTTGAGAGCCGAGAACGCGGGCGGGCGTTGCAGAATTTCGCCGACCAATTGCGTAGCAGCCCGCTCGAGAGCTGCCAGGGTTGGCCGGGGCGCGTCGTCGTGCAGCGTGATTTCGCCCTCCACGTCCTCGGTCGTGCTCGAGCGGCCCAATAGAAACGTGGCCCGATACTGCTTGCGCATCGTCTGCACGTACTCGACCAGTCGTGTAGCCGCGCCAATGCCGACCACCAGCACGCCGGATGCAAGCGGATCGAGCGTGCCGGCGTGACCCACTTTGGCCGGCTTGACCAGTCGGACAACCTGATCGACCGCGCGGCGCGACGTAACGCCCGAGGGCTTGTCCAGGTTCAGTAGTCCGTAAAGTGCCATGGCGTGCTAACAGCCGCGGATTTCGAAGTCGTACAGATCCGCGATCTCGGCCGCGCTCTTGCGGTCCATGTCGCTGAAGCGGCGGTACAGGGCGTCGACGTCGTCCACGCCCAGCGAAGCCAGCGCGCGAAACTTGTACTCCAAAAGTCCTGGCAAATTGCCGCTCGTGTTGCGGGCGTGTCCCTCGGGATACATCACCAGGCCGCTCGACAGTCGCCCCAGATCGGCGTGCTCGATTTCGATCGTGGTGGGAATTCCATCAGGGTACTTTTCGTCATATTCCTTGCCGCCGTGACGAAATTCGATCCGCTCCATGATCGAGCGGGTCAGCGGATCGAACAGGCTCGACTCGTCGTAGTCGGCGGGAACGAGCATCAATTCGCGCCAACCGGCCTGCCGCTGGCGAAATGCCTTTCGCAGGAGCGTGGCGATGATGTAGACCATCGAATGATCGGCGCTCTGGCGGGTTCGCGGATCGCGTTTGGCCGGGTCGCCGATGATGCCGAATGCGGGCTCGTAGATCGTGATCCGCATCGACTTGAGCTTCTTGTCGTCGAAAATTATTTGCGGATACCGGGCCAGCAGATTTTGCAGACCCTGAATCGCGCCGGCCGATTGATGCTCGTAGAGACCCAGCTTGAAATGCATGCCCATGATGGCGAAATCATCACCGCCGGCGCCGAGCGTGAGATCGAACGGGCTTGAGTGCTTGTCCGGCGGCTTTTCGAACAAGCAGAAGATCGCCTCGGGATTTCGAAAGATGTCGGCCGGTCCCACAAACCCTCGCATCGCGCGTAGCGCGCTGAGCACGGCCACTTCGGCGCTGATGGCCGCCGAGGCGCCCTTCGAGTCCGAAAGCTGCTTGCCGGCACGAATCGCGCGAAACGGAATATAATGTGCCACGACCAGCCCGATGGCCGATTCGATTTGCTCGGCCGTGGCGCCCATCACGGCGCCAAACGTCGCAGCCGAGCCGATCGCTCCGTGTACGACGTGGTCGATCTTGTAGTCCTTGAGCGCGAAGACTTCCGCCAGCCGGCCGCGGATCTCGTCCAAAAGGATCATGGCCTGCAAGGTTTGCCGGCCGTCCAGTCCGCGAATCTGTGCAGCCGCCACGGCCACCGGATAAAAATCGTTGTGACCGAACTCGCCGCGGGTGGCGCCGCGCGCGGGATTGTAGCCGAAGTTCGTGCCGTTCGAATCCCACTCCCGCACCGCCGAACTATTGGCGACCACCGCCTTCTCGGGCTTGACGCGAATGCGCGAACCAAACAGCGGCGCGCCGCTGGCCGGCTGTTGGCTGACGTACTCCAGCGCTTCGGCCCGCAGCACCGTGGGCGCGTTGGCGCGACAGGCCAAGGCCGAAACCCCGCAGGCAATGCTGTCCAAATGGAATTGCTCGACGCGCCGCAAGACGCTTTCGTCAGGCTGGCCCAGCTTGCCCGCCAGAAAATCGAGCGCGTACTGCCCGATTCCGCGCGCCTGATTTTCCTCGCGCGGTAAGACCACGAATTCGTTCGACACGCGAAATATCTCCCGATTTGAAGTTCTCAAGTGCTTGGGACGCGCCCTCCGCCAGCGCCTTGGCAATCTACCGCCGCGACGCGTGAATTGTAAACCCGGGCGGCATGGCTCGACAGCGCGCGGCAGCCGCTGCCTTCGCTGGTTTTACCGCACCAGCGATGATACGATTGATGTTGCGATTTCTTTGAATCCGACCTGACTTCTCCTAGCGGCCTCAGCCAGCATGCAGTTCGAGCAACTCGGTCCTTATCGCCTGGGCAGAAAGCTGGGGCAAGGCGGCATGGGCGCCGTCTATGCCGGAGTCGACCAGGAGACCGGCGCCGCTGCGGCGATCAAGGTATTGTCACCCTCGCTGGCCTCGGAAGAAGGATTTCGCGTTCGCTTCGAGGCCGAAATCGAGTCGCTCAAAAAACTCGACCATCCGCACATCGTGCGGCTCTATGGATATGGCGAGCAGGCCGGCACGCTGTTTTACGCCATGGAGCTGGTCGAGGGCACGAGCCTGGAAGACGAGCTGCGAGCTGGTCGACGTTTCGACTGGCGCGAAGTCACGACGATCGCCATCAAGCTCTGTCGGGCACTCAAGCATGCACACGACCACGGCGTCATTCATCGCGACCTCAAGCCGGCCAATTTGCTGCTCACCCCGGACGGCGATATCAAGCTCTCGGACTTCGGCATCGCGCGACTGTTCGGCAACACCCGGCTGACGTCCGACGGCGGCGTGTTGGGAACGGCCGAATACATGGCCCCCGAGCAGGCCGAGGGGCGGGCCGTGACCGATCGCTGCGACCAATACAGTCTGGGCGGCGTCCTCTACGCCCTGTTGGCCGGTCGCCCGCCGTTTCGCGCCAAATCGCTGGTCGAGATGCTGCAATTGCAGCGCTATGCCGAGCCCGAGCCCGTCACGCGATTCGCCCCCCAGACGCCCGCCGAGCTGACGCGAATCATCCATCAACTCCTGGAAAAAGATCCGCAAGATCGTTTCGTCAACACGCTGATTCTGTCGCGCAGCCTGGAGGCCATGGAGCGCGGGCTGTCGATCTCGCTCAGCCGGGGCGACGACTTCGTGCTGGCCGGTCCCGACACGGGCGATACGGGACAATCGTCCGCAAGCGCGCTTCCGCCCACGATGACTCCCACGCAATTGGCCGACGCCATGAGCTCGTCCGCCGGTTCACCGGCCGAAGTGCAAATGACTGAAGCGACGATGGCCTTTGCGCCGCCGGTGGAAAAACGGCCTTTGCCGCCGGAGCCACTGGCGACGTCGGACACGTCGGTTGGTCGCTTCACTAAGGTCGAAAACCGCCGCGACGACCGATCGAGCGCCTTGAGCGAGATCCTCAGCGGACTGTTTGCGCCGCAGACGCTGGCTCTGATGGGCGGACTGTTGATTGTCGTGCTGGGCGGATGGTACCTCATGCAGCCCGCCACGGCCGACAGCCTCTATCAGCAGATCGAAACGGCCGCCGACGACGACGACGCCGAAAGCCTGCGCGCGGTACAGCCCAAGATCGAGGATTTCTTGGCCCGCTTTGCCGACGATCCCCGCGCCGACAGCGTGCGCGGCATTCAAGATGAGCTCAAGCACCCGATCCAACGGGCCTACGTCGAGGCCAAGCGCCAACTGCTGATCGATCCGGAAGTGGCCCTGGCGAAGTTCTCCGCCCTGATCGACGTCTACGACGACGACTCGACCGACTCGGACGTCACTCGGCACTACGTCAAGCTGGCTCGCCAGCAGCGCGACCGTGTGCAAAAGCAGATCGACAGTTACGCGCCCGAAGGCCGCAAGCTGGTCGAATCGCGGATCGCCCGCGCAGCCAAGGTCGCGGCCGACAATCCCACGCTAGCCCGGCGGATTTATCGCGGCGTTATCGAGCTCTACGGCGAAAAACCCTGGGCGGCCGATCTGGTCGCCCAAGCCCGGGCCGCTCTCAATGCCAGCGGCGAACCGACGGCAAGCGCCCGCTAAACGGCAAGGCGGCCCGCGCCGCCGCTGCCGGCAATTCCAAGCCGTCGCGTCTTGAACTATAAATGGAGTATGGCGAAACCGATCAGATCATCGGCCCCGGCTTTTCCCACAACCCGTATGCGCCGCCTGCGGCATCACCCGGCCGTGCGCAGCCTGGTTCAGGAAACGCGGCTGTCGCCGGCGAATCTGATCCTGCCGCTGTTCGTTCGCCCGGGCCGCAACGTGCGGCAGCCGATCGGTTCGATGCCGGGCCATTTCCAGATTTCCCCCGACCAGGTGCCGGCCGAAATCGAGGAAGTACAGCGCTTGGGCTTGGGTGGAGTCCTACTGTTCGGCATCCCAGAATCTAAGGACGCCTTGGGCAGCGAATCGACTGATGCCCGCGGCATCGTGCAGCAGGCCATCGAAACGGCCAAGAAAACGTCGCCGGGCGTGCTCGTGATCACCGACGTTTGTTTTTGCGAATACACCGATCATGGCCACTGCGGCGCTGTCAACGACCGCACGGGCCGCCCAGACGTCGACAACGACGCCACGCTGGAGCTGATCGCAAACCAGGCGCTCAGCCATGCTCGGGCCGGCGCCGACATGGTTGCCCCCAGCGGAATGATGGATGGCATGGTCGGCGCGATCCGCGAGCGGCTGGACGGCGCGGGATTCTCGCATCTGCCGATCATGAGCTACGCGGCCAAGTATGCCAGCGCCTTCTACGGCCCCTTCCGCGAGGCGGCCGAAAGCGCCCCGCAATTCGGCGATCGCCGCGGCTATCAGATGGATCCCGCGGCGGGCGCTGCCCAGGCCCTGCGCGAGGTGGAGCTCGATCTGGCGGAAGGAGCCGACATCGTGATGGTCAAGCCGGCCCTGGCCTATCTCGACATCCTCCACAGTGTCCACGAGCATTTCCCCGGCGTGCCGCTGGCGGCCTACAATGTGTCGGGCGAGTTCAGCATGATCAAAGCCGCGGCCGAAAAAGGCTGGATCGACGAACGAGCGACGGCGCTCGAGACCCTGCTGGCGATGCGTCGAGCCGGCGCCGGGATTCTGCTGACTTATTGGGCCAAGGACGCCGCCCGCTGGTTGGCTTGACGTCGCCCCAGAAAAGCGCGAACCATCGGACGTTTTCCGCTGAGAATCGCCTGAACTCACCGGATTGCGGTTTCCACCGTAGCTGTCAAATACACGAACAATGTCGGAACCCCAATGCCCGCCCTTCCCTCGAACCCGGATGGCAACGCGGCTGCCCGAGCGCGTAGCCGCGCCGCATATGAGCGCGCCTGCCGGCTGATGCCCGGGGGCGTCAACAGCCCGGCCCGTGCGTTTGGCGGCGTGGGGGGCGAGCCGATTTTCTTCCAGCGCGGCGACGGCGCCTATCTATACGACGTCGATGGCAACCGATACATCGACTACATCGGCTCCTGGGGCGTGATGATCCTGGGGCACAACCACCCGCAAGTGATCGAGGCGGTTCGCGAGGCCGCCGGACGAGGCACCAGTTTTGGAGCCCCCACCGAAGCCGAGAGCCAACTGGCCGAAATGGTCATCGAGGCCGTGCCTTCGGTCGAAAAAGTTCGCCTCGTCAACTCCGGCACGGAAGCCACGATGAGCGCCATCCGCCTGGCCCGAGGATTTACCGCGCGCGATCAGATCGTCAAATTCGCGGGCAACTACCACGGTCACGTCGACAGCCTGTTGGTCGCGGCCGGCAGCGCGGCGGCCACGCTGGGAGTGCCCAATTCGCCGGGCGTCACCGTGGGCACCACGCGCGACACGCTGGTGCTGGCCTACAACGATCCGGGCGCCCTTGAAACCGCGTTCGCGCGGAACGGTTCGACCATAGCCGGCGTGATTTTCGAACCCGTCGTGGGCAACATGGGTTGCGTGGCGCCCACCGACGATTTTCTCGAAGCGCTCCAGCGACTGACGCGTCGGCACGGCGCACTTTTGATCTGCGACGAAGTGATCACCGGCTTCCGTGTGGCGTATGGCGGTGCGCAGTCGCTGTGGGGAATCCGACCCGATCTCACCACCTTGGGCAAGATTTTGGGGGGCGGTCTGCCGGTCGGCGCTTATGGCGGCCGGGCCGACGTCATGAACCACGTGCTGCCCGAGGGCAAGGTGTTCCAGGCAGGCACGCTGAGCGGCAACCCGTTGGCCACGGCCGCCGGCATCGCCACACTGACGCTACTGCGCGACGACCCGCCCTACGCGCGATTGGAACAACTGGGGGCTCAACTGGCCGCCGGGCTCGAGGGGGCCGCCAGGCAGGCGGGAATCCCACATTCCGTGGCCCGCGTGGGCAGCATGTTGACGCTGTTCTTCAATGCCGAGCCGGTGACCAGTTGGGATGCCGCCAGCCGCTCGGACGTCCAGCAATATGCGCGATACTTCTGGGAGTTGATCGCCCGGGGCGTGTATATGCCGTGCAGCCAGTTCGAGGCCTTGTTCGTTTCCGCCGCCCATACCGACGGCGACATTGACGCCAC
>JANNQN010000343.1:0-11659 GCA_031400775.1 Planctomycetia bacterium | reverse complement strand
GTTCGCAAGGCGCTCGAGATCCTTGATCCCAACCTTGCCGACTGGTGGCATCGCAACAGCGTCAACGGACTAGTTCGTTCGCGCGCGGCCGCGTTTTGGCAAGAGGGGCATTACAGCCTGAAGGAGGACGGTGACCGGCCTGTCATCGTCGTTGACGAGGATTACACGGCCGGCCAAACGGCGCAAGCCATCATCACTGAGGTCGCGGGCGGTTGGTTCGCGGACTCGATCGGCGCGCACTATAAAAAGTATCGCCTTGTGCGGACGGGTGACTACAAGGAGTTTCGCAAATGGCAACTGGGCGCCGTCAAGGAAGCGGCGAAACTGGCTAGCCAGTTGGCCGAGATGTATGTCAACGGCATCGCCACGCTCACGCCCGGCGGCGACCTGGTGGTCTTCACCACCGACGTCATGCAGCGCGGGTTGAAGCTCGACCAGTTGGTGGATCTGTTGCCGCACTTGGCAAATCTGCCGATTGTGTCGATCATCGTCACGATTGGCGCGCGTCGGGTCAGGATTCCCAAGGAAATTGCGAAAAGGTTCGAGAAGATCACGCAGCACGAACGCCTGGCCATCTTACGCAAGATGGGCTCCGCCACGACGGATAAAGAAGCGGCGACGCTATTGACGAGGGAAATGAAGCTCGTAACGAAGGGTCGCCAGATTCATCATGCCATCTCATCAATCGTTCATACGGCACTAGAAAAACACAAGAATCTCAAAGGCAAGTATCGGCTCCGGGATACTCGTTTTGAAGCGCTGGCGAAGGAACCCGTCTCTCATCTAGGCTGGGAAAAATGGCATCGAGATTTGGACAAGGAAGTCGCAACGTGGATCTTTGAGCACGACGATGCCACAGTCGCCACGTTTGAAGCTTGGCTTCGGTCACGTTACGCTAAAGAAGATTTGGTCGAGAGGTTCCCGACAGGCTTTTGAACTTGAGGCGCAACGCTCCATGCGGTTCTACAAACTGGAAAGGTGTCCCGAAGGAGACGCCGACACCTGGTATAGCGAGGAAAAGGGTTATAACCAAGGAGACGCGGCCTCGTGTCCAGTGTGCGGCGGCGTAATAGGTATGCTGACCTGGCTGCCGCCGTACCGAGTCGAGCTCGAACTTTACGGCAAGGAATTCGGTGACTTCGTGTTCATACCGGCCGGCAATGACTTCTTGGTCTCTCAGAAGTTCCGCGAGGTCTATTACAGTAACGGTCTCACGGGATTGTCCGGGTTTGATCCAGTCGAAGTATTGCGCGTGAAGACACGCAAGAAGCGTCTTCCCGACCCGCCCGCATATTTCCGAGTCACGGCGAACTACGGCCAGACTGCACTCGACCTAAAAGCCTCGGGCTTCGAATGGCACGAGCCACCGAAATGCGACTATTGTCGCTCAGCGACGAAAATAAGATGGCAGCGTCTGATAGTCGAGGTAGGAACCTGGTCGGGCGAAGACGCGTTTCGACCGCGCGGACTATCGGGCACCGTGATGGTAACTCAACGATTCAAGGATGCATGCGAACAGAACGGGATCACGAACGCATTCTTCACTCTAGCTGAAATCGCCGGTCACGATTTCGAACCTTGGAATAAGGGCTGAGGTCCTAAAGCATTGGTCAACGTAAAACCCTCTGCCGACTTAGCAATAGTCAACGGGGACCGCCATCTGTTTCAGACTTCGGCCAAACCAAGGCAATAGTTTTGCATCCTTGCTGGCCATATCCAATACCCCGACCAAAGTTTCTTGGACGACCCGTTGACTGCCGTTGGTCCTGATACCGATCCTCGCGAATTCACCGCTGGACGTCCCTGTTGCGGTTCGGCGCCGGCGGTGGCATCCATTGGGAATCCGGGCCGGGAGTTGGCCTTCAATCTCGGGGCCTTTGACGTGCCGGTCGATTTGGCAACCGTCCCAGACATCATCTGGCGGACCCGTCCGCTCGGCGGTTGACCCTTTCGGCGGGGGAGCTTAAAGTGAACGCATAGGCGAATCGAACGATCCGAGCTTGCCGTAGCGAAGCCGTTTGACCGCACCCGTTCACGACCCCCGGCCCGCTGTTTTTCCATGCTTGCCAAGCGCGTGATTCCGTGCCTCGACGTCGATCGGGGGCGGGTTGTCAAAGGGACTAATTTTCTCAATTTGCGTGACGCCGGCGACCCGGTTGCCGTGGCGTCGCGTTATGAGTTGGAAGGCGCCGACGAGCTGATGTTTCTGGATATCGCGGCCAGCCACGAAGGTCGCGATATCATGCTGGACGTGGTGCGGCGGACCGCCGAGATGGTGTTCATGCCCTTGTGCGTGGGCGGGGGCATTCGCACGTTGGAAGACATTCGCGAGTTGCTGCTGGCCGGTAGCGACAAGGTGTCGATCAATTCGGCCGCCCCGCGCGATCCCGAGTTCGTGCGGCAGGCCGCGCGTCGCTTCGGCAGCCAGTGCATTGTGGTCAACATCGATCCCAAGCGCGTGCAGCGCGAGGGACGCGAGTTTTGGGAAGTACACACGCA
Source organism: Planctomycetia bacterium (assembly GCA_031400775.1). GTDB lineage: Bacteria > Planctomycetota > Planctomycetia > Pirellulales > PALSA-1355 > PALSA-1355. Next base: position 9,160 of record JANNQN010000343.1, on the reverse strand, counting down.
CGGCGGACGTCAGGGAACCGGGCTCGAGGCCGTGGCCTGGGCCCGCGAGGTCGAGCGCCTGGGCGCCGGCGAGATCGTGTTGACCAGCATGGATGCGGACGGCACCAAGAACGGCTACGATTTGGAGATCACCCGTGCCGTCAGCGAGGCCGTGACCATTCCGGTCGTGGCCAGCGGAGGCGCGGGCAACCCGAACCATCTGGCGGACGCCATCCTGCTCGGCAAGGCCGACGCGGCATTGGCGGCCAGCATTTTTCATTTCGGTGAGTATTCGATAGCGGAAGCAAAGAAGGTCATGCGCGAGCGGGGAATTCCCGTGCGCGAGGCGGCTTAGGCCGCGATCGCGACGGAACCCGGGAATTCGATTCCACCGCTGGCGTTCATTCAAGGAGAGGGGGCGCGATGGCTACCAGTATTGATCCCAAGCGAAAGCCCACTGTGCGCAAACGCGAACTAGAAGTCGACAAGCTGTTTGCCGTTCTGGTCAAGCTGGAAGGCAGCGACTTGCACCTCAAGGTCGGCGTGCCGCCCCACGTGCGCGTCAAGGGCAGCTTGCGCCCGTTGACCCGCGGTCCCATCGAGGACGAAGAGATGGAGCGGATGTTGTATCCGATGATGGACGATCGCAACCGCAAGATTTTCGACGAGACGGGCGGAGCGGACTTTGCGCACGGAATCGAGGTAGAGGGTGTGCGGTGGCGGTTTCGCGTCAACTTGCTCAAGCAGATGGGACACTTGGGACTCGTCGCTCGCCGGGTGAGCAACTGGATTCCCGACTTCGAGGGGCTCCATCTACCGCCGATCATGGAAGATCTCTGCAAGTTCGACCAGGGGCTGGTGCTCCTGGCCGGCGTGACGGGCTCGGGCAAGACGACCACGATCGCCTCGATGCTCAACTGGATCAACGGCCACTACCGCAAGCATATCCTCACGCTGGAAGATCCCATCGAATTCATTTACACCGAGGACAAGTGCCTGATCAACCAGCGCGAGATTGGGCTGGACGTGTGCGACTTCGAGACCGGAATGAAGCACGCGGTCCGCGAAGATCCCGACGTGATGCTGGTGGGCGAAATGCGCGATCGCGAGACGTTCATGACGGCGATCCATGCCGCCGAGACGGGACATCTCGTGTTCGGAACGATCCACGCCGCGAGCGCCGCGACCACGATCGGCCGTATTCTAGACTTGTTTCCGCCCGACATGCATACGGCCCTGCGCAGCGCGATCGCCTTTAACATGCGCGGCCTGGTCGCGCAAAAGCTACTGCCCTCGATCAAGCCCGGCGTCAGCCGCGTGCCGACGGTCGAAATCATGATGTTCACGAGCATGGTGAAAAAACTGATCCTCGAGGAACAGGATTCGAAGCTTCCCGACGCGATTCGCATCGGCGCCCGGGAAGGCATGCAAGATTTCACGATGAGCTTGACGGACCTGGTGAACCGGGACCTGATCGATCGCACGGTGGCTTTGGAAGTGGCCCCCAATGTCGAAGCACTCAAGATGGCCCTCAAAGGCATCTCCGTTTCGCAACCCGGGATCCTCTAATGCTGCGATTGCTTGTCGTGTTCGCCGTGGCGACGCTCGTCTGGGCCGTCGACGTGCAACCGTTGTTGGCCGCCGCCGCCGATGCCACCGACGAGAAGAACTGGCCCTCGCTGGGGACACAGTTCAATCGCGGTCGCGGCGCCTACCTGAGTCCTTGGAAGATCCTCGGCACCTGGCTGGTGTTTTTGGCCTGGGTGCGGACCACCGATTGGATCAGCCAGGATTCGCAGACGTTGAAGCTGCGCTGGTCGCTGTGGAATCCGATCGCTTTCTTCAGTTTCTTCATCGGTCTCTTACTGTTGTGGATCCTGCCATGGTTCGCGGTGGGATTCGTGTTGTTGATCGTGGCCTACTTAGCTCCTTTGGCGACGTACATCGTGCATCGCAACTCCAAGGTGCAATCGTCCTACGATAAGATCTTCTCCAACCGGCACACGCGCCGTTGGGTGGCGAGGAAATTCAATGCGATCGGCATCAACATGGCCGGCGCCGACATCGACCCGCGCGAGCTCGGCCCCGATATCAAGCTTTCGCCGGCCGGCGGCGCGACCGATCGCGACAATACCGTGAACCTGCTCACCGCGCGCCAGTCGCCCGGTTTTATCCCTTCGCGCGTGCTGCTCGACGATGCGCTCGGCCAGCGGGCCACGCACCTCATGCTGGACTACACGCCAGAAAGCGTCAACGTGCGATACCAGGTCGACGGCGTGTGGCACGACCGGTCCGCGGTCGAACGGGCCGAAGGCGACCAGGTGCTGGACGTGTTCAAGACGCTGGCCGCGCTCAAGACCGAGGACCGCCGTTCGCGGCAATCTGGCAGCTTCAACGTCGAGGCGGGAAAAGAGAAAATTGTGTGCCGCATCACCAGCCAGGGCACTTCCACCGGCGAGCGAGTGCTGCTGCATTTCGAAGCCAAGAAATTGGCCTTTCGCACGCTCGAAGATATCGGCATGCGAACCAAGACCCAAGAACAACTGCAAGCGCTGCTGGAGGGCAACGGTCTCGTTGTCTTTACGTCGATGCCCGGTGCGGGATTGACCACGACGATGGACGTGGCGCTATCCAACACGGACCGCTTCATTCGCAACTTCGTGTCCGTGATCGACAGCGACAAATCCGAGCGCGAAATCGAGAATGTCCACCCGACGACCTACTCCACTAGCGCCGGCGAAACTCCGGCCACCGTGTTGCCTAAGCTGATTCGCACGTATCCGGACGTGATCGTCGTGCGCGACGTCGCCGAGCTGGACACGCTTACGATCCTGTGCGAGCAGGCCGGCGAGAACCGGCTCGTGCTGACCAGCACCCGAGCGAAGGAAGCTGCCGAGGCGCTGCTGCGCTTGATGATGCTGAAGATTCCACCGGCGGATTTTGCCGGCATGGTCAACGCCGTGCTCAACGTGCGATTGATTCGCAAGCTCTGCGAGACCTGCAAGGAGGCTTATCCGCCGCCGGCCGAAGTGCTCAAGCAACTCGGATTGCCGGTCGGCCGCATCGAGTCGCTCTATCGCCCGCCCACCCAGCCGATCGATCCCAAGCACCCCGACGTCGTGTGCGAGGATTGCCAAGGCATCGGATACCACGGCCGCACGGGCATCTTCGAGCTGCTGATCGTTGACGATGCGATCCGGCAGGTTCTGACGACGGCCCCCAAAATGGAAAATCTTCGCGCCGCGGCCCGCAAGGCCAAGCACCGCACGTTGCAGGATGAAGGCGTGCTGCTAGTGGCGCGCGGCGTCACTTCGATCCAGGAACTATTGCGCGTGCTCAAACAATAAGCGAACCGCCCAGATGATGCTCAATATCCTGCTGATTTTGATTTTCTTCGCTTGCTTCGCCTCGCTCATGAACAGCGGCTTGTGGAGCAATACGCTGGCGCTGGTCAACGTGTTGACCGCGGGACTGCTCGCCACCAACTATTTCGAGCCCCTGGCCAACTTCTTCGAACGGCAGGATTCGTCGTTCACCTACGTGTGGGATTTCCTGGCGATCTGGATGATCTTCGGCATCGCAATGATCGTCTTGCGCATGGCGACCGACTATATGTCAACGGTCAAGGTGAAGTTCTTTGTGCCGGTCGAAAAGGCTGGCGGCTTGCTGATGGCCTGTTGGGTCGCATGGGTCGTGGTCGGCTTCGCCACGATGACGCTGCACACGGCGCCTTTGGCTCGCAATTTTCTGGGCGGAGCGTTTCAGCCCGAGGCGGAATCGAAAATGCTCTTTGGTCTGGGCCCCGATCGCTCGTGGCTGGGTTGGGTGCATCGAGAATCAAAAGGCTCGCTTTCGCGTCTGGGCACTCCGAATCCTTTCGATCCTCGCGGCGATTTTATTCTGCGCTATGGCGAGCGCCGGGCCGAGTTCGAGGGCCAGCTCACCCTTACGAAAGCTGGTGGTGCGTCGCGCTCGGGGGTTCCGCCGGCCGGATCCTGAGACAAACTCTATCGCCTGGCACAGCCACCGCGCCAGTTTCTTGCTGCGTGTCGACGCCCGGGTGTCAGTCTACTCGCCGCGCCTGCAAACTTGCGCACGCGCCTGCACTGAGCAACATGTGGGACCGTCCACGAACGGTCCGCGGAAGCCGACGGTGCGTCGCTAATCGAACTCTCATAATTTTCTAGCAATCGGCTCTTCGTTCCCTCACGATCGGAGGCTACCTTGCTCATCACCACCCAAGGGGTTTCCATGGATTGGCAGCCCGATTTACCACGTTTCGAAACCCAAATCCACCGGGGAGTTTGCTAATGAAAAGAGTTAGAATCGCCGCGTCTGCGGCACTTATCGCCGCCTCCGTCTTGACGGGGGCATCGGCTTATGCCGCGCCGCTCGGTTACACCGGGGGCGCCATTTCGGAAAACTTCAACACACTTCCTACGGACCTTACCAATCCAACGCAGATTGGCTTGCCGAAGACAGCCTTCGATCTGAATCCGTCCATCAACACGCTGACGGGACTTACCGGTTGGCAGGGCAATAACCTTGGCCTTTCGGGCGGTGTCACGGTCGCCACCGGCGTGACCAGCGAGTATCGGTCGCAGGATGGTAGTTTGTCGGGCAGCGGCGGTCGCGGTCTCATCAGCTACGGCACGAACGGCTCCACCGACCGCGCCCTGGGCGCTTTGCCGACGAGCAATCAGATCAACAATTTCGGTCTGGTGCTGGTGAATAACTCGCTGGACACGTACGGCAGCTTCAGTTTGCAGTACACCGGCGAACAATGGCGCCGTGGCGAGCCGGGTGTGACAAATACCATGACCTTTGCCTATGGCGTTGGCGCAGCCAACATTGACGCTGCGCTTGCCGCGGTCGCCGGGCTCAGTTTCGCAAATCCCAACAACCAGGCCGCTCCCACCCAAGTAGCGCTGGACGGAAATCTGGCACTCAACCAGGTGTTGGTGTTCGGCGGGGTCGGCGGGATTAACTGGGCACCGGGACAGACGCTCGTACTGCGTTGGGCGATCAGCGAAGGCTCTGGCCAGGACAATGGAATGGGGATCGACGATTTTGGATTCACGGCGCAAGTCGTGCCTGAACCCTCAACGTTGGTCTTGGGCGCCATGGCCCTGGTCGGACTGGTCGGCTATCGGGTCCGTCGCCAGCGTTGCTCGTGCTGTTGAAACGAATGAAACCAATCTAAAAACGCCCGTGAAGTGCCCCGTTCGGTGCTTCACGGGCGTTTTCCATTAGCTCGTCCGGCTATTTTCATACCCCTTACGCCCTCGGAAAAAGCTCATGCACGGCACGAAAAACGCCGCCACCTTCGCGGGCCGCCCCGCGCTCTCCTTGGTGTGCACTGCAATCTTAACCATTAGTTTCGCGGCGACGGCCAGGGGTGAGACCTTCGCCTTCGGGTTGGGCGCGAACAACTTACTGGGCGCGACTAGCAAGACTCTCAACTCGGGCGGATTCGCCATGGACCTCGTCGCCGGCCCCGCCGGATCGGGTCTATGGGAAACCGCGGGCGTCGGGGGAATGGGAGTGGATTCTACCGCAGTCCTGGGGCCTGGGGGCCAGGCGGCGCGCTTCGAACGCATCAATGGCACCGGTGAGTTTGTCGAGTTTTTCTTCGACGTGCCAGCGCTACTCACAGGGCTCAACTTCGACGGGGTCAAGGATGAGTCGCTTGAATACTTCATCCTGGAGTCCACCGGCGGCCTCCGCGTCAACCTCTTCGATTCCGCCGCAAACATCACCATTCCCGGCGCCATCGACAATGCCGTCCTGCAAGGAGCCGTTACGGGTCAGGTGGTGTACATGTTGGAAGGTGGCGGCTTCGACGACGAGACGAATAATCTCGCCATACCGTTCGCAGCAGGGCAGGTATTCAGAATCACCTATGCGGAGGTGGGTGGAGGCTTAGGCGCGGCCTTCGAGCCAATCATAGCGCCAAATGGGGCCCGGCTGCAGGGCATCACCGTGGCGGCCGTCCCGGAGCCTGCCTCTCTCGCGCTCTCCGTCGGCACGGCCGGCATACTCATCATGGCCGCGCTCGCGCGACGACTCTTCCAAGCTGTTCCGCCTTTGCACTAGATAGGCAAGCTGTGACGGCGTGCGGCAGGCTTCCTCACAAAGACATCACGCGATTCGAATTTCGCGCTCACGGTTTGCTAACGATCGCAGCCTAGAACCAAGCGTTTGGAACCGTTTGGAATTCTTGCTGCGAGATCGACTGATGCGATGTAAGGACGTTCGTGTGGCCGGGGGTCGTAAGCGACCGGCATTTACCCTCGTCGAGTTGCTGGTGGTGATCGCGATCATCGGCATACTCGTGGCGTTGCTATTGCCCGCCATCCAGGCGGCACGCGAAGCGGCACGGCGAACTCAGTGTGTCAACAACCTCAAGCAAATTGGCATCGGAATGCTCAATTTCGAGAAAGCCCGCAGAACCTTTCCGCCGGGAGAATTCAAACCCGCTGGCGTCAATACGAACGGAGCCCTGGCCTGGAGTGCCTGGTTCCTGCCGTACATCGAAGAAAACAACCTTTACAATCTGATCGATTTCAAAAAAGACATCCGCAAGGAGCCGAACTGGAAAGCCGATCTGACGGGTCCGACGAACACGATCATCCCCGTTTATCTCTGTCCCAGCATGGCACGCCGCCAGACGCGACGTGAGATGGATGGCCGCCTGGGCCAATTCAACAACGACGGCATTTACAACCCCGGTTCGGGCGAAGGACTGGCCTGCATCGATTACATGGGCATTTCGGGGCCCGGCTCGCGAGTGACGAATCCGCAAGTCGGCGTTATGTACGGCGGCGAGCGGGGGATGCTGCTCAACATGGACAGCGGCGGTCCATGCCGGGGCACCGCGCCCCAGTGCTCGGCCAAGACGATCCCCATGAGAAAGGTTACCGACGGCACCAGCCATACGATTCTCGTCGGCGAGTGCAGCGGTCGCGGCGTGGAGGACAGCAACGGAGACAGACCAGGCGGCGAGAGTTTCAACAAGCTGGATGGCGCCTGGGCCAGTAAAAACAACGTCGGCCATATCAAGCTCAACATTGATACCGACAAGTACTCAGCCATTAATCCTCCCCCCGAAATCAACTGGGAAGAGCATGAATTCTTTTCGGATCATCCTGGCGGCGTGAACATCCTGATGTGCGACGGCTCGGTCCACTTCCTGCAAGACGACACGCACTACCCGATTTACTACGCCCTGTGTAGCCGCGATGGCGCAGAAATCTTGGGCGACGAAGCATTTCGCGACTAGCGATCGGCATCGCGCGACGGCGCTCGTTCGCGCGGGTTGTAAACGAATGTGCCTCCCGCCGCGCGCTCGCAACATTCAATCGCATCCGCTCATTCCCGAGCATGCGAGCATTGCGTTCGGAACAGATTAGTTTCTCGTGATCTGCGTTGACTTCCCAAAGCTGTCCGTTTTAATCGCTCTCAAGCAACGTTCAAAATACACTCCATGCACATAGTCGACCCGGTGATCGCGTGCATCACCGAGCAATCGCCAACCGGCTTCTTCGGATCGCACCCACAGGAGCGTCTTCATGTTTCGTAAGTCCCCCTTCAGCCGATCGTCAAATCTCGCCAAGAGCTCTCGAACGAAGCACCTGAAGTACGCGCACGCGACGCTCGAACCACTGGAAGACCGAAAACTCCTGACCGCGGCCACGTACATCAACGAAATCTATTTTGATCCTCCGGGTTCCGGGGGCGATCTGTCCGAGGAGTATATCGAGATCAAGGGCACGCCCGGCGAGTCGATGGACAATGTCTACCTGATCTTCATCGAAGGTGAGGACGTCGGCGATCAGGACGGAGAAGCCGGCGTCATTGATCGCTATTTTGATCTGAGCGGGCACTCGCTGGGGAGCAATGGCTTTCTGACATTGCGGCAGAAGGGCAATTCTTACGGCGTGCATCCGGGCACTACGGACCTGGTCAACACCGGTAGCGGAACCGGTTGGGGCTCCGGAGCCACTAGTTCGCTGAACACCTTCTCGCAGCTCCTCTCCGAGGACAAACTTGAGAATGGTGGTTGGACCGCCATGCTCATCGTCAACGGCGGCGGAGCGCCCGGCGTGCCGACCATCGGTCAGGATCTCGATGTCGGCAACGATGGCCTGGACGTTCCCACCGGCCATGCCGATTGGACCATCTTGGACCGGATTGGCGTCTTCAGCGAGCCGGGCGAAGCCGAATACGGACAGCTCTACGCCACGATTAACTTCGGGCCGGACGACATTACCGAGCCCAGCCAGACCGAGGGTACTTATGTCGCTGTCGGATACGAGCTCGAATATGTTGCTCGCTACGGCAACGCAATCGGTAGCACGGCCGTCGATTGGCACGTTTCGAATCTGACCGACAATCCTCTGGCGGGATACACCGGCACACCTTTAGTCTTTTCAGGTGACTTCCGCCAATCGGGCGAGCCGCACGGCGCGCCCACGTTCGTGGAGACGAATCAGAGCGTGCCCTACGGCACCAATCTCACCCACTCCCTCGGATTTGCCAACTACCCGATGGCCGCGCCGCCGATCGTCGATCTCAATGGCACGCTGAGCGGCTATGGCTATGCCACCACCTGGACCGACACCGGCCCCGTGAGCATCACGAATCCGGTGCCAAACTTGGCCCGGGTCTTCAACTTCGACGCGAACCTGGTGTCGTTGACGGCCACGATCTCCACGGGGGTGGATCCCAACAATATCTTGTCGGCGGATACCACAGGCACGTCGATTTCGCAGAGCTACAACGCCGGAACCGGCGTGTTGACTCTGTCGGGCGCGGCGACCACGGCCCAGTACCAGACCGTTCTGCGAACCGTCAAGTACGATAACACCGCTAGCGGTCCGGGCGCCACGGTGACAGTCGAACTTGTTGGTACCAACGCAGCCGCCTCCAGTGTCGCGGCCACCGCCACGATCGGCGTTCCTCTCAATTCCACGATTGCGGGCCGGTTCTTGTTCTACAACCAGTCGGGCGGCGGTGCGACTCGCTACGACGGCAACAACCTGGCCATCAACACGTCGGACGACAATGCCATCGCCACCGACAAGACGGCGTACCTCTGGGAGAATCCCGGCGCGGCCACCTTTGCCAACGTCTCCAGCTACACCAAGGGGATCAACGGCATCATGGTCGATATCTCGGG
>JANNQN010000342.1:0-3944 GCA_031400775.1 Planctomycetia bacterium | reverse complement strand
ACGTGCGGCGACAGCAGATCGACGTCGAGCGGCAACAGCGACTGGCGGAAAAGCGCATCCCGACCGATTTTGATTACGACCGCGTCGCGCATATGCGAGCCGAGGCGCGGGAGAAGCTGCGCCGCGTGCGTCCGGCGAGTCTCTCGCAGGCCAGTCGCATCAGCGGCATCACGCCGGCCGACGTCGCGCTATTGGTGCTGCACCTCGGCGCGGGCTGAGTGGCTGCCGCAGATTGGCTCGTCGCTCGCCAACCGCCGTGTTTAGGCTTGTCCTTGCGGCTTGTGGGGCAGAGGAAAGGCTGGTCGAAGCGCCTTGTAGCGCGGTCTAGGAAGCTTACAAAAGGGAGGGGCAAATTGTTTTTGCGCGATTTCGCGCGAATCGAGCTAACCACTCATGAGCGATCGACTTGCGCGCAGAATATCAATCTTGACTCACCTTGGAAGAGGGCTATAATGGGTTTCAATGGCAAGTTCGGTAATCTTGGCAGGAACCCTACAATCGCACTGCTGACCTGAGAGTAACCAGTTTGGTCAAACATGTAGGGATGCAGCAAGCTAAAAGGCTAGGTTCCGTCTAGCGTGACGGTTCCGTCTAGCGTGACAAGGAGGATTAGGAACTTCCGGTGGTTTCTTAAGTCGAGAAATCGATTCGGAAGTCCCGCTTAGACTAGCCTATACCATCGGCTAGGGAGAGGGGTGGTTAGCAACCATGAAAACTGTGTTTACCACAGGCGAAGCGGCCAAAATTTGCAAAGTCAGTCAACAGACCATTATCCGTTGCTTCGATTCGGGCCAGCTCAAGGGTTTTCGCGTTCCCGGTAGCCGTTTCCGTCGCATTCCGCGGGAGCAACTCTACTCGTTCATGCGCGACAACGGCATCCCAACCGATGCCCTCGAGAGCGGCAAGCGCAAGGTGCTGATCGTCGACGACGACCTGGAACTGGTCGAGCTGATCGTGGACGTGCTGGACAAGGACGGTCGATTCGAAGTCCGCACCGTCAATAACGGCTTTGACGCCGGAATGATGGTCAAGGAGTATCACCCCGACCTGATCGTGTTGGACGTGATGCTGCCGGACATCAACGGCCGGGAAGTCTGCCAGCGGGTTCGCACCGACAAGTCGATGGACGACGTGCGGATCATCTGCATCTCCGGCATGGTCGAGGAAGACAAGATCGAAGATCTCAAGAATGCTGGCGCCAACGACTTCCTGCACAAGCCATTCGAGGTCGAGACCTTGATCGAGCGGATGTGCGGGCTGCTGGATATCGAAGCCGTGACGTCGCGCTAGGTCTCGGTCATTAGAGTCGTCTCGGTCTTGAGAGCCGTTGCCTGAGAAACTGTCAGGGGAATTGTCCGGCTGCACATGGTTCGAGCGCGCTTGCCCCTTGGGGGCGCGTGCGGCTGTGGCGGTTCCCCGCGCGTGCTTCGACGAGTTAGGCGAGTTGGCTCATGCAGTGGCTGCCCACGCTAGTTACCCCCGACGGAGAGTTCGACCTGCCGCTCTCGGGGCATACGGCCACGAAGCTCGTGGCGGCATTGCTGCGCGGGCCCGAGTTGCCGGCGGATTTCCGTTGCGACGAGTTGCTGTTGGGCGAGGCGCTGGCCGCGGATCCAGCCCTGGCCCTGTGGGGGTTTGTTCGCGCTGAACAGACCGACTCAGGCGCGATTCAAGATCTGCCGCAATTGACCGGCTGGCTGGCGACCGTACTGCTGAGCGAGCTCGGTCCGCAAGGCGAGCTAACTGCAGACGTCGCCTCAAAACATCGCCCCCGACCAGCTCCGCGACCCGCTCAAATCGAAGCTTGGGGCGATTTGTTCGGCCGCTCCACGGGCGTGGCCACGCTGGCCGCGGAGATAGCCCGCGATCGAAAGCTGGACGCCCAGGCAGCCTACCTGCTGGGACTGCTGCACCTGGCGGCCGAATGGCTGGCGGTCTCTGGGCGTCGTCCCGCGAAATCGCCGCCTGCTGCCGCTCTGCCCCACTGGCTGCAAGAACGCCTGGCCGCGGTCGAGGCATTGGCTGTCGAGGCATCGGCCGCTGAAACTGGGACGAACGCCCCGATTGGCACGGTGGAAAACGCCGTCGCCACGGCGAGCCGCCTGGTGGTCATCAAATCCGGCGCGGGAAGAAGCACGCCGGCATTCCGCTTCGATCGCCGCGCTCACAAAGCACAGGTCGACGCCGCGCGCAGCCAGTGGTTGGCAACCGGCGAGCCCGAACTGCTCGAGCGACTGGTCGATCGGCTCGCGCGGCTGCAAAAACTGGAGACGCAATTCGCGCTTACGCTCGAGCACGAGAAGTTGGAGTCGCTCAAGGAACTGGCCTACGGCGCCGGCCACGAGATCAACAACCCACTGGCCAACATCTCCGCGCGGGCCCAGACGCTGTTGCAGTCGGAGCATGATCCCGATCGGCGGCGCTTGCTGGCGGCGATCAACACGCAGGCTTTTCGCGCTCACGAGATGATCGCCGACATGATGCTCTTTGCGCGGCCCCCCAAGCCGCAGTTGGCTGGCGTCGACCTGGTGGCGCTGGTGGGCGAGGTGGTCGGGGAACTTTCGGCACAAGCAGCCGCCGTGCAAGGCGAACTAATTTTCGAGCCTCCCGGCGCCGCGATTGAAATCTCGGCCGACAAAACTCAAATCGGCGTGGCAATCCGCGCAGTCTGCTGCAATGCGCTGGAAGCGCGCGCAGGCGGCGCGAGGGTCGAGATCGAACTTCGCCAGCCGGCAACGTCCCCCGAGACTGTGCAAATTATCATTCGCGATAACGGGCCCGGAATACCGCCGGAGATGCGGCAGCACATTTTCGACCCCTTCTATTCCGGTCGCGAGGCGGGCCGCGGCCTGGGGTTCGGTCTCTCGAAGTGCTGGCGGATCGTCCGCATGCACGGCGGCACAGTCGAAGTTGGCACTGGCGAAGTCAGCACAGGCGAAGTCGGTGCGAGCGAAACCGGGGGCGCCGAGTTCACGCTTTCGTTGCCCATTCGCCACGACGGTTGACTTTCCGCAACGAACGGCGATGCTGATCGGTAGTCGCCCACGGGGCGGCCACTCGCCATTTTCGAGCCTTTTTTGCGGGCATACGCCGCATTGTCGCTGACGATTGTGCGAGCAAATTTGCATCTCGCGCCGGGTCAGCTAAGGTTCCCGATAGTGAGTCAACAGCTTTGAATTTCCGCACACGAAAAGGATTCATCATGAAAGTTGCCTGCATTGCAATGGCGCTCGGTGTGCTTGGCTTTGCCTCGCTGGCCCTGGGCCAGGAAGTCATCGTGCCCGCACCGGTCGTCACGTATTATTCGCCCGCCCCGGTGGCGGCCTATTACGCGCCCGCTCCCGCGGTGACGTACTACGCGCCCTACACTGCGGCTTATGCTCCGGCCTACGCCCCGGCGTATGGGTATTACCCGGCGCCGTACTACGCGCCGCGTTGGGCTTATCGTCGCGCCGCGCGTTGGGGCTGGTAAACCGCCTGACTGGCAAGTCATCCTGGGCCTCGTTGCCGCGCAATCGTGGCGGCACGAGGGCAAGGGCGAAATTGGCTCGGTTGCCCTCCCCTCGGGTCGGCACTCTATTTGCAAGCACACTTGAGCGGCGGGCGGATGGCGCGCCTGGCGTCCCCCCGGATGCTCGATTTTCGTGACCGCCAGGCGTTCAGGCTGGTTGTTGCAAAGTCGGCCGCGCCGGCATAAAGTGTTTCTTAAAGGAGAAACTCGCCATGAAAAAAGTCACTCTCGCTTTTGCACTGGGCTTAACGGGACTCGCTTCGACGGCTAATGCGCAGGTCGTGTACACCTATTACGCGCCGTCTGTGGCGGCTCCGGTCACCACGTACTATGCTCCGGCCACAGTTGCCGCACCGGCGACGACCTATTACGCGCCGTCGGTGGCAGCTCCAGTCACGACGTACTATGCGCCCTCGGTCGCCGCTCCGGTCAC
>JANNQN010000341.1:0-19206 GCA_031400775.1 Planctomycetia bacterium | reverse complement strand
GCGCTACTGCTCGGCTTTCTGGGCGTCGAGGTCAAGCGGCACGGCGACGCTACGCTACACATCGAAACGGTCGACCCACGGCCCACCAAGGCCGATTACGACCTGGTGCGGCGGATGCGGGCCAGCTTCTGCGTGCTGGGGCCGCTCGTGGCTCGCCGAGGCAGGGGAGTCGTATCGCTGCCGGGCGGGTGCAACATCGGAACGCGGCCGGTCGATTTGCATTTGGCTGCCTTGGCCGCTCTGGGGGCGGAGATTCGCATCGAAGGCGGCTACGTCATCGCCGAGGCCCGCCGTCTGCGGGGCGCCCGCATCGACTTGCGCGGTCCGTACGGCCCGACCGTCACTGGCACCGCCAACGCCATGAGCGCCGCCACGTTGGCGCGCGGCCGAACCACGCTGGTCGGCGCCGCGCAAGAACCGGAAATCGTGGACCTCGGCAATTTCCTGATCGCGCTGGGCGCCCGAATCGACGGCTTGGGAACCGACATAATCGAGATCGACGGAGTTGATGGATTGTCGGGCGCGGCATACCAGATCATTCCCGATCGGATCGAAACGGGAACTCTGCTGATCGCAACGGCGGCCGCCGGCGGCGAAGTCACCATCGAAGGGATCGAGCCCAGCCATCTCACGGCCGTTCTGCAGGCACTGCAAGCCACTGGCGCGCTCGTTACCATCGGCCCGCGACAGGTTTCGTTGCGCGCCCAAGAGCGCCCAGGGCCGACGAATGTGACCGCGCTACCCTATCCGGGCATCCCCACCGACTTGCAGGCCCAATTCATGGCCCTGTTGTCACTGGCCGATGGCGAAAGTCAGATCAGCGACCTGGTGTTTCCCGATCGCTTCATGCAAGTGGCGGAACTCAACCGGCTGGGGGCGCGCATCGAGCGGCACGGGGCGACGGCGATCGTCACGGGCATGCCGCGGTTATCGGGCGCCACGGTGATGGCCTCCGACTTGCGCGCAAGCGCCGCCCTGGTCGTGGCCGGTCTGGCCGCCGAGCGCGAGACGATCGTGCGCCGTGTCTACCATCTCGATCGCGGCTACGAGCAATTGGAGCGAAAGCTCCGCAGCCTGGGGGCTCAGATCGCGCGAGAACCCGATGTTCAAGTCGCCGGGTCGCCGAATGTCGCTCTCCAGCCGACCGCCGCGCGACTTCAAGGCGTTCCGCGGTAGACCTTCTGAAACAGGACGTTCTTCTTCGACGTCATCGGGCCGGGGTTCGTGTCGTCGCGCAAGATCGTGGCCATCATCTGATACTTGGCATCCAGATCGTCGGCGTAGTGTACCAATAACGCCTCCGGCGTCATGGGCGGCTTGGGCGAACCCCACTCGGGCAGCCGCTGGTGCGAAACAATGATGTGCTCCAGCCGCAACAGCAGATCGCGATCGATCGGCCGGCCGGCAGCGGCCTCGCGAACAATGTCGCGGCCCTGCAGGATATGGCCAATCAGGTTGCCCTCGGCCGTGTACTCGGCCCCTTGTGGGTGTTCTTCGATCTCGCGAAGCTTGCCGATGTCGTGCAGGATGGCGCCGGCGATGACCAGCCCCTTGTTGAGCCGCGGCTGCATGTCGGGATAGTACGCGTCGTACTTATCGGCGAAGTAGATGCTGGTCCGCGTGACACTGAGCACGTGCTCGAGCCAGCCGCCGACAAAAGCATGGTGATTGCGCGTCGCGGCGGGCAGCGTCAGCAATTGGCTCTTGTTCTCTTCGAGCAGGTGCAGAACCAGCTCGCGCAGAGGTTCGTCTTCGATCCGTTCGCGGGCGATCGTCGCCAATTCGTCGAACATCGTTCCGGCGTCGAAGCGCGTCTGCGGCAAGCACATCGACGGGGCGAAGCCGTCGGCGGAATCGGCCTTGCACACCTCGCGAATCTTGCGCAGATCGAGCTGCGGCCCGTAGTTGGTGTCGCGATACACGGCGCGCAGCTTGTAAAACGTGCCCGGTTGCCAGGCCTCGCGGCAATCGGCGCCCCAGGGCGAGTCGTGCCAGATGGGAAAATTCACCTCGCGGGCATGATCGCGGAAGCCGACTTTGAAATATGGCTTGCCGTCGCGCGTGGTGAGCTCTTCCTTGGCGGTCATCAACACGAATACGTCGGCTTCCTGCCCATGGCTCATTTCCGACAACGCGACGATTGATAGCGTTCGGCTTTCAGGGGACATGGCGCGGCTCTTGGGATGAATGGGATTTCGCGGCGCAGCCAATAAGCGCGGCTGAACCCGAAGTATCTTACTAGGCAAGCGCGCGAACGACCAATTCCCGGGAGCGAATTTATCGCTCGTAGCCTTGCGGGTGCGCCGAGTGCCACTGCCAGGCCGTGCGAACGATTGCTTCGAGGTCCATGTACTTGGGCTGCCAGCCGAGGGTGCGCTGGGCCAGCCGCGAATCGGCCACCAGTTCGGGCGGATCGCCGGCCCGGCGGGGGCCGGACTGCGTTGGAATCGCATGGCCGGTGACACGGCGGCAGGCCTCGATCACTTCGCGCACGCTATGGCCGCGGCCGGTGCCCAGGTTGAGCCGCAATCCCTGACCCGGTTGGAGCTTTTCCAGCGCCAGCAGATGTGCGACTCCCAAATCGTCGACGTGGATGTAATCGCGAACGCAGGTGCCGTCCGGCGTGGGATAATCCTCACCGAAGATCGTGATGTGCTCGCGCTTGCCCAGCGCGACTTGGAGCACGATCGGAACCAGATGCGTCTCGGGCGTATGATCCTCGCCCAGATCGCCGGCCGGGCTCGCGCCACAGGCATTGAAGTAGCGCAGGGCCGCATAGCCCAATCCATAGGCGACCGCATAGTCGGCCAGGGCCTGCTCGACGACCAGTTTGGAAAATCCATAGGGATTGATCGGCCGCTGGGGCTCATCCTCGGTGATGGGCACCCGCTCGGGCACGCCATAGGTGGCGGTGGTGCTCGAAAACACAATCCGACTCACCTCGGCGGCCCGCATGGCTTCCAATAGATTCAGACTCGCGACAACGTTGTTCTGATAGTACTTGGCCGGATCTACGACCGATTCGTTGACCGAGGCGAAGGCGGCAAAATGCATGACCGCCTCGATCCGTTTGTCCGAGAGGGACTCGATCAACCGCGGCCGGTCCATCAAGTCGCCTTCGATCAGGCGGCCGGGTGCGACTGCCGCCCGGTGGCCGAGCGACAGATTGTCGTAGACCCAGACGTCGTGCCCTGCGGCGGACAACTGCCGCGCCGCGTGGCTACCGATGTATCCCGCCCCGCCAGTGACCAGAACCTTCACGTTTGCTCTCTCCTTCGTCGAACGGGCGAGATTTTTCCGCCGGGGCCGTTTATGCCGAATGCGCCGCCGCTTCGGCAAGTGGGACTTCCCTAACATAGGAGAGACACTGCCCAGTGGCAAATCTGTGAAGCCGGCCGCCTCGCCCCGTCGAAGGAACGTTCGGAGCCGTCAAGACGGGAGTTGCTCTCATGGGTGGTCCGCGCCGCAAACTTCTCAAGCCATCCGCCGCCCCCACCGGCGCCGTGACCGGACGGTGGATCGAGTCGTTCGTCGACTACTTGCGCAGCGAATGCCACCTGGCCGAAAACACGGTCTCGGCCTATCACCGCGATCTGCGCCGCTTCTACTCGTGGCTAGCCGGCCGCCGGGTACCGCAACTCACGATTCAAGATTTGGCCGACTATGCCGGCTGGCTGAACCAGCACAAGCTCGCCCCGGCCAGCGTAGCGCGGCACCTGGCCTCGTTGCGGATGTTCTTCCGCTACTTGCAACTGGAAGGGCTATTGCACGAGAACCTGGCCGAGTTGCTCGGCAGCCAGAAGCTTTGGGAGCGCGTGCCGCACGTGCTCGCGCCCGCGCAGGTCGAGTCGCTGTTGGAAAGCCCCGCGCCGGGCGAGCCGCTGTGGCGCCGCGATCGGGCCCTGTTGGAACTGCTCTACGCCACGGGCTGCCGGGCCTCGGAGCTATCCAACTTGCGGCTGCAAGACGTGCATTTGGACGACGGCTACTGCCTGTGCAAAGGCAAGGGCGATAAGGAACGACTCGTGCCCCTGGGCCGCCGCGCAATACTGGCCGTCCGCGAGTACCTGGCCCGCGAACGGGGCACGATGGTCGCGCACGTGTCGCCGGCGCCCGGCTGGCTATTGGTCTCGCGGCGCGGGCAGCGCTTGCGGCGCGAGAGAATCTGGGAACTTTTCAAGCGCCATGCCGCCGCGGTCGGCATCTCCGCCGACATGAGCCCGCACACGCTGCGGCACAGCTTCGCCACGCACTTGCTCTCCGGCGGCGCCGACCTGCGGCAAGTTCAAGAGATGCTTGGACACGCCAGCATCGCCACGACGCAGATTTATACGCACGTCGACCCCTCACGGCTAAAGGCCGTCCACAAGCAGTTCCACCCGCGGGCCTGACGGGCGTGTTAGTCAAGAGTTTGTGTGCCACTGCTGGCTTGCCCAGCAGTGTGGATTAGGGGAAGAGCACTGCTGGACAAGCCAGCAGTGGCACCCGGGCAATAATCACATTTGCACTGGCCGTCAGTTCCCGATCCAAGCGCTGGCCGGGTACTTTTCTTTCAGCGTCTCGCGGGCTTGGGCCGCTCGATCGGCTTTGTCGAGATCGGTCCATAGCGTAGCCAGGTTGGCCAGGGCCTCGGCGTGCAGGTCGCCGAACCGCGAATAGAGAAGATCGACGTGCAGGAAGGCCAGTAGCGCCTCCTTTTTCTTTCCGGCGGTCTTGTAGCAATTGCCCAGCACGGTGTACGCCCGCGCGTGCAATTCGAGATTCTCGGCGTCGGCCTGGCTGATGATTTCCTCGACCAGCTTGATCGAGTCATCGGTCTTGCCGCCGCCGGCCAGGGCCGCGGCCTTTCCCAGGCGGGCCGCCAGCCGCTGCCGATCGGCCTCGCTGCCCTTGTCTTCGATAGCCAGCGCCTTGTCGAACTTCGCGTTGGCCCGGTCGTATTCCTTCTGACCCACGAGCGACCGGCCGACGAGCACGGCGGCCCGCATCTTGTGATCGGGCCAGGGAGCCTCGGCCAGCTTGTTGTAATACGTTTCGGCGTCGGAATACTTGTTGAGCGCGAACAGCAAATCCCCCAGCGTTTCGCAGGTTTCGAAATAGTGGAAGCTGTTGCGTCCGGCCTTTTCGAACGCGAACAACTTCTTGCCGGCGTCGGCCTTGGACCCGCTGCCGGCCAAGGCCAGCCGAGCCGCGGCGATGGCTTTGAAAAACTCGATATCCTTGAGAATCTCGGCGCGCTCGAACTTGGCCGTGTCGATCTTGCCAAGCAGGGTCACCGCGTCGCTGAACCGCCCGGCATGAACCGCAATGCGAGCTTGCGCCAGATCGTTCGGCTCTTTATCGAACTGCACCGCCTCGACGGTGTTGACGGCATACTTCTTCTTGTTTGAGCCGATTTCAAGCACCAACTCGGTGGGCGAAATCTCGGTGAGCTTGCCGCTGGATTGCGATCCCTGGGCCAGCTTGACCCGATCGGCCGCGACGGCTCGCGCCATCGGCGCGAGGCACAGCAGGGCCAGCATCAGGTATCGAAATCGTTTGTTCATGATTTGTTCGCTTGCGGACGCGAGTAGCGTTACGTGGCCGGAGTGACGGCCGCGTCTCGCTCCTTGAACTCGGTGAGGCCGTTTTCTGGCTTGCCCAGGCTTTTTTGAATCTGCTTCAGCAAACGCTCATACCGGGCGGCGGTCTCTTCACCGCCCAGCTTGGGATACAACTTGTAGGTGAACCACAAATCTTGAACGGCCGCCTCCAGAATCTTCGTGCGCTTGGCCTCGTCCTTGTGCGAGAGCGCGTACTTATAGCGGGCCTCGGCCATGCTCAAACGGGCCTGATGGAACGTGCTTTCGAACTCGGGCCGGTTGGTCGTCAGTTGCGAGATCTTGGCCCAACCCCAGACAATATTCTTGCCGTCACGGCCCGGAGTGCTGCCGGTGATCGCCAAGGCATAGCCGGTTGGATCCGTGGCCCCGTGGACTTGATAGAGCTCGGCGGCTTTCACCTGCACGTCGAGCCGCGCCGCCTTATCCTGGAGGATCCCAATCAAGGTTTTGATCGCCGCGTCGAAATCTCCGCTACGGCGCCGGCAATCGGCGATGCGCAGGCGAATTCCCACCAGGGTCTCGGGCTGATCCTTGAATTTGGGGTCCTTGGCGGCGACTGTGAACATCTTCTCATAAGCCACGGCAGCCTTCTGAAAGCAGGCCTTGGTCTTGGCGGACGGGCCGGCACTCCCATCGTCCAGCCCCTTGCCCAGGCTGTAGTACGTCTCGCCGACCCAGTTGAGCGACGAGTAACTTCCGCCCGTTTCGCGCTTGGTGATGCGGTCGAGGAAAACCTCGAAGGCCGAGGAGACCGCTTCCAGCTCTTTTTTCTTGCCGGCCTTGCTCAATTCCTGCAATTGTTGCTGCAGCTCGCGCCCCAGGCTGATATAGATCGCCGTCAGGTTCGCGGCCGCCGCGGCGTCGCCCGATTTCTGGACATGCTTCTCCAGCAGATCCATTACCTCTTCGGCCTTCTTGATCTGCTGCGGCTGCACGCCGATGTAGGCCCGCAGCGCAATCTTGTAGGTTTCGTTGGCGAATGCCTCGCGGGCGGCGGCCGGATTGTTTGCCTTGACGAGCGTAAGCGGGCCCATCTTGGCGTTTTCCAGCCAAGCGATCGCCTTGTCCGGCTGCCCAGTCTCGACGTCGATCTGAGCCAGCGAGAGCACAGCGGCGGCCAGCGCCGCGTCGACGGCCGGCGCCTTCTCCATCCGCGCGATTCCCTTGGCGAGGATTTCCTGGGCGTTCTTTTTCAATTCGTCCAGTTGTTCTTCCTTGGGGCGCTCCTCGACGGGAAGTTGCATCGCGCGTAGATAGGCCGACCACAGTGCCTGGCCGGCTCGCAACTCGGCCTGTCCGCGGCGGGGGGACTCGGCCGACACCTTGCTCAGACAGGCGAGCGCGTCGTCGAATCGCCGCTCGGCGACCGCGAAATTCAACATGGTCAATGCGGCATCGTCCGATTCTTCTTGATTCGGCCAGCGCTTGTAGATCAGTTCGGCGATTCGCCGCACCTGCGCTCGTTCGAACTCCTTGTCATTCCCTTTGGCCTCGCCATGCATCCGCACGTAGGCCGCCAGCGCGATTCGCGCTCCCTGGCGGCCCGCCACGGTGTCCGAATAGCGCGTCGCTAGAAACTCGCCCAGCACGGCGGCATCCTGCAACTGTCCCATGTCCCAGGCCAGAAAACAGAGATAGTACCGGGCCGAGTTCAAATCCTCGAGCGGCGTCTTGGCGTCGCTTTTGTTCACGGCCAGCCGCAAGGCATCGAGTGCCGCGGCAGTGGTCTCGCGCTTGCGCTTCTCCAATTTCTCGATCGCCGCCTTGTCGGTGCCGCCCCGCGCCAGCGTCAGGTCGGCCGCGGCCTGCTGCATTTGTTCGAGCTCCTGCCGTCCCTGCTCATAAGCCTCGGCGAAGGTGGCGCCCTGACCGCCGGTGTCCTTGGGACCCTTGCCGGCCGCCAATGCCACCAGCATCGTCTTGGCCGGACGTTGATATTCGCCCGGCTGACGGGCAACGGCGTCGACATATTGCCGAGCCGAGCCGGCGAGCTTTTTGCGATTGGGATCTTTAGCCGGCAGGGTCTTGGATTGCGCTTGATAAGCCAGGCCCGTCAGGTAGCGAATCGCCAGAGAGTCGGCATCGCGGGCGTCGGCCGGAGCGGCGGCGGGGGCTTGGCTCTCCCAACGCTCTCCGCACTCGATCGCCTCGCGATACTTCTTCTGGCTGTCGTGCGTCCAGCATTCCAGCGCCCCGCGGGTGGCCTTGGCGCGAACACCCAGCGTGTCGGGCGAAGGTGGCAAGTCGATCAACTCCTGATAACAGCCCAGGGCCTGTTTGAATTGCCCCAGTTGCTGGTGACAGCGTCCCTCCCACAATCGGGCCAGCAAACCGGCCGATCGCGTGCGATAGGTCTCGTGTAGCGTCGCATAACTCTTGGCCGAGTCCTGGAAATGCTTCTTGGCCTTCGGGCTGCCGGCTTCGTACGTGCCCGCCAGTTCGTAGTCGACGCTGGCCCGCAATAGTCGGACGTGTACCAGCTCCGCTCCCAGCTTCCGCTTACGCTCGGCGAGGTCCGATTCGTCGGGAGTGACGAGCTTGGGCATGTTGTCGAGCCGGGCGACCATGTCGTCCTCGGCCGCGGCAAGTTGGCGCCGCGCCTGCTCGAATCGTTCTCGCGCCGTCGCCAGCCGGGTTTCCTTCGTTTCCGTTCCCTTGGTATCGGGGGCGCCGCCGGCGGCATGAGCCGCGATGCGTCCGCGTTGCAACAGGGCGCCGGCGAGCTCATTCTTGGCCGAGGGCGCCAAGTCGTGACCGGGATGCGACGTGACGAACTTTGTGTATAGCTCCTCGGCCCGGGCCAGCAGGGTATCGCGCGCCGGCGGATCGGATTCGGCGGCAGCGCTCACCACCCGCGACTGGGCCTCGTCGTAAGGCAGCCGCTCTAGGACGTCGGCGGCCAGGTGCGTTTGCCCGGCGAGCGACGCGAGATAGTCGATCGCCGTATCGTGAAACTGGCGCTCGTGCAGCGCTGCCAGGAATTGTTCGACCGGCTCGCCGCCTCGCGCGCCGCCACCGGCCAGGCCCACGGCCGAAAGAGCCATGGCCAGGAGCGAACTAGGGAATGCCGATTTCCGTCTCATCCGTTCCTCGGAGCATGCGACAGTCGCGCCAGCACCGAACGGGCAAAGCGCGAAAGGGAGTCGACGCGTGCATGCGCCGGCCCATACCTCAACAATGGGCCATGCTCGGGGGGTGTCCCGTACGCGTGCCCTGTTCCTATAAGCCAAATTATATCCTGGCGCGGTCGGGCACAACCCGTTTCCAGCGGCCGTTTTTTGACTTGGCGCAGGTGCAATGCACAAACGTGGAAAAGCCGACCAAGCGATACAGCGCTAATGCCCCTTAGCGCAGCTTTTGGGTCTGCTCTAGCAGTCGCAGCAGGGCCTGAAAATTGGGCTGCTCGGCCGTGCCCCGGTCGACCTGCGCCGCCAGATCGCGAATCTGATCGAGCGGACGCGCGCCGGAGACGAAATAGCTGCCGCGCAGCGCTTCGGCCGTCTTGGCCGCGATCATTCCTTGCTGGAACCAGGCGGGGGCCTCGGAAAACGAAGCAGCGATCTGCCCGTTCTCCAGCGACTGAATGAGGCGGCGCTGCTCCGAGCTGGTCGGATCGCGCCAGGTCAGTTCGGCCGTGGCGACCGGCGAGGTTGCGCCCGGCTTGATCCACAACTCGTACATCGCGGTCGCCGTCTGATTGGCGTGCAGCGAGATTTCCAGCGGAGCCGTGTTCTCGGAAGTTAGCGTTGCCGAGGCGTGGCCAAGCAATCGATAGCCGGTCACTACCCGCGGGTTGAGCGTCAGCTTCAAAGAGACTGCGTGGGCCACGATCGAGGACTGGCCGGTCAATTTTTGCCATAGCGCCGCGTATACCTGGTCGGCCGATTCGGCGGCCACAATCTCGCCGTCGTGTCGCCCAGCCAGCGCCGCCAACGGGGATTCGGGATCAGGCGCGGCGAGACGAACCAATTGCCAGGGAACTCCCGTCGCGGCAAGTCGCCCCAGCGACTCGTCGATCCGCGCCATCGTGGCTTCGCCCGCGTCGCCGCTCGTGGCCGTGACGATCACGATCCGCGAGGTCATCGTGGGCATCTTGCGGGCCGCATCGCAGGCCAGGTGAATCGCGGCTGCCAGATCGGCCGAGCCGGCAGGCTGCGGCAGACCCGTCGACACGATCGCTCGCAATTGGCCGGCCGTGGCATCTTCGGTCAGAATCCGCGGCTGCTCGGCATATCCAATCAGGGTCAGCCGGTCTTCCGGACCCATGTCGGCGGCGATTTTCTCCAGGGCTCGCACGGTGGTCGCCCAGCGAGCTCCGCCGGCCATCCGAGACGACGTATCGACAGCGGCCACCAGCCGCGCGGGACGACGTCCGGCGCTGTGCTTGCCGCCGGCTTTGACCGCCAATTGCAGCAGATGCAAGCCCGCCTCGGCAAACGGTGACGGCGTGGCGGCCACGTGCAGCGCCAGACCATTCTCGGGCGCCGGGGGCAGGGCATAGTCCTGCGCCGCCAGAAAGTCTTCCGGGCGGATTTCCTCGGCCGGCGGCAGTTGACCGGCTTGCGCGTTGTCCATCGCCAGATCGTAGCTGGCCGTTCGGAATGTAAACGGCATCTTGCTGGACGCCAACTCGGCATGGGCCGCGGGCGGGGCAAACGGATGCTCGCCATATTTCAGATGAAACAGCAGGTCATAACCGCGCACGCGCGGCGGCGCGACGCCCGCGGAGGCCGGTGACTCGAACGAATCGAGCTTGGGCAATCGTTCGATCGCCCCGGCGGCTCCCAAGGTCGCTTGCGAGCGCAAACGGGTTTCCAGAGCTTGCCAAAGCGAGCTGCCGGCGACAGCGACGTCTTGCAAGTTAAAGGGCAGCGCCGCGTCTTGGCTTTGGCGTGCTTCTAGCGAACGCTCGGTCGGTTCGTGCGCGAGCGACGCGACGGGCTGGATTTTTTTTGCAGCGATGTCTGGGTTTGCGGCGATGTTTTGCGACTGGCTGCTGGAAATTGCATCGCGTTGTCGACGGGCGGTGGAGGGCCGCGTTAAAGGAGTCGTCTTGGCGAGCACCTTCGGACTAGCGGCGGGTTTCTTGCCCGGCGTGTTCGTGGTTGGTTCGTTCTTGGCTGGTTCGATCTTTGCAAGCGCCGCTTTGGGCGACCTATCGAGCCTGCTCAAGTAGCCGGTCGCGCCCAGGCCGAGCATGAGGAGCACCGAGGCGGCCAGCGCCATCTGCACCAACAGCGGCGAAGGGCCGCGGCGCCGCGCGATTCGCATCAGCCCCGGCACGAGGGTGCTGGGGATGGGAACTTGCCGGAGCACGAGATCCAGCCGCGTGTCGGCCAGCGACTCGGCCTTGGCGTCGTGCTGCTCGGGCCTAATTTCAGACAGCCGCCACACCAGGTCGGGCGGAACTGGCACATTGCGCAGTTGGTGGTCAATCCAATCGTCGAAATCGGGCATGAAGGTAGCGCGGGATTGATTTCGTGGGACCCAATCAGCCGGCCGTACTCTTGGCCACGTGCAGCCAGTACTCGCGCAGGCGTTGCCGCGCGCGGCTGACACGTGAGAGGACTGTTCCCAAGGGCACTTCCAACAAATCGGCCGCCTCCTGGTGGGTCAGTTCGGCGACGACCACCAGCAGCAGCGATTCGCGAAGTTCGATGGGAAGCCGTTGTAGGGCGTTTTGCATCTCGTCCGTATACTCGTTCGCCATAGGGTCGGCGCCGTTGACCTCAACGTCGACAGTAAAGTCGCCACCCGTCGGCCCGGGCAGTGTGTGCCTTCGCCAACGATCGACGACACGGCGACGCAAAATCGAAGCTAGCCAGGCCCGTTGGCTGTGCCCCGATTCGTAACCCCGTCGGCTGGTCCACGCCGAGCGGTACGTCTCCTGAACAATGTCCTCAGCTTCGTGCCTGTCTCCCATCATGCGGTACGCCATGCGATAAAGCGCAGGGCCATGATCGGTGACAAGGCGATTGAAAGTAGCCTGGGTCAGTGCCACTTTTAGCCCCTCCCTCTCGAGAGCCATGATCTTCGAGAAAGCGCGGCCGGGCTCCCTGTGAATTCGCCACCAGCCGCCAGATTTATTGCAGTCGAGAACCGACCGGACTTGTCGAAGATAGGCGAAACGATAACCACTTAGAAATTAGCGATATGAGTCCCTTCGCGTGAAATGCATGGTAGTGCATTTGCACGAGTTTCCGCAAGCAAATTCTTGGAAGATTTTTTGCGGCAAAGCCCGTTTAGACAACCATTTAGCTACCGTCCGGTCAGTCGGTTTTCAAGCGCGCGTTTCGCGCTCGAAAAATCAGCCAAATAATGCCCGTTGCGGATCCGGCGGATCGCGCGGAACCATTCCCAAATGATTGTGCCCCGCGGCCGTGACCCGGCGGCCGCGCGGCGTGCGAATCAACAGGCCGCTCCGCAGCAGATAGGGTTCGACCTCGTCGACGAGTGTGTCCGGCGCCAGGTTGAGCGTGTGCGCCACGGCTTCGACGCCCACCGGGCCGCCGTGAAAAACCCGCACGATCGTCTCCAGGTATTTGCGGTCCTGACCGTCGAGTCCCATTGCATCGATGCCTTGCATGTCGAGCGCGGCGTGCGCCAGCTCGAGCGTCACCTTGCCGTCGGCTTTGCTAGTGACGTAATCTCGCACCCAACGGAGACGGTTATTCGCCAGCCGCGGGGTGCCTCGGCTGCGGGTGGCGATCTCGTGGGCCGCGTCGGCACTCATCTTCAACTGAAATTTCACGGCGCTACGCGAAGCGATCTCGGTCAGCTCGTCGACGCTGTAAAAATCCAAGTGCTCGCGCATGTGAAAGCGATCTCGAAGCGGCGCCGACAGCAAGCCGGCCCGCGTCGTGGCGCCGATCAGCGTGAACGGCCGCAGCGACATGTTGATCGTCCGCGCGTTGATGCCATCCCCCAGCAAGATGTCGATGCGAAAATCCTCCATCGCCGGGTAGAGGAATTCCTCGACCGCCTTGGGCAAGCGATGAATTTCATCGATGAACAACACCGAGCCCTCCTCGGCGTTGGTCAGATAGGGAATCAAATCCTTGGGAGCCTGCAGCACAGCGCCGCTGGCGATCTGAAACGAAACGCCCAGATCGCGCGGAATGCAGGTGGCAAACGTGGTCTTGCCCAGGCCCGGCGGACCGTCGAACAGAATGTGCCCCAGCGTATCCCCCCGCTTGCGGGCCGAATCGACCGCGATCTCCAGCCGCGCGAACACCTCGCGCTGCCCGACCATATCCCGCATGTGCTGCGGGCGCAAATCGCGGTCGTCGTCGCTGACGGGCGTCGAAGCGCTAGAGATAACCGGCTCGCGCACGGCCGAGGTCCTCGCGGGTGAAGGTGCGAACCCGTGCAATATAGCGTAGCCGAGCGGGGCGGGGCAGGGCAGGGCTGCTCACGGCTGGGCCTGGGGCCAAGAGCGCTAGCGCTGACTCTGCTGATAGATGGCCGCCAGCAGTTCCTGCACGTCCTTGAACTTCTTCTTTTGCACCAGCGCCGTCTCGACCAGTCGCCGGGCGTCACCTTCGGAATGGCCCAGCTTGCGCAGGACCTCGAACGTCTCGCTGACAACGTCCAACTCGACTTCCGAGTCGCTCGGCTCCTCGCGGGCCGCCATGAGCGCGAATTTTGGAACCTTGCGGCGCAGCTTGGCCACGATGCGCTCCGCCGTGGCTGGCCCAACGCCCGGCAGCCCAGAAAGCGACTTCGTGTCCTGTTCTTCGATTGCCCTCGCCACTTCACGCACTGGCCGGACCATGGCCCGCAAGGCTTTCTTCACCCCCACGCCGTCCACCGAGCAGAACAGCTCGAAGAATTCGCGCTCGATCTCGGTCAGGAAACCGACCAGCCGCGGAGTCAATCGGCCTTGCATGGGATTGCCTTCCAAGTATTCGATCGTGTGCAGCCGGACTTCCTGACCCAGTGCCGTTTGCAGTTGCCGGCGCGAGAACTCGGGAATCAGGATCTCGTACTCAAACGCCCCCACGCCCAGCGTCAGGGTGTCTTCGGCCAGCGACAACAATTGGCCCGTGACTTTGGTGATCAATGGTGGGCGTCCTTTTCAACGGAGTGCATCGTCTTCAACGGAGTGCTTCGTCGCGCGACTTGCTGGAACAGACTCAAGCCGGCTTCTGCCGGGCCAGGAGTTGTCGCGCGTGCAGGTAGTGATGACACAGGGCCACGGCCAGTGCGTCGGCGACGTCGGCCGGCTCGGGCGTTTCGAGCAGGTTCAGCTCGCGGCGGATCGCGAGTTGGATCTGGCCCTTGGGTGAATGTCCGTTGCCGGTCAGCACCTTCTTGATCTGCGTGGCCGAGTAATGTTCGACGCCGACGCCGGCTTGCGAGGCGGCCAGGCAGATCACGCCGCGTGCGTGTCCCATCAAGATCGCGGTGCGCGGATGCTTGTAGTGCGAATAGAGCTGCTCGATGGCCATCGTGGCCGGCGCGAACGAAACGATCACCTCGGCGACTCCGGAGTGGATTTCAGCCAGCCGCGCCGATAGCGAACCCTGACTGCGTCCGCGGACGACGCCCGCCTCGCACAGCTTTATCTTGCCGGCCACGATTTCGAGCACCCCGTATCCGGTGATGTTCAGCCCGGGGTCGATGCCCAAGATGCGCAGCGGCGGGGCGGTCATTTGACGGTCCACTCGGTGCCGCCCGGCCGGTCCTCAAGCGTGATCCCCACTTCGCCCAGCGCCTGGCGAATGCGGTCGGCGGTGGCAAAATCTTTCTTCGCACGGGCGGCGGCGCGCAGCTCGATGATCAGGGCCATCAAGCCTCCGGCCAGTTGATCGTCGCCGCCAGCCGGATTGGCCGGGGCCTCGCGAAATAGTCCAAGCGTCGCGCCAAGCTCGCGCAGCGTACGGGCGCCTTGGCCGAGCGTGGCCAACTGTGCCGCGTCGGGCTGGCGGTTCTCCAGCTTCTCTTCGTCGGCATACTTGTTAAGCAGGCGCACCAACTCGAACATATCGCCGACAGCGCCGCCCGTGTTGAAATCGTCATCCATCGCGTCCAAAAAACGGCCGCGGTGCTCGGCGATCTGGGCCAGCGTGCCGCCGGCAGGCGCGTCGAAGTCGCCTTCAGCCCGAGTGCGCGGGTAGGGAATGTCGTAGAAGCTTTGGCCGGCGATCCGCTCGTAGCGCTTGAAGAAGCGGTAAAACTGGTCGAGACCCGTGCCGACTTCCTCGATGCGGCCTTCGCTGAAATCGATTGGCCGGCGATAGTGCGTCGAGAGCAGGAAGAAGCGAATGGTCTCGGGCGCATGGCGCTTGAGCAGATCGGTGAAGGGAGCGGCCCCTTTGGACTTGCCGAGCTTGCCGGTCTCCTGGGCCTGTTGATCGCCGTCCGCGGCCTCGCGCGTGGCGCGGCCGCCGACTTTGCCAACTTCGTTGGAAGCCTGCATCAGGCCGTTGTGCATCCAGTATTTCGCCTGCGGTTTGCCGTGGCAGCATTCGCTTTGCGCGATCTCGTTTTCGTGATGCGGAAACACCAGGTCCAGTCCGCCGCCGTGGATGTCGAACGTCTCGCCCAGGATGCGCCGGCTCATGGCCGAGCACTCGATGTGCCAGCCCGGCCGGCCCTTGCCCCAGGGGCTGTCCCAGAAGGGTTCGCCCGGCTTGGCGCTTTTCCACAAGGCGAAGTCGGCCGGCGAACGTTTGCGCTGGGCCATCTCGCCCCCTTCGCCCAGCATGCTAGCCACGTCGCGATTGCTGAGCTTGCCATACTGCGGGTCGCGGGCCACGTCGAAATAGACGTCCCCTTCCGACTCGTACGCAAAACCCTTGGCGATCAAGTCGCCCGTGATGGCGATGATTTCTTCGATGTTGTCGGTGGCGCGGGGAAAATGATCGACGGTGTCGACGCCCATCGTGGACAGGTTCCGCATGTAGTCGGCCGTCATCTCATCGGCCAGATCGGCCATCGTGAGATTACGAGTTTTCGATTCGTTGATCAGCTTGTCGTCGACGTCGGTGATGTTGATGACCAGCGTCACCTTGTAGCCGGAGTAGGTCAGATAGCGTTTGACGGCGTCGAAGATGACCGGCCCGACCATGTGGCCGATGTGGCTGGGCTTGTACACCGTGGGTCCGCAGAGATAGATGCCGACGTGCGGAGGCTTGACCGGTTCGAACGGCTCCTTGTTCTTCGACAGCGTGTTGAAGACGCGAATCGTCATCCGAGGCTCGCTTTTGGTGACGGCGGGAGTGGGATTTTTGGCAGTCAGCATCTCGGTCCTTTTCGATTCAGATCCCGGGTAACAAGGCCGGCACAGCGGGCGGGCAGTTTAGTGATCGTGGCGCGCTTCAGGCGGTCTTCTCCAGCAGCACCACGCACTCGGCCGCGATCGCCTCGCGTCGCCCCACGGGTCCGACGGCCTCGCCCGTCTTGGCTTTCACTCCCACCTGATCGGGCGAAACCTCCAGTAGCTCGGCGATCCGGCGGCGCATGCTGTCCTTGTAGGGCGACAGCTTCGGTTGTTCGACAAACACGATGCAGTCGACGTTCACGATGCGAAAACCCAGGGCGGCCACTTTGCGCCAGGCCGCTCGCAGCATCTCGCCCGAGTCGCGGCCGCGGTTGGCCGGATCGGTGTCCGAGAACATCTCGCCGATGTCCCCTGCGGCGGCGGCTCCCAGCAGCGCGTCGGTCAGGGCGTGCAATAGCGCATCGGCATCGCTGTGGCCCGCCGCATGCGCGTCGAACGGAATGTCGATTCCGCCCAGCCGTAGCGGTCCACCGGGCACCAGTCGGTGCGTATCGTGCCCGATTCCAATGCGTGCGCCTTGCGTGGCTCAGCCTCCTGGTGCTATCGCGAGCGAACTGACGAAAACGACGGCGCGGGGATTATAACGCACCCGCCGCAAGCGGACAACGCGACTCGGGAGGACGGGCGTCGTCGTGTTAATCGCTATTCCGCTGGTCGGTCGGCATAAGGCGCCCCGCGCTCAGACATAGGCGAGTCGCTCAAGCGGGCAAATGTTGACAATGCTATGAATTGAACACACAATTCGTCTGGAGGGTACGCCAAGCGTCCATGCCATCCAGTGCCTGCGCGGCAACCGGGGGGCTGATGACGCGCCCGCCTCAACATCGAGGTGAGAACAACTGCGATGAATGCTCCAGGCGTGGTCACCGAGAGCACCGCTGAGGTTGCCCGTCCCACTGGTTCGCGGCTTCGCCCTATCGTTGGCTTGTTGCTCGGTGGCATGGCTCTGTTCCTGGCACTGCTAATAGCCTTTTCGAGCGCTCGGCCGTTTCCCGAAATTCGTGCTCGATTGCTCGGAGACGACCTGGTCGTCGAACCACAATCCATGTTTCTGGGCGATATCACCGCGGGAGGGCGAGCGAGAGGTCCATTCACGTTCAAGAACCTTTCAGGGGTGCCCATAATGCTCCTCGGCGCCAGCGTAGGTTGCCGCTGCACGGTTGTCGAAGATTTGCCTTGTCACATACCGGCCGGCGAATCGCGCACGATTTCCGTCTCGCTACGAACGACCGAGACGGAAGCGGGCAAGTCACTCGAGGAGTCCGCGTGGGTGTACTTCAATGGATCGCGGACGGGTCAAAAGACCAAGCTGACGGTCCGCGCTAGAGTGCTTGCCGAAGGTTCGACTCCGCGCGCGTTGTGAGACGAGCGCTCGGCCTATATCGAGAAAGAAGCGCCGGTTGTGTGGAACGCACGCGTTTGCCGCCGCTTGCGCATTCCTTGGCGCTCGACGGATTTCACGTGCCGTGGGATACGCCACTGGTGTCGCTGTTTTACGATCGCGGTATTGATTTTCGGCGCGCCCCATCCCGTAGCTGCGGATGAGGCCACCCTGCGGCAATTCCAGCAAGAGTATCCGGCGGCCGCGCGCCGCTTGCAGGACTTTTACTCGTCATGTCGCATGGCGGCGACGGAAGAACGGACGACACAGCAAGAACAGCCCTTGAATTCTCGACTCGATTATGCAAGCAATCGCGAGCACTTTCGTCAGATCGTGACCGGATTGGAGTCCCCAGTCGCGGAACAGGTTGGCCGCTCAAATGCGCTCTTGAATGGCCGCGAGGGCGCATTTTTTCTTAAACAATTCCCGCGTACCGACACGTACATTCTGGACATGGTCTTGAGCCAGGATGAGGCCCTGCGGATGCTGAGGAACAATATGGTCCCGGCCTTCGCCCCGTTTTGTATCGCGCGGCAGCCGCTCACGGAGTTGATGCAAGAATCGCAATTCGCGATCACGCGCGCGGAAATGAAGAACACCGGTCCGGAGTCCTCGGTCAGAATCGAGTGGAAGAGCTCCTTCATCGATCCAGATGATGGGAAGATCCTCAATTATGGATGGGTCGATCTGCTGCCCAGTGATGGTTGGGCCATTCGAGAATACGATTTATCGATCGGCAGCGAATCAGTGCCGTTTGTCCATAGCGCTCGCGTGCGCGTTGATTATGGCGAGAAAATCGATGGCATTCCGATCGTGGTGGGCGTGTCGTATTGGAGGGAACGCGGCGTGGAGCGGACGCGTTTCGGGGATAAACGTTTTGTCGACATCAGTTTCGTGAAGGAGACCGTTCCCGCTGATGAGTTTACGCTCGCGAGTTTCGGCGTGAAGCAGGAGAATTCGCGACGTCGATTCTGGCCCGTGATAGCTGCCATCGCAGTTGTGGTGATAGGAATTTCAGCATTCATCCGCGGCCGATCCATTCGCTTGAGAGCGACAAGGGCGGTCTGATTCAGACCACTGCATTGGGGAGGTCGCCTTGCTCGCCACGCGCCCCACCCTATAATCCTGTCACTTATGGCGATCATCGAAATCGAAGGCCTGGCGAAGTCCTACCGCATCTATCAAAAACAGGAGGGGCTGCTGGCTTCGGTGCGCGGACTGTTCCGCCGCTCGTATCGCGACGTGCCCGCGGTGCGCGGCATCGACTTGACGGTCGAAGCCGGTGAGTTCGTCGCCTTTCTCGGTCCCAACGGCGCCGGTAAGACCACCACGCTCAAGCTGCTCTCGGGCGTGATCAATCCGACGCGCGGCACGGCCCGCGTGATGGGATACGTGCCCTGGCGGCGCGAAAATGCCTATCGCCGCCGCTTCGCCCTGGTGATGGGGCAGAAGAATCAGCTGTGGTGGGACCTGCCCGCGCAAGAGTCGTTTCGCCTGCACCAGCAAATCTACTGCATCGACGCGGCGCAATTCGACCGCCGGCGCGATGAGCTGGTCGATCTGCTCGAAGTCCGCAAGCTGCTCACCCAGCCGGTGCGGGAGTTGTCGCTGGGCGAACGGATGAAGATGGAATTGATTGCGGCCCTGCTGCACTCGCCCGAGGTGCTGTTTCTGGACGAGCCGACGATCGGCTTGGACGTGGTGGCGCAGCACAACATCCAGGCGTTCCTGCGCCACTACCAGCAGCAGCGGAAGATGACGGTGCTGCTGACGAGCCACTATATGAAGGATGTGGCCGCGCAGTGCCGCCGCGTGGTCATCATCGCGCACGGTCAGATCGTTTACGACGGCTCATTGAGCGGGATCATCGATCGCTTCAGCGGCCACAAGATCATCACGTTGGTATTTCCCGGCGAGAGCTTGCCGCACGGGCTGTC